>JACPSH010000004.1 GCA_016193395.1 Gammaproteobacteria bacterium
CGAGCACGGTGAGCAGGTCAGCTGCCTGAGGGCGGTCCGCGACGAAACACGTGAAGCATACCTGGCCGCACTAAAAGCTGAGCCGATATCATCGAAGCTACGGGCTTTCTTTGATTTCGCTACTGAATACCGCAGGGAAGCAGTAGAACCGCTTAAGGCTGACCTCGATGTTGCAAATCGAGCCTTGGCGGACGCCCTTGAACGCTATCGGGCGCTGCAAAAGCAAGCGGAGGCCGAGGCAGTAGAAGGCTACGAGAAATCTCGAACTCAACGCAAAATCAAAGCGATCGAACGACAAGAAAGGGTAGCTAAAAGAAAGTACGAGAAGCGCCTTCGCTATTTAGAGGAATCCCCAGCGATTAGAAGTGCTTCCAGACCGCTTAAAGAGCATCTGATTGCTGAATTATCTGAGGATGGCGAATCGCTAGTGTGCTTTTACTGCGAACAAACGATCACGATAGGCGAATCTCACTTGGAGCATAAGCGACCAATTTCGAGAGGGGGCACAAACTGGCGCGGGAATCTCGCGCTCTCATGCGCAAGTTGCAATCTGCGCAAAGGGCGGAAAACTCACGAAGAGTTCATGCGGCAGTTTGAAAGCGCCCCCCTAACCAGCCAATGGAACCGACGCGGTGACATATCAGCATGTAGATTTTAGTTCGGTAGCCCGCGCGGCTCATCGGCGACGTTAGGCGTTGCTGAGCAAATCGCCTGAACGGCGCACGATAGGAGCAAGAGCATGAAAATCGGCATCATCGGCGCCGGCAACATCGGCTCTACCCTTGCACGAAAACTCGCCAAGGCGGGACATTCCGTTCTCATTGCTAACTCCAGAGGGCCGGAAACTTTGAAGAACCTCGCCGACGAGACGGGGGCAAAGGCGGTACCGGCGCAGGACGCCACGCAAGGCGTGAATGTCGTCATCCTTTCGATTCCTTTTGCCAAGCTACCGCTCCTAAGGGAATTCATCGCCAGATTGCCGGATGACGTGGTCGTGGCCGACACCTCGAACTACTTTCCGGTTCGCGACGGACAGATCCCCGCCATTGACGACGGCCAGATTGAGAGCTTGTGGGTGTCTGAGCAAATCGGTCATCCCGTGATCAAGGCTTGGAATAACGTCCTCGCCGTAGTCTTGGCAGGCAAAGGGCTACCCGCAGGGGCCGAAGGACGTATCGCGCTCTCAGTGGCGGGCGACGACCCGGCGGCCAAGAAGGCTGTCATGTCGCTCGTCGAGGACACTGGATTCGACGCCATTGACGGCGGCTCTCTCGCCGAGTCCTGGCGACAGCAACCCATTACCAGGGCCTACTGCTCGGAACTCAGCGCCGACGAATTGCGTGCTGCACTGGCGGCGGCCGACCGAGCCCGTGCGCCACAACTGCGTGAGGAGATGGTCAAGGAGTTCATGGCGCTGGGCGACAAGATCACGACCGAAGACATCGTGCGCTTACACCGGGCCGCGAGCGCTAAGGCATGAAGCGTGGCAACGCCTAACAACCGGTTGCAGCGGACGGTCCGCTGCGCGGCCCGCCGCTGAACCGGAGCGTTGGGCCCAATGAAAACAACGCGATAGGTTCCGATGGTCAGGACACACGGGCTTACGCACATCCCCCTTGCGGTCCAAGATCCTGAGCGATCGTTGAAGTTCTACACTGAAGTTTTCGGTGTCCGCGAGTACTTTCGTGATGAAAACCAAATCCAGGTTCAAGGCCCAGGGCCTTACGATGTAATCGCGTTTGAGAAGGCCGCCTCAGCCGCTGGAATTGTCGGCGGGATTTCGCACTTCGGATTTCGGCTCACAAAAGCCGCTGATATTGACCTTGCGGTCGCCGAAGTCGAACGTGCTGGCGGCCGTATCCTGAGGCGCGGCGAATTCTCTCCTGGCTTCCCGTTCGCCTACGTCTCAGATCCATACGGCTACGAGATTGAGATCTGGTTTGAGTAGCAGAGCGAAGATCAACATTGAGGAACTGGAGCGGGCGTATGATGGCCAAGGCGTCAAACGACGTGAAAGCATGACTGGACGAGTCACTGCCGTCTATATCGCTCCCGAAGCCGGAGCACCGATGGAAGCGGTGGTGGAGGCGCAACTGGAAGCGGGCCGGGGAATCGTGGGTGACCGTTATTATTTCGCCAAAGGAACGTTTTCCGGAGAATTGGAAGGGCGCCCCGACGCTGAAGTCACCTTGATCGAGGCAGAAAAAATAGACGAGTTCAACCGTTCCACCGGGCTGGCGCTCGAGTATGGCGCATTGCGGCGGAACATCGTCACCGCGGATGTCGATCTGAATACCCTGGTCGGCGCGAGCTTCCATGTCGGCGAAGTGGCCCTCGAAGGCATCCGTCTCTGCGAGCCATGCGCGCACATCGCCAAATTGGCAGCCAGGGAAGTTCTGCCCAAAATGGTTCATCGCGCCGGGCTGCGCGCGAGAATTGTGTCGGGCGGCAGGGTCAGACCGGCCGATCCAGTGAGCGTCAGTGTGGCAACCCCCCATGAGCGTTGAACAGGCGCGCAATTACCGGAGGGTTGATGAACGCGTTGCGACGTCCGGTTCGCTGTCCGAGGACCAGCTGGCGGCCCTGGGATCGGAAGGCTTTGAGGCCGTCATCAACCTGTTGCCGCCTGACAGCATCTATGCGGTTCCCGGCGAGGAACAGATCGTGAAGCGGCAAGGCATCCAGTTCCACTGCATCCCGGTCGATTTCGGCGCGCCCCGTCCCGAGGATTACGAATCCTTCGTGCGTGTCATGGACGAGGTGCGCAACAAGAAGGTGCTCGTGCATTGCGCGGCCAATTACCGCGTCAGCGTATTCTATTCGCTGTATGCCCGGGCTCGCGGCGAGTGGTCTTCCGAGCAGGCCCAGGCGTTCATCCGCTCCGTCTGGGATCCGGGTCACTTTACTGGATGGCCCGAGTTTCTCGAGAAGGTCGAGGCCACGCTGAATAACGCCTGACCAATGCCGTACCAGTTGCTTGCGGATGCCGTGCTCGTTCTGCATGCGGCGATCGTCGTGTTCGTTGTCGGCGGCCTCGTTCTTGTCATTTTCGGGAATATGCTCGGCTGGGCGTGGGTCAATGCCCTCTGGTTCAGAATCGCGCATCTCGCCGCGATCGGGGTCGTCGCCGCTCAAGCCTGGCTCGGCGCAATCTGTCCACTGACGACGCTCGAGATGTGGTTGCGCGCGGAGGCCCGCGCGACAACCTACAGCGGCAGCTTCATCGAATACTGGCTTCAGCGCCTGCTGTACTACGACGCGCCACCATGGGTGTTCGTGCTCGTCTATTCGCTCTTCGGCTTGCTCGTCCTGGCAACGTGGTGGTACTTTCCGCCGACTTTCAGACGCCGCAAACAGGAAAGAGAGAATCGCGGCAGCGGTCAGTGACCCGGTTCGCCGGCGCGCGAATAGTCCACCAACTGCGTCTTATATTCCCCGCGCGGCAGGGTGCCGTACGGAACGAGTTCCACCTCCGCGGTCACGAGCAGGCGCGCGCGGATCGCGGCATTCATGCGCTGCCGCATTCCCTCCGGTTCGCGCGCCACGTTCCTCGCCAGTTCCACGACCACTGGTAGCGGCGGCGACTGCGCAACGCCGCGCGCCCTGGGCTGGATCTGGAACATCTCGCCCACGTCCGGCGCGAAATCCCGGAGCACGCCGCGGAGCGCGGAAGGAAACAGGTTCACGCCGCGCACGATGAGCATGTCGTCCGTGCGGCCGATGCAGCGGATACGCGGGCCGGTGCGCCCGGTCGGGTTCGGCTGCAAGTTGACGACAACGTGGTCGCGGCTGCGGAAGCGCAGCAACGGCATGGCTTCGCGCTTCAGCGCCGTGTAGACAAGTTCTCCGTGCGCGTCATCCTCCCAGGGGATCGGCCGGCCCGTCGCGGGATCGATCAGTTCGACGTGCACGAATTCGCGCGCCATGAAGTTCATGCCGTTGCCGTCCGCGTCCTCTCCCCAGACGGTAAGCGAGATGTCGCCGACCCCCATGCACTCCCGAACCTGGCAGCCGAACGCCTGTTCGAGCCGCACGCGGATCTGCGGATCGCCGCCGCCGGGCTCTCCCGCCGTGACCATGTTCCGCAGGCGCAATCCGCGCGTGTCGATGCCGCGCTCGTGGCACCAGTCGGCGAGGTAGAGTCCGAATGACGGCGTACAGGCGATCCCGGTGGCATGCAGCGCGCGCATGGCGGCGACCATGCGCTCGGTGTTGCCGGTGCCGGCCGGAATCGTCGTGCAGCCGATGCGATCGAAACCCGCGTAGATGGCCCCGGCGACGAACGGACCCGCGTTCACGCCTACCGCGATGCGTTGTCCGGGCGTGAAGCCGGCCGCGGTGTAGCCGCGCGCGACGTTGGTCGCGTACATGTCGAGATCGTTGCGGGTCAGGCCGATGAAGCAGGGCATGCCGGTCGTGCCGCTGGTGGAATAGACGCGCACGAGATCGGCCGGATCGCAGGCGAGATGCTCGCCAAAGGGCGGATGTTCAACCTGCGTGCGGCGGAGTTCGTCCTTCTCGGTGAACGGCAGTCGATGGAGGTCGGACAGCGCGCCAGCGGCGGCGGCGTTCCGGATCCCGGCGTCGTGGAGCTTGCGCCGGTAGAAGCCCGAGCGCTCGAACAGGGTTTCGACCTGGCGGAGGTATTGCGCGGAATCGATGCGGAACTGCTCTTCCGTCAGCCGCGTTTCGATTTCGGGGGCGTAGATCATGCGTTACAGTGTCCGAGTATAACCATTCCCGGGGTGCCGGATGGCGCCCGCAGACTGGAGGCCGGCGATGAAGAAGACTCCGCGCAAGACCACACGCATCAGCGGCTACGATGTGGATCGGATCACCGTCCGCGGCAAGGACCTGGTATCGGAACTGATGGGCGAAGTCACCTTCAGCCAGATGATCCTGCTGCAATTGCTCGGTAGGAAACCCTCGCGCGCGCAGACCCGCATTCTCGACGCAGTGCTGGTCACGATCATGGAACACGGACTCATCCCCTCCGCGATCGTGTCCCGGCTCACGCACTACGGGGCGCCGGAATCGGTGCAGGGGGCGGTCGCGGCGGGCCTGCTCGGCGTCGGCGATCAGTTTGCGGGCACGGCCAGCGCCTGTGCGGAGATCCTCGAACCGATAGCCGCCGCGCCACGGGCGAAACGCGCCGCGATCGCCCGTGCCGCGATCGGCTCGCTACGCGCGACGAACCGTCCGGTGCCGGGTTTCGGCCATCCCATCCACCGCGGCGGCGATCCTCGTGTGAAGCGCTTGATCGCCATCGTCAAGGCGGCCGGCGCGATGGGCGAATACCTGTCCGCGCTCTCCGTGCTGGAGCGTTGCGTCCGTCAGGAGACGGGCAGGAAACTGGTAACGAACATCAGCTCCGCGCTCGCGGCGGCAATGGGCGAGGCCGGCATCCCGGCGAAGGCGATGCGCGGGATCATCCTCACGGCGCGCTGCGCCGGGCTCGCAGGGCACGTGTACGAGGAGTCGCAGGACCCAATCGCTCCCGCCATGTGGCGGGCGATCGAGAAGGAAATCGGCTACGACGCGGAAGGCTGAACACCCGCGTCGTCATTCCGGGCGACCTCCGCGATAGCGATTGGTTCAGCGCTTCCAGGGTTTGCCGCTCACGGGGTGCGCGTAGTGGAACGGCACGACGCTGGTTTCCGGCCAGGCATACGGCAACTCTGACAGGATCTCGTCCGGGCCGATGGGGTTCTCCGGCCAGGTCTTCTCGAACGGCGGCAGGTGCCCGGTGCTGTGCGCCCAGCCCTGCTCGTACGGCGCCTGCCAGCGGCCGACGTAATCGAGCAGCTTGATCTTCCAGATCCCACCCTCGTTCACGTACTCGTTCTCGTAGATGCCGCCGCCCCAGAACTGCTGCGGCATGTGCTCGACCGGCTCCGGTTTCTTGTCGTGGTAGCCGATCATGTTCAGCGCGCGGAAGCGGCCCTTGGCGGTCTTGCGATCCGGCGCCACCGTGACCACGTCCTGGGCCTGGAGGTGATCCAGCAGAAATCCGTAAACCGGGCCGTTGTGACCCTTGGTGAAGCTCTTCTGAAACCAGTCGATGTAGAGCCGCCGCACGCCGGCCTTGCTTTTGTACAGGCCGTTCAGGAACCGGACGCTGCCGTCCTCGGCGAACAGGTCCACCGCCTCGTCATACAGGCACATGTCGATGTAATACCCATATATGAAGTGCAGGCAGCGGATCGCGTGGATGTCTTCCATCACGCCGAGCTGATGCTGCAGCTCCTTGATCTGCCTCTTGAGCGCCGCCAGCTCGTGTGTCTTCGGCATTGGCCTTCCCTCCCCCGTGGTCGGTCTATCCTAACGGCCCGGATCCCGCCGGCACAATGCAAGCATAGCCCGGGACGCGGCGTACCGATCCGTACCGGATTGTGAAACAATACAGTGGTATACGTTGAACGGGGACAGATTTAAATCTGTCCCCGAAAAAAGGGAAGGGAAAGAGGCAAGCATGCACGATTTTCAGTTCGTCACGCCCGGCACGCTGAACGAGGCGCTCAAACTACTGGCGAAACATGGCGCGTCCGCGCAACTGCTTGCCGGCGGCACCGATCTCATCGTCAAGATGCGCGTACGCCACGCGCGGCCGGACCTGGTGCTGGACGCCAAGCACATCCCGGAACTCAACGTCCTCAAGCTCGACGGCACCGGGCTGACTATCGGCGCGGCCGTGAGCTGCCGGAGCATTTACCTAGATGAGCGCATCGCCGCGCGCTATCCGGCGCTGGTCGACTGCACCGCGCTCATCGGCGGCATCCAGATCCAGGGACGCGCGACGGTCGGCGGCAATCTCTGCAACGCCGCCCCGAGCGCGGATACCATCCCGGCGCTGATCGCGCTTGGCGCCATGGCGCACCTGCGCGGACCCAAAGGCAAGCGGCAGCTTCCCGTCGAGAAGTTCTGTCTCGGCCCCGGCAAGACCGCCTTAAGGAAAGGAGAAATGCTGATCCATGTGCGCATCCCGAAGCCCGCGAAAAATTCCGGGGCATTTTTCCTGCGCTTCATCCCGCGCAACGAGATGGATATTGCGGTCGTGAACGCCGCCGCCGCGGTGGTGCTGGATGCCAGAAAGACAAAATTCATCTCGGCGCGGATCGCCATCGGCGCCGCGGCGCCCACTCCTTTATATGTAGAAGACGCCGGCGCCGTGCTGGCGGACGAGCCGGTGTCGGAGAACATGATCGCGGAGGCGGCGCGGATCGCATCAGACGCGGTGCGTCCGATCACGGACATGCGCGGCACTATCGAACAACGCCGCGATCTCGCCGCCGTGCTGACGGCCCGCGCGCTCAGAGGCGCAATCGATAGGGCAAAGAGAGGGAATAGATGAGCACGAAGAAACGGGTGGCCGCGACGGTGAACGGCGATGCGGCGGAGTTTCTCTGCGAGCCGCGGCAGAGCCTGCTCGAAGTGCTGCGCGAAGTGTTGTCGCTCACCGGCACCAAGGAAGGCTGCAATGACGGCAATTGCGGCGCCTGCTCCGTGATCGTGGACGGGACGCTGGTGAATTCCTGTTGCATGCTCGGCGTCGAGATCGACGGCTGCGAAGTCGAGACCGTGGAAGGGCTCGCCCGCAACGGCAAGCTGCACCCCCTGCAGAAAACCTACCTGGAAGAGACCGGCATGCAATGCGGTTTCTGCACGCCCGGCTTCCTGATGTCGTCCAAGGCCCTGCTGGACGCGCACCCGGATCCAAGCGAGCGGCAGATCCGCCACTGGCTGTCGGGCAACCTGTGCCGCTGCACCGGTTACGACAAGATCGTGCGCGCGGTGCAAAAGGCGGCGCGCATGCTGGAGGCCGAGCGATGAACAAGCCCGAAAAGCTCCCCCATTTCCGTGTCGTGGGCACCAACCCGATCCGTCCCGACGGACTGGACAAGGTCACGGGCCGCGCCGTCTACGGCGACGACTTCAAGATCGCGGGCATGTTGCACGGCAAGGTGTTGCGCAGTCCGCACGCGCATGCGCGCATCAAGTCCATCGACACCCGGCGCGCCGCGAAGCTGCCGGGCGTGCGCGCGATCATCACCGGGGCGGATTTCCCGAAGCCCTCCGTGGCGATGGTGCCGATGGGTGAAGGCGGCTACGTCGACATGAACGACACGGCCGACAACGTAATTGCGAAGGGCAAGGCGTTCTACGACGGCCACGTCATCGCCGCGGTCGCGGCGGACAACCCGCACATCGCGGAAGAGGCCGTGGCGCTCATCGACGTGAAATACGAAGTGCTGCCGCCGGTGATGGACGTGCGCAGCGCCATGGCGCCCGGCGCCGCGGTTTTGCACGAGACCTTCAATCCCGGCGCGTTTTTCATGAAGACGCACAAGGTGCTGCCGAACGCCAGCCGGCTTGAACTCGGCGCCGGCGATGTCGCGCGCGGCTTCAAGGAGGCGGACGTCATCGTCGAACGCGAGTTCACCACCGAGACCGTGCACCAGGGCTACATCGAGTCGCACATCTGCACGGCGCAGTGGGACGAGCGCGGCCAGGTGACGATCTGGACCACGACGCAGGGCGCGTTCGCGATCCGCGACCAGGTCGCGATCGTCTGCGCCGTGCCCATGAGCCACGTCCGCGTCGTGCCGCTCGAGATCGGCGGCGGATTCGGCGGAAAAGACACGGCCTACATCGAGCCGCTGGCCGCCATGCTGGCGAAGAAGGCCGACCGGCCGGTGAAGGTCGTCATGAGCCGCGCCGAATCGCTGCGCGCGACGGGCCCGAGCTCCGGCACCTTCATCAGGGCGAAGATGGGCGCGAAGAAGGACGGCACGCTGGTCGCGGCCGATCTGTCCTTCGCCTACGAGGCCGGCGGGTTTCCGGGTGGTCCGATCGCCGCCGGCGTGCTCACTTCGATCACGCGCTACAACATCCCGAATGTCCGCCTCGAAGGTTTCGACGTGCTGGTGAACAAGCCAAAGGTCAAACCCTACCGCGCGCCCGGGGCGACGCAATCCAACTTCGCGGTGGAACAGGTCATGAACCAGCTCGCGGAGAAGCTCGGCATGGACCCGGTGGAATTCAGGATCAGGAACGCGATGAAAACCGGCGACCGGCTGATCCTGGGATTCCCGTGCCCCCCGGTCGGCGGAGTCGAAATGCTCGAAGCCGTGAAGAAGCACCCGCACTACAAGGCGCCGCTCGGAAAAAACCAGGGACGTGGCGTGGCCTTCAGCTTCTGGTTCGGCGCGGGGCTCACCTCCAGCGCGGAACTCAGCGTGAACAGCGACGGCACCGTGCAGATGTGCACGGGGAGCTGCGATCTGAGCGGCACGCGGCTCACGCTGGCGATGCAGGCGGCCGAGGCGCTGGGGATCGACGTCGAGGACGTTTCACCGACTATCGGCGACACGCACTCGGTCGGCTATACACTCCAGTCGGTCGGGAGCCGCACGACTTTTGCGACCGGCATCGCCGTGTACGAGGCCGCGCAGAAAGTTTTGAAGGAGATGGCGGGGCGCGCCGCGCTGCTTTGGGAGACCGATCCCGCAAACGTGGCGGTGGATCGGGGTGACTTCACGGACATGAACAATCCCGCACACCGGTTCACGTTCAGGGAATTGGCGGACAAGCTCGAACACAGCGGCGGGCCGGTGAGCGCGCAGTCCACGGTCACCCCCGAGCGCGTCGGATTCCAGCTGGCCGCGCACCTGGTCGACATCGAAGTGGATACCGAGACCGGCAAGGTGGACATCCTCCGTTACACGGCGTTCCAGGACGCCGGCAAGGCCGTGCACCCGGACTTCGTCGCCGGCCAGATCCAAGGCGGCGTCGTGCAGGGGCTGGGCTGGGCGCTCAACGAGGAATTCTGGTACGACGCGAAGGGGCGCCTGTGCAACGCGAGCCTGCTGGATTACCGCATGCCGATCGCGCTCGATGTGCCGATGATCGATGTGGTCATCCTGGAGACGCCGAACCCGGGCCACCCGTTCGGCGTGCGCGGCGTGGGCGAAGTGCCCATCGTGCCGCCAGCCGCGGCGGTGGCGAACGCGATTTACGACGCCATCGGCGTGCGCATGGATGCGTTGCCCATGAAGCCGGGACGCGTGCTGCAGAAAATAAAGGAACAGAAGAGCGCCGCTGCGTAGGGATCTTCCCTCTCCTTTTGATGGCCACCGTCTGGATCCCGACTCCGCTGCAAGCGCTCACCGGCGGTGAGGCCACCGTCCGCGCCACCGGCGGCACCGTCAAGGAACTCGTCGAAGACCTGGACCGCAGCTATCCGGGATTCAAGGAGGCGATAGTCGGGGAAGGCGTGCTCGTGCGCCCCGGCATCAGTGTCGTCGTGGACGGCAGCGTCGTGAAAAAGGGGCTGCTGCATCCGGTCGGGGCGGAAAGCGAAGTCTTCTTCATCCCCGCCATCGGCGGCGGCTGAGGCGATCTCCTCAGGCGTAGCGACGGCGCCGCCTCATGTCGAATACCTTTCCCGAAACACCGACCTACACCGGCTTCAATGCGCCGCGGCGCATCGAAGGCGAGGTCTTCGATCTCGAAGTCGACGGTGAACTGCCTGCTCGACTGAACGGGTCCTTCTATCGCTGCGGGCCCGATCCGCGCTTCGCGCCACGGCTCGGCGACGATATCAACATCAACGGCGACGGCATGGTCACGCTGTTCCGCATCAAAGACGGCCACGTGGACTTCCGCAGCCGCTACGTGCGCACCGAGAAATTCAGGCTGGAAACCATGGCGCGCAAGTCCCTGTTCGGCGCCTATCGCAATCCGTACACGGACGATCCGGGCGTCGCCGGCCGCGATCGCACCACCGCGAACACGAACGCCGTATTCCACGCCGGCCGGTTGTTCGCACTCAAGGAAGACGGTCTGCCGCACGAGCTCGACCCGGACACGCTGGAGACCCGGGGGCGCCACGACTACGCGGGCAAGATGAAAAGCGAGACCGCCACCGCGCATCCCAAGTTCGACCCGCAGTCCGGCGAGATGCTCTCGCACGGCTACGAGGCGCGAGGACTCGCCTCCCGCGACGTGGCGCTCCAGGTCATAGCGCGCGATGGGAAACTGGTGCGGGAGGATTTCTTCATCGCGCCCTATTGCAGCATGATGCACGACTGGGCCGTCAGTGCGGGTCATTTCATTTTCCCGCTCTGGTCGACGACGGCGGACGAGGCGCGCATGCGCCAGGGCGGCCCGCACTGGGTGTTCGAGGCGGATCGTGATCTTGCGATCGGAATCATGCGCCGCGACGCAGACGTAAAGGACATCCGCTGGTACCGCCTGCCGCCGGGCGGCGTCGGCCATATCCTCAATGCCTTTGACGACGGCGACAGGGTCTGCGTCGACCTGTTCATCAGCGCGCGCAACCAGTTCCCGTTCATCCAGAATTCCGACGGTGCGCCGTTCGACCGCGAGCGGGCCACGCCGCGGCTCACGCGCTGGACCTTCGACCTGTCGAAAAAGAACGATCGATTCGAAGCGAGGACCTGTTTCAGCGACTTCATGGAAATGCCGGCAACCGACCCGCGCTACCAGTTGCACGCGTACCGGCACGGATTCACGGCGATCGTCGATCCGTCGCGGCCGTTGAACGCGGCCGGCACTATCGGCGTCGGCTGGAACACGATCGCGCACGTGGATCTTTCGACGGGCCGGCTGGAGCGCTATTACGCCGGCGAAAAAACCACCTGCGGCGAGCCCTGCTTCATCCCGCGTTCGCCCTTCGCCCCGGAGGGGGACGGCTACCTCCTTTCCGTGCTCATCCGCGGCGATGTCGATTCGCACTCCGAGCTGATCGTGCTGGATGCGCAGCACATCGCCGACGGCCCGATGGCGACCGTGCGGCTGCCGTTCCGCATCCGCGCCGCGGTGCATGGGAGCTGGGTGCCGGCGGCTCAACCGCATCCGTCATTCCGGACCGAACCCGGCGCAGCCGGATGAGCGTCCGGAATCCAGAAAATAGTCGGAACACCTCCGGAACACTGTGATGCGGTCCTCCAAAGTCGGCGAACAAAGCCTCCGTGATCGTGCAGAATGGCTCACAGGGGCTGGATTCCGGATGCGGCCTGCGGCCGATCCGGAATGACGGAAGGATCCGCGCGATGGAAACGACCGCACCCCTCTTCCACGCCGACCACGTCGGCAGCCTGCTGCGGCCGCCAGAACTGCTGGCCGCGCGCGAGGTGTGGGGCTGATGTCGCGACAAAGTCATTCGTCATTCCGGACAACCCCCCGGCCTGCACCGGGGCTAAAGGCTCACTCGCGGTTTCCGGAATGACGGATTCCCGGTATATGTGGCAAAACAAGCCAAGAAGCACACGACGACAAAAAGGCCATTAAAGCTGAGCCTGTCCATTGCCGTCGGCGATTACGACCGCACGCGCCCGCTCGTAGACGGCAGCGTCCGCATCGACGGCGTCGATCCGAATTTCATGCTCCTGTCGCCGGAAGAAATGTTCTTCCGTGCCTTCCGGCATGCCGATTTCGACGTCGCCGAGCTTTCGCTCAGCAGCTTCACACTGCGCGCGGCGCGGCGACTTCTCGGACAGGATTTCTGGTCTTACGGGCTCAATGATTCGAACCGAAAGACGCTCGATACGTTCCTCCGCCACCACCACGCCCAGGGTCTCTCGCCGCGGCGCGTCGCGGTGGAGGAACTGTTCCACCCGGCAGCGTTTGAAATTTATAAAATCTGATCGGCCGCGGCATTCCTAATTCGCTGCCGGACGCGCGCTTATTGCCTGACGGAACTCGCGCAGCTTGTTCTTGATGATGGCGGCGTTATCCGGACCGATGCGGATCAGTGTCTTCTGGCCCGCTGACTTCGATTCCAGCGCGGCGTCCGCGAACTTGTAGTAGACGGCGGGCTGCACGAGCTTGATCGTGCCCTTCACCTCCGGCGTCGCGAGCAGGTGGTCGATGACTTCCAGCAGGCGCTGGTTGAACTGCTTTTGCGGGTAGCCGAGATCGGCGTAGGCCTGCTGGAACAGCGGATAAAAGCGGAAATAGGTCCCCGCGAGCTTTGCCGTGTCCACCGCGCCGACCAGCCGTATCAGCGGCGCATAGCGCCTGGCATTCTCCGGGTTCAGGGTCACGTTACCCTCCTGGCCCGAGGTCATGAACTTCCCGGCGCTGGGCATGATCGGCCAGAGGCGCAGCGCGAGCTTGTCGCGCGGCAGGTTGTCCACTGTGGCGACGATGCGGCGGATGATCTCGGGCGGCTGGAGGATCTGCGTGGCCGTTTCCCTGCCGACCAGTCCCGCCAGCGCGTCGCTAACGGCCGCGTCGCTTTCATTCAATGCCGGCAGTGGCGCGGTCTGGGCCGGGACGGGGACTGGCGCCACCTCTTCCACGGGCTGCGGTTCCGGCGCGGGCGCCGCAGGTTGCGGTTCGATCTGCGGGGTCGGCGGCGCAGGCTCGACTTCCGCCGGTTCCTGACGTGTGTAGACATAGGCGCCGCCGGCAACCGCGAGCACGGCAGCGATTGCCCATAGAACGCCGAACCTCGGCCTCTGTTCGCTCCGCGGGCGGCGATCCGGGTCGGGCGAGATGTGCATCGGTTCCTGCATCCGCCGTATTATGCCGGGAAACCGGAACGCCTGACTATCGAAAGGGCCGTAAAAATCAAGAGGGGGAATTCCATGCAAGAGGTAAAGGGAAAGGTCGCATTCATCACTGGCGGGGCGAGCGGCATTGGGCTCGGCATCGCGAAGGCCTGCGTGAACGCTGGCATGAAAGTGGTGATGGCCGACATCCGCCAGGATCACCTGGACGAGGCGCTCAAGTTCTTCAAGGACAAGGGCCAGGGCGGCCATGTCCACGGCATCAAGCTCGATGTGACGGACCGCGCGGCTTTCGAACGCGCCGCGGACGAGACGGAACGCGTATTCGGCAAGGTCCACCTGCTGGTCAACAATGCCGGCGTCGGCGTCATCGGGCCGATCAGGCAGACCAAATACGCCGACTGGGACTGGGGGCTGGAAGTCCTGATCGGCGGCGTAGTCAACGGCATCCAGACCTTCCTGCCGCGCCTACTCAAGCACGGCGAAGGCGGTCACATCTGCAGCACCTCGTCCATGACCGGTCTGCTCCCCATCGGACGCTCCGCCATCTACTCGCTGGCGAAAGCCGGGCTGGTCGGCATGTCGGAAGCGATGCGTGAAGAACTCCGGGAGGACAACATCGGCGTGTCCGCGTTCTGCCCGGGCCCGGTGCAGACCAACATCCGCGAAACCGGCAAGCTGCGCCCCGAAAAATACAAGGACAGCGGTTACATCGACGCCGAGAAGCAATTGCAGCAGCGCCCCAATTCCAGCAACTGGATGAGCCACGAGGAATGCGGCGAGCGCGTGCTCGCCGGGATCCGCCGCAACGACCTGTACATTTTCACGCACCGCGAATTCAAGGAAGGCCTCGCGCGCAAGTGCGAGCTGATGCTGGATTCGTTTCCGGACGAGCCGATCGACACGGTGCGCGCCAACGAGATCGGTTTCCTGCTGTGGCCACCGGTATTTGCGAAAAGGAAATGACGGCCGATTCAAAGAGAATGATTCGAAGGCAGACGGGGGCGGATTGGAGTCCGTCCCCGGAACACGCCCGGTAACAAGGGGGATCGGACATGGCTGGAGCAGCGCCCGCCGGCGGCAAGCCCGAAACCAGGCTCGAACGGTCGAAGGAAGACGTCGACCGCGAATTCAGGATGCTCATCGACGGCGAGTGGACGGCGGCGCGCGGTGGCCGGACATTCTCGTGCGTCGATCCATTCCTGGAGGAAAGCTGGGGGCGCGTGCCGCGCGCGGACGCGGACGACGTCGATCGGGCCGTGCGTGCCGCGCGCCGCGCCTTCGATGACGATGGCTGGCCGAAAACGCCGCCGGCCTGCCGCGCCGCGCTGCTGCGCAAGCTCGGCCAGTTGATCGAAGAGAATCTGGACGCGCTGGTGCTGCAGCAGATCCGCGAGAACGGCCGGCTCGTCTCCGAGATGCGGCCCGGCACCGGCGCGGTCGCCACGGCGTGCTATTACTACGCGGGACTGGCGGAGACCTTCCACGGCGTCTCGTTGCCGGTCAGCGTCCCGAACATCACGAGCTACACGCTGCGCGAACCGATCGGCGTAGTCGCCGCCATCACGCCCTGGAACGCACCGCTGGTGCTGCTCGGTTGGAAACTGCTGCCGGCACTTGCGGCCGGCAACACGCTGGTCATCAAACCCTCCGAGGTGACGCCGACTTCCACCCTTCTGCTCGCGGAACTGGTGACCCGGGCCGGCTTCCCGAAAGGCGTGGTGAATGTCGTCACCGGGTACGGCGATCCGACAGGCATGGCGCTGGTGAACCATCCCGGCGTGGACAAGATCGCCTTCACCGGCTCGACCGTGACCGGCAGGAAGATCGCCCATGCCGCCGCCGAGCGCAACGCGCGCACCTCGCTCGAGCTGGGCGGCAAGTCGCCGAACATCATTTTCGCTGACGCCGATCTCGACAACGCGGTCAACGGCGCCATGGCGGGGAGCTTCTCCGCAACGGGTCAGGCCTGCATGGCCGGATCGCGCGTGCTCATCGAGGGCAAGGTGTACGACGAGGTGGCCGCGCGCATCGCCGGGCAGGCGAAGAAGATGATCCCCGGCGATCCGCTCGATCCGAAGACGCAGCTCGGACCGCTCGCCTCGAAGATGCAGCTCGACAAGGTGCTGGGGTATTTCGAGATCGCGAAGCGCGACAGGATTGAAATCCTCACCGGCGGGAAGCGACTCGAGCGCAAGGGATTCTTCGTCGAGCCCACCGTGTTCGGCAGGGTCGACAACGCCTGCCCGGTGGCGCGCGAGGAGATCTTCGGACCGGTCGTCTCGCTGCTGCCCTTCAACGGCGAGGACCAGGCGATCGCCATTGCCAATGACACGAGCTACGGGCTCGCCGCCGGCGTGTGGACCGAAAACGTCCGGCGTGCCCACCGCATGGTGCAGCGGCTGCGCGCGGGCACGGTGTGGGTGAACAACTACCGGCTCGTGTCCCACGCCGTCCCGTTCGGCGGCTACAAGCAGAGCGGCGTCGGGCGCGAGATGGGGCCGGAGGCGCTGAACGAATTCACCGAAGTGAAGAGCGTCTGGATCGACACCGGCAACAAGGTCAATTTCCCGGCCGGGTAATACCATGCGAATAGGGGACGGATTTAAAATCTTCCCCCTTACATTTATAAAGGAGACTGCAGATGATTGGTTACGTCACTCTCGGAACGAACGACATCGCCCGTGCGGCGAAATTCTACGATGCGCTGCTGGGCGAGATGGGCGCCAAACGATTTATGGAATCGGAACGCTTTATTGCCTGGGCCGCCAGTCCGGACGCGCCGGCGCTCGCCGTGATCAAGCCCTTCGACGGAAAGGCGGGCACGGTCGGCAACGGCGTCATGGTGGCCCTGGCCGCCGACAGTCGGGAGAAGGTCAATGCGCTGTACTCAAAGGCAATTGCGCTTGGCGCAAAAGACGAGGGCAAACCCGGGCCGCGCGGCGAAGGAGGTTTCTACGCCGGCTACTTCCGCGACCTCGACGGCAACAAGCTGAACTTCTTCCATATGGGATAGCTTGGACTCCAACTACGACCTCGTGGTGATCGGCTGCGGCGCGGCGGGACTTGCCGCCGCGGTCAGCTACGCGGAGGCCGCCGCGACTCAAGAACACCGGGCGCGCATCGCTGTGCTTGAACGTGCCACCAAGGAAAACCGGGGCGGGGCCACGCGCTGGACGAGCTCCTGGTTCCGCATCACCGAAGATCGCAGGCTGGATCCGAATTTCATCGGACAGATGGAGGCCGTCTCGGGCGGGCGCGCCGATCTCGACTATTGCAGGACGCTCGAACGCGAGGTGCCCGGCACGCTCGACTTTCTCGAACGGCACGGCGTAGCACTCATTTATTTCAAGCAGCCGTTCCCGAACCGCAACACAGGCGGCGGACTCGGCATGCCGGCACGTGGCGGCTTGGGGATCGTCGATGGGTTGGCCGCGGCCGTCGATGGCGTGAATGGCGCCGAAATCCAGTACGAAACTGAAGCGGTGCGGCTCAGCCTCTCGGCTGACGGCGGCGTCGACGGCGTGGTCGTGCGCGGGCGGAACGGCATGCCGCGCACGCTGAATTCGGCCGCGGTCGTGATTGCCGCGGGCGGATTCGAGGGCAGTCCTGAAATGCTGGCCCGGCACCTCGGGTCACGCGGCCGCGATCTGCCTCTGGTCGCGCCGACGCTCGAGAACAACCGCGGCGACGGGATCCGCATGGCTATCGAGGCCGGCGCCGGCACCGCCGGCCAGTTCGACATGTTCCACGGCGAACCGGCCGATCCGCGATCGCGGAAGCCCGACGCAGTGGTCTATGCCTTTCCCTACGGCATCGTCGTCAACCGCCATGCGCGGCGTTTCTACGACGAGGGCAAGGACAGTTTCGATGCCACCTTCGAGGAATTCGCATTCGAGATCTGGTGCAACCAGGAGCAGAAGGCGTTTCTCATCGGCGATCAGACGACGCTCGCGATCGAACACGTCGACAAGATCATCTTGACCGACCAGCCGCCCCTGGCCGCGGCCACGATCGGGGAGCTGGCCCCATTGCTCGGAGTCGACCCCACTGCACTGGAGCGCACCGTCGCGGAATACAACGCCGCTGTCGGACCCGGCCGGTTCGACGCCCATTCCCGCGACGGCAAATGCACGCGCGGCATCGATCCTCCGAAGTCCAACTGGGCATTTCCGCTGAACTCGCCGCCCTTCATTGCCTGGCCGCTGACCTGCGCGATCACGTTCACCTTCGGCGGCATCCGCACGGACGACTCGGCGCGCGTTGTCACGCCCGCGGGCCAAACCATTCCGGGACTGTATGCCGCGGGGGAAGTCACGGGTCTCTACTACCGCCGTTATCCGGCGGGGACCTCCGTGCTCAGGGCCGCCACTTTCGGCCGCATCGCCGGCGCACATGCCGCCTCGGCGAAAGCAGGCGCGCGGCGAGCCGCGAGGCGATAAACCGTGCGCGTCATCCCGCTCGAATCCGTCCCGCTGGAAGAGCGGGCGCATGTCCGCGAGGGCGCATTCCGATCGCGGCGGCTGCTTACCGGCGAAGCCGGCACGCCCGGAAACTTTTCGCTGCAACTTGTGACGACGCCGCAAGGCTACCAATCGCCGCGGCACCGCCACAATTTCGACCAGGTGCGCTGCCAGATCGAGGGCGATTTCGATTTCGGCCCGGACGGCGAAATGCACCCCGGCAGCATCGCCTATTTCCCCGAAGCCACGCATTACGGACCGCAATCCAGCACGGGCAGCAGCACGACGCTCGTGCTGCAATTCGGCGGCGCCAGCGGCAGCGGATATATCTCCGCCGCGCAGTACGCACGTGCCGCCGCCGAGCTGGGGAAACGCGGGACGTTTGCGAAGGGCGTCTACACGCGCATCAAGACGGACGACGGCAAAATCAACCAGGATGCCTATGAAGCCGTGTGGGAACAGGTCAACGGCCGTCCGCTCGTATACCCGAAGCCGCGTTACGCGCGGCCGGCGTTCATGGAGCCGGATCATTTCCACTGGGTGCCGCTCCCGGATCGGCCGGGCGCGTCCTGCAAACTGCTCGGCGTGTTTTCGGAGGCCCGGACGAAACTGGCGCTCTATCGCATCGCGGCGGGCGGCGTCCTGCCGCTCGAGGACCACTCCATCTATTTTGTCCGTTCCGGCACGGGCGCCACGGATGGCGGCGATTACGCCGCACAGACGACAATCCATCTGGCGCCGGGGGAGGCTGTCTCCGCCCGGGCACGGACTGATACGGAGTTGCTTCAAATCGGCCTGCCGCAACTCTAGCCCGGAACGGCTGCGAACTGCCTGTTGCCAGTCGGGCTGTTCAGAGGCGACACGGTCTGGCCGGATTCATCCGCAGGTACTGAACGGCCGGGTGGCATCGGGCACACCTGGACCGCGCGCAGCGCAGGGGACCGAGCGAGCACGGACGGGTGTGCCCGAGGACAGGACCCGGCCGCCGACCGAGCTTGGATGAATCCGGCCGGATCGGCGACGGCTTGACTTCCCCGCCTGGCGTTACCATAATTTCTGTAATTACAGAAATAAACGTACGTCGTGAAACTCTCCCCCGTCGTCAGCAAATACATCGTCCACTGGGGCGAAATGGGATCGCGCTGGGGCGTGAACCGCACCGTGGCGCAGATCCACGCCCTGCTCTACCTGTCGCCGGAACCGCTCACGGCGGATGAAATCGCCACCGCGCTCGCCGTGGCGCGATCCAACGTCAGCACCAGCCTGCGCGAGCTGATGAATTTCCGGCTCGTCAAGATCGCGCACAAGATCGGCGACCGCCGCGACTACTTCGAGTCGGTGCAGGACATCTGGGAGCTGTTTTTCATCATCGTCGAGGAACGCAAGCGCCGCGAGCTCGATCCGATCATGGCCGTTCTCGAAACCTGCGCGGCGGAGGCTGACGCGGACCGGAATCTCAACGAAGTCACCCGGGGACGCATTCGCACCATGCACGAGTTCCTGCAATCGACCATGCAGTGGTACTCGGAGGTCCGCGAGATCCCCATCCCCCTCTTGAAGAAGCTGGTGAAGATGGGATCGAAGGTGGCGAAGTACGCAGGCAAGTGGTGATCGCGCCCGGTACGCCCGCAGGATGCCAATCCCGGCGCAAGCCGGTATGATCCCCAGCCGCGCGATGTCCACGTTTCCCCGGCTAAAAAAACTGACATGACCATGATGCTTTCCTCGTTCGCCGGCCAGCCGACGCGGCCGACGATTCCGGGACCGTTCCTTCGGGCGCTGTTCGGCATTTTCCTGCTGATTGCCGGCGCATCCGCGCAGGCCGTCGACTGGTTGAAACCGTTCAAGATCTTCGGCAGCGAAGAGGAGCTCGTTCTCTGGCAAGGACCCGGTCAATACCTCAAGCTCGTCGAGCAAGACCGGTTCAAGAAATACCAGCGTGCGCCGGGCGGCGATCATCCGGCGAATATCAGCGCGAAGGACTTCGCCGCCGTCCTCGCGTCGTTGTCGGTCGGCAAGGAAGGCGGATCGACGAAGGGCGGCGCGCCTCTCTTCACGCCGGCGGAGATCGCGTTGATTGCGCCCAAAGTCGCCGATGCGTTAAGCAAGGCGCAGGCAAGACAGGATGTGATCTTCGCCGTGACCGACGCGCACGGAAAATCCGAACGGATGACGACGGCGGCGCGCGTCTTCGTCGACCAAGGCCAGCTCAATATCATCCTCGGCGACACGATGCAGTCGGGAGGAGGCGGCGCGGATCAGGCCATCAACCACCATCTCGCGCCCTATCGTCCGGGCCGGCGCCGCGAATCGTTGGACACCGCACAGGAGATGGGCGGTGGACCGGGGATTTCCTTCCGCCCCGGCCTGCGCTCGCCACGCTACGACTGGGCAATCGTCGACGTACAGACCGCGGTCGCGGCCTACCGCGGTCCGCAGATCCCGCTTGTCACGGCGCCGGAGGCCGCCCCCGCAGGCGTGCCGGACGAGACGGCCAGACTCATGCAGGAGCGCCAGCAGATGCGCGAGGAAATGGCGCGCATGCGCAAGCAGCTCGAAGACCAGCCGGCCGCAGGTATCGCGCCCGCGACGTCGTCGGTTCCACAGGGGGACGGCAGACCCACCGCGCCCGCCGGCGCCATCCCGGAAGGAACCCGCAGCGCCGCGCCTTCGCCCGCACCGGCGGAAACGCGAGCCGCCGCCGCTGCACCACCACCTGCCGCAACCGCAGCCAAGCCGGCAACCGGCACCGAATCGGTCGAACAGCGGCTGAGCGTATTGCAGTCGCTGCACTCCAAGAAGCTCATCACGGACGAAGAGTACGCCGCGAAGCGCAAGAAGATACTGGAAGAACTCTGATTCCGGCCGGGGCGGTGCACTCGTCACCCGAGTCCCTTATTTCGCCAAATACTCCGCCAGCGCTTCCAGCTCCGCGTCACTGATCTCGGTCTTGCGGAAAAAGGGCATGATGGAAACGCCCTTGCGGACGAATTCCTTCGTAATCTCCGCCGTGAGGTCAGTGCGTTCCTTTAGTGTGCCGGGCTTCTTCCCGCCGTACTTCGCTTCGAGCGCCTGCGTGCCCGGATGATCGGGGCCGGGCGCGTGACACGGCGCGCACCATTTCTGATATACCGCCTGTCCGCGCGAATGGCCGGCGCCTTCGGCGGCCCAATCCACGGGCGCGAAGACCAGCATGAGGACCGCCGGCAGAATCACCCGCGCCGCGGTCACGTCCTCTTCCCCTTGCGATCTCGCAGGTGCTTCGGCCAGATCCCGTAGCGGCCAGGCGAGAGAATGCCGTTGGGATCGATTGCGTCTTTCACCGTTTCGTGGAAACGAAGCAGCGCGTGGTTGTTGAAGGAGTACGTCGCCATGACCTCGTCCTGGTAGGCCGGCGCCGTCCGATATTCGCCCCAGCCATGCTCCGCGGCGATCCGGACCAGTTTGCGGAATGCCTCGCGGTTCCTGCGGTTGGTCTCGACGTCCTTTGTGATCGGGAAGCCGAAGATAAAGATGAACGCGCGCTGCCAGTAGGTCGTCGCCACCGCCAGCGGACTGATCGGCAGACCGAGTTCCTGCGCCGCGGCGGTAAACACCCGCTGCGCCTCGAACACGGCCTCGCCGGTGCGCGGGATGATGGGCGAGAACCAGACGTGGCCTTCTCCGGGCGTCGGGTTGATCGTGGAACGCGCGCCGATGAAGAACATCGACAGGTTCGGGATCCCGAACGCGACCTTGTGCACTTTCTCCTTCTGCTCCGCGGTCAGCGGCAGCTTGTAGAACGCCGTGTCTTCGAACCGGGCGCCGGAGATGGCGGAGAAACGCTCCTTCGAATACTCCCACTGCGCCCGGATCACCTTTTCCGGGCCGTAGAACTGCAGCTGGGCGGCCCAGAAACCGACGCTGTTCGTCTTGCAGTAGCGTTCCAGGTCCGCCAAGTTCGGCCCACCGGGTGTCGCCATCTTCGCCCGCACCTCGGGCGGCGGGACATAGCGAAGCTGTTCGCCGGGGTTCAACGGGCCGAGTAGAGGGCTGCCGATAAACGGCATGCCGGTATAGATGCCGTTGTTCTCGAGGTGGTTGACGATGTCGACCAGCGGGATCAGGTCACCACGGTTGAACACCGACACCGTGCCGGACAGGTAGGCCTCCGGTTCGGGCATCAGCCAGAATCCCATCTTCGTGACGATGCCGAAGTTCGACTGGGAGAACATGCCGTCGATCCAGGGGCCGAAACCGACCTTGTACTGTTGCCAGGTCTGCGCGCCGGGCAGCGCGCCCATCCCGGTGCGCATCACTTCGCCGTTGGCGAGCACGACTTCCAAGCCGCAGTGCGCGTCGAAATGGTTTCGGTACATGGCGGCCGTGTAGCCGCCGCCGCGGTCCAGCGCGTTGCCGATCAGGCTGCCCCAGCCGGGATCCGGCGTGTCGATCCAGAGCTTGTGGCCGTTCTCCTGAAGTTGCCGGTACAGGTCGAAATAACTGACACCGGGCTCGACCAGGCAGGAGGCATTGCCTTCGTTCACTTCCAGCACGCGGTTCATGCGCTTCAGATCGAGCACGACGCATCCCGACAGCGTCGGCGCCGAGCCGCCGTAGCCGAGGTTCTTCCCGGTGGAGACGGGATAAAGCGGGACACGGTAGCGGTTGGCGATACGGACGATCTGCTGCACCTGTTCGACGCCGTCGGGCGCGACCGCGGCGGACGCGACCAGTTCTTCCTCTTCGCCCCAATACGGTGAGTAGGCGTCGCGGTAGAGCGCGACGTCCTCGTCGCTGCTGAACACCCATTGCCTACCGACAACCGATTCGAACTGTGAGAGGGCCGCGGCGAAATCCGTACTGCTTATACCCGGAGGCAGCTTCATCACGCGATCACCCAGGACACCAGCGGCACCCGATCCGCGGCGGCGTGCGCACGAGCGGTGACGACCGTCGCCTCCGCGGTGCGCGACCGGGATTCAGGAAAGCGCGTGAACCAATGCGCGATCTGTCCGGGCCAGTTCGCGCCCGCCTCGGCCAGATCCCCGACGCGATGCAGCAGATTCTCCGGCCCGCGAATGGCATGCTCGATATGTCCGGCCGGCGGGCAGCGGCGTTCCGCGCGGAACACGGCGCGCATCCCCCGATCCCACGCGAGGCGCTCCAGGCAGAACAACGAATCTCCGGTCGTCATGCCGGCGATCGCCGCCGGACCCTCCCCCCAGCGCGGGTCCAAATCGTTGTACCAGACATCGGTGACATCGCCACGAATGGCGCGCGTCAGGACGCGCAGCCGTTCCGCCTGTGCGGCGAAGGCGAGGCTGTGCCCGAAGCGCTCATCGAAGATCACCCTGAACAGACGGATGGACGCGGGGGGATCGGCCACGGCCGCGCTCTGCAACAGCGTGGTTGCCGCAAAAGGGAGACTTGAGACTGCCGCGCCGATTTGCAGGAACCGCCTGCGGTCCAACCTCGTCCGATGCGCCATCGATCCTCCGATTCGTCTACCTGATTTTGCCTGACGGCTGCGCCGCAGCCGTCGCTGACGGGAGGGCCATCCTCGGTTTCCCGCAGTCTGATCGAGGACCACCCGCCGGTCAAATCGCGCCGCGATGTTTGCATCATGGCGACGGGCAGTGTGCTGGCAAACAAGCGGCGAAATTCGTATCCTGACGGCGTCGCAGGCCGCCGCTGACGGCATATTGGCTGTCCCGAAACGATCCGACAACGATAACCCAAGGAGACTCGCCATGAGGGTTTGTCTATTCGCCGTGTCAACGGTTTTCCTTCCCGCACCAATGGCGTTCGCCGCCGGTGACTTTGACGGTTCGCGGCCGCTGGTTTGCCATCCACTCGAAATCAACGATTGCCTGCCGGGCACCGACCTGCAAACACGAGATGCCGAGCGAGGCGACTTTCTCTAACGATATGAGCATCGACTTCCTGAAGAAGGAGGCGAGCGGGCGCTATCGCAAGACCCCATTGCCCATCGCCAACATGCAGATCACGGAATCGCAACTCATCCTGCCGGGCACCGACCTGCAATTTGCCTGGTCGGCGGTGATCTTCCAGAAGGATGACGGCATGACGACCACCATCGCGGACCGCCAGGGCGCCTACGTCCTGTTCGGCGGGTGCGAGCCCAAATAGCGGCGAAAATTTGATGCCGGATTGAACCGGGAAGCGCAATGAGCCGGCCCACTCTAGCTGCCCGCGGCACCAGTCCTGGCGCGGCCGGGCGGTACGGGGACAATGCCGATCGCGACTTCCGCATGCTGATTGGCGGCGACTGGGTCGCATCGCAGTCAGGGGGGACATTCCCGTGCGTCGACCCGTTCACGGAAGAAAGTTGGGGACGCATCCCGCTCGCCGATGCGGTGGATGCCGATCGCGCCGTCCACGCGGCGCGGCGCGCCTTTGATTCCGGCGGCTGGCCGCAGACGGCGCCCGCCCGCCGCGCTGCCCTGTTGCGCAAACTCGCGCAGCTCATGGAGCAGAACGCCGACGAGCTGGCGCGAAGGCAGATCCTCGAAAATGGCAAGCTGATCAGCGAAATGCGGCTTGGCGTGGACGTGCTTGTTTCTTCCTGCCACTTCTTTGCCGGTCTCGCGGAGACACTAAGCGGCATGACGCTGCCGGTCAGCATCCCCAATGTCTTCAGTTACACGGTGCGCGAACCGATCGGAGTCGTGGCCGCAATCACGCCTTGGAACTCGCCATTGTTGCTGCTGGCCTGGAAGCTGTTCCCGGCGCTCGCCGCGGGGAACACGGTGGTGATCAAACCTTCGGAGGTCACGCCGACTTCAACCCTGCTGCTCGGCGAACTGATCGTAAAGGCGGGATTCCCGGCAGGCGTGGTCAACATCGTCACCGGCTTCGGAATCCCCACCGGCGCGGCCCTCGCGAGCCACCCGGGCGTAGACAAGATCGCGTTCACCGGCTCGACGGCGACCGGCCGCGCGATCGCGCATGCCGCGGCGGAACGCAATGCGCGCTTCACGCTCGAACTCGGCGGCAAATCGCCAAACATCATCTTCGCGGACGCGGACATCGGCAACGCCGTGAACGGCGTCATGGCCGGCATCTTCGCCGCCACCGGCCAGACCTGCATGGCCGGCTCGCGCGTGCTCGTGGAGAGCCGCGTCTACCAGCAAACCGCGGAGCTGCTGGTTGATCGAGGACGCAGGATTCGCGCCGGCGATCCGCTGGATCCCGCCACGCAACTTGGCCCGCTGGCCTCCCGCGCCCAACTCGACAAGGTGCTCGGCTATTTCGACATTGCGCGCAATGAAGGGCTGGAATTGCTGAGCGGGGGCAGGCGCATTGATTGCAAGGGATTCTTCGTCGAGCCCACGATTTATGGCAACGTGGACAACCATTGCCGCCTCGCGCGCGAGGAGATCTTCGGCCCGGTGGCGGCATTGATCCGATTCGAAGACGAGGAGCAGGCCGTGGCGCTCGCCAACGATACGCCGTACGGCCTGGCCGCCGGCGTCTGGACAGAGAATGCGCAGCGCGCGCAGCGCATGGTGCAGCGCCTGCGCGCCGGCACGGTGTGGGTTAACAACTACCGGCTGGTGTCCTATGCAATGCCATTCGGCGGCTTCAAGCAGAGCGGTCTCGGACGCGAGATCGGGCCCGACGCGCTGCACGAATACACCGAGGTGAAGAGCATCTGGATCGACACCGGCAATCCCGTGCGATTCCCGGCCGGCTGATGAGCGATGCGACCATGACGATCCGCTTCCTGATTTGCCTGGTCATCACCCTGGCGGGCGCGGCGTGCGCGACCTCGACCCAGGAAGCCGAAGCACCATCATCGGAAGCGCAGACGGCTTCGGACCCGCCGGCCGCAGAGCCCTGCGAGGAACAGGCGGTCATGCCTGAGACGCAGGCTGAGGAATCGGAAATGCCGGCCGCGGCGAATCCATGGGCCGAGCCCGCGCGGGAGGTGCTCCTGCCGCACTGCGGTAAGTGCCACAACGGCACTCTCCCGACCAGCCTGCCGGGCGCGCGGGCGGTTTATGATTTGAGCGAGGCCATCTGGTACGCGCGCATCGCCCCACAGCAGTACGACGGGATGCTGCAGCGGGTGCGCAGCCACAGCGCAATTCCCGAAGACGACAAGTCCGCGATCGAAAACTTCGTCCGTTGCGCCCGCGACAACGATTGCGCCGGTTCCCCGAATTAATCGCAAACATCCAGAGGAGATGACATGCCCCTGCACCCGCAAGCGAAGGAGCTGGTCGAGCAGATCGCCGCGCAGCCCCCGCTCGAGACCCTGACGATTCCGCAGGCACGGACGCGCGCCATGGAAATCGCGATACGCTTCGGCCCCGGCGAGCCGGTCGCGAACGTGGATGATCGCACGGTCCCGGGGCCGGGCGGCGAGATCCCGGTCCGCTTCTACACGCCGGAAGGCAAGGGGCCGTTGCCGGCGCTGGTGTTCTTCCACGGCGGCGGCTGGGTGGTGGGTAATCTCGAAACATCAGACTTCTACTGCCGCGCGGTGGCGAATGCCGCGCGCTGCATCGTCGCCTCGGTGAATTACCGCCATGCCCCCGAGCACAAGTTTCCCGCGGCGGTGGAGGACGCTTACGCCGCGACTGCCTGGATCGCGGCGAACGCGCGGCGGTTCAACGGCGATCCGGCGCGCGTGGCCGTGGGCGGATCAAGCGCCGGTTCCAACCTCGCTGCGGTGGTGGCCATAATGGCGCGCGACAGGGGTGCGCCGCGGATCGCATTCCAGGTGCTGTCCGTACCCGTGGTGGATTATGACTTCGACTCGCGCTCCTACCGGGAGAATGCCGATGGCTACGGCCTGACCCGCAAGGCCATGCAGTGGTTCTGGGGACATTACCTGAAATCCGAAGCGGACGGGGCGCATCCGCATGCCTCACCGCTGCGCGCCAAGGATTTCCGCAATCTTCCTCCGGCGTTTGTCACGACCGCGGAATTCGACCCGCTGCGCGATGAAGGCGAGGCTTACGCCGGGAAGCTGATTGCGGCCAGCGTGAAAGTGAATTACAAATGCTACGAGGGGATGGTGCACATGTTCCTCGGGCCGGATTCAATCGCGGACCTCGCGACGCAATTGCGGGCGGCCTTCGCGCACGCGGCGTGAGAAAAAACATGGCCGAACAGAAACGCCGCGTCGTTCCCCCCGTATACCTGTTGCTGACCGTCCTCGCGATGGGCGCGATGCACCACTGGCTGCCGCTCTACCAGTGGACTTCCCGTCCCTGGTCGTGGGCCGGACTGCTGCCGGTTTTACTGGGACTGGGCGTGACCGTGACGGCCGCGCTTTCATTCATGCGCGCCGGGACGCCCATCGTGCCGTTCGAGAAATCGACCGCGCTGGTCACCAGCGGCCTGTTCCGCTTTACGCGCAACCCGATGTACCTCGGGATGGTGCTGCTGCTCGGCGGATCGGCGATCCTGTTCGGCAGCGTCGGCGCGTTACTGCCGATCCCGCTGTTCGTGTGGGTCATCGTCAGCGACTTCATACACTGCGAGGAGCGGTTCATGGAGGAGCTGTTCGGCGCGGAATACCTCGCCTACAAGCAGAAGGTCCGGCGCTGGTTGTGATCAGGCAATCAGGAACCCGTCATTCCGGGCGGCCTTCTGGCCGGCCCGGAATCCAGCCTCGATGCGGCTTCAAGCGCGACGGCGACGGCTTTGCGCGTTGCGCCTGGATTCCGGACGTTTGCTGCGCAAAGTCCGGAATGACAGTTGAATCAGAGCTTGAACGTCGTCTTCAGCTTCTTCTTCACCGCGACGTTCTTCAGCGTGACGTACTTCGGCATGCCGTCCTCGTAGGGCGGATAGGCCTCGCCGCGGATCAGCGGCGCGAGGTAGCGCCGCGCCTCCGCTGTGATCCCGAAGCCGTCGGCGGCGATGAAATCGCGCGGCATCGTCTTCTCGCGGTTGGCCACGTCGGTCAGCTTCGCCACGCCGATCGTCCAGCGATAGGGGCGGTTCGACTTGCGCACGATGGTCGGCATGACCGCGTTGTGGCCCTTGAGCGCGAGTTCGACGGCGGCCTTACCGACGGCGCAGGCCTGGTCGAGATCGGTCTTCGAGGCGATGTGCCGGGCTGAACGCTGCAGGTAATCCGCGACCGCGTAGTGGTATTTGTAGCCGAGCTTCGACTTCACCAGGTTTGCGATCACGGGCGCGACCCCGCCGAGCTGCGCGTGGCCGAAGGCATCGCGCGTGCCGGCCTCCGCCAGGAATTTCCCCTCCGCGTTGCGCACACCCTCGGACACGACAATCACGCAGTAGTCGTATTTCTCGGTGCAGGCCTTCACGCGCGCCAAGAACTTCTCCTCGTTAAAAGTGATTTCCGGGAACAGGATGATATGCGGGGGATCCCCGAGCCTGGAGCCGGCCAGGCCCCCGGCCGCGGCGATCCAGCCCGCATGCCGGCCCATGACTTCGAGCACGAAGACCTTGGTCGACGTGCGCGACATGGACAGCACGTCGAGCGCCGCTTCCTTGACGGACACGGCCACGTACTTGGCCACCGAGCCGAATCCCGGGCAGCAATCGGTCGCCGGCAAATCGTTGTCCACGGTCTTCGGGACATGGATGGCACGAATCGGGAAATTCATGGTCTCAGAGAGTTGCGCGACCTTGAGGCAGGTATCGGCCGAGTCGCCGCCGCCGTTATAGAAGAAATAACCGATATGGTGGGCACGGAAGACTTCCATCAACCGCTCGTACTGGGCCCGGCTCTGTTCGAGGCCCTCGAGCTTGTACCGGCACGAGCCGAACGCCCCGCCCGGGGTGTGCTGGAGCGCCTTGATCGCGGCGGCGGACTCGCGGCCGGTGTCGATCAGGTCCTCGGTCAGCGCGCCGATGATGCCATTGCGTCCGGCGTAGACCTTTGCGATCCGGTTGCGGTGGCGGCGGGCGGCCTGGATCACGCCGGAGGCGGTGGCGTTGATGACGGCCGTCACCCCGCCGGACTGGGCATAGAACGCATTCATGGGCCTGGCCATAATCTGTTGCTCCCTGGGAAGACGGTGTTTGCCGCCCCGGCGCTGGCGCGGGATTTCATACATTATTGTTGTGCTAGACTGCGAATCAAGCTCCCGGGCGGGAATGGCCCGATGAACCGTGCCCCATGCGCGGCGGCAAACGGCGTTGCGCGGGATTCACGCCACCGCGCCTGCTACGAAACGTCTGCAATGCGACTTCTCCGATCCCTGTCTTTCTGTCTGTTTGGATTCTGCGCCGGGGCGGGCGCGGAAACGACCACGCTGGACCTGCCGGATATCGGCGACTCCACCGGCTCGATCCTGTCCCCGGAGTTCGAGCGGCGTCTCGGCCAGGCATTCCTGAACCACGTGCGCCAGCAGGCGGACATCACCAGCGATCCGGAAGTGGAGTCCTACGTCCAGTCCCTGGGCTACCGCCTCGTCTCGCACAGTGACAACAATACCCAGTTGTTCACCTTTTTCGTGATCGACGACCCGCTGATCAACGCCTTCGCCGCCCCCGGCGGCATCGTCGGCATCAACAGCGGCACGATCATCAACAGCGATACGGAGAGCGAGTTGGCCGGCGTCGTGGCGCACGAAGTGTCGCACGTCACCCAGAAGCACATGGCCCGCTCGGCGGAGATGAGCTCGAAGCTGTCCCTGCCGATGATGGCGGCGATGCTCGGCGCGATCCTGGTCGCCACCCAGAACCCGGAGGCCGGGCAGGCCGCGATCATCGCCATACAGGGAGGCATGGTGCAGGCGCAGATCAACTTCACGCGGCACAACGAGGAAGAGGCGGACCGGGTCGGCATCCAACTCCTGGAGCGCTCCGGGTTCGACCCGCTGGGGATGCCGGGCTTCTTCGAGAAGCTGCACCGGAATTCGCGCTACTTCGCGCAGGCCCCTGAATTCCTGCGCTCGCACCCGCTGACGAAGAACCGCATCGCCGAGTCCCAGGCGCGCGCAGAAGCGTATCCGCGCAAGGAGCACTACGACGAAAGTCGGAGCTTCTACTTCATCCGCGCGAAGCTGATGGTGAAGTCCTACAGGAACCCGCAGGAAGCGATCGGGTATTTCCGCAACGAGCTTGAGCGCAACGAGGGCATCGACCCGACAGGCGTGCTGAATTACGGGCTGGCACTGGCGCAGGCGGAAGCCGGCGACTACGGCGCGGCGCGTGGGCTGCTTGAGAACCTGCTGGCGCGCGATCCCGAGAACCCCGCCCTGTTGCTGGCCTCGGCGGACGTCGCCGCGCGCCAGGGCCAATTTGACGATGCCTTCCGGTATTACGAGCGCACAGAGCACCTCTACCCGGATTACCGGCCGCTGGTTCTCAATTACAGCGAGGCGCTGCTTCAGCATGGCCAGCCGCAGAAGGCGCGCGACCTGCTGAAACAGTACGGCAAAAACAACGACCCCGACCTCACCTACTACGACTTCCTGACGCGCGCCGAGGCGGAGTCGGGCAACAACGTGGAGTCCGGGATCGCCAATGCCGAGTACTACTACCTGTCGGGCGAAACGCGCGTGGCGATCGAACGGCTGAAATACGTCATGCAGCAGAAGAATCCGCCGCCGGACTACTACCAGCAGGAGCGGATCATGGCGCGCCTCGCCTTCCTCGAACAGGAGCTTCAGATCGAAAAGGATCTGAAGCTCACCAAGTAACGCCCCGCGAACCATGCGCCGCAGAGGTTTCCTGCATGCCCAGTCCGCGTTCCTGGGCTTCGCCCTGTTCGGGAAGGCGCTGCGCGCGCTTGCGGAATGGAACGCGAAGGCGTTCGACGCCACGACCGAAGCCGAGGCCTTGGCCAAGTTTTTCGGCGGCCGCCCCATCGAACCGTCGGCGGAAATCAATGTGGACGTGCTTGACCTGGTCGAGGACGGCGCCTTCGTCCCGGTGCAGGTGACGACCACGTTGCCGCGGCCACGATCGATCACCCTGCTGGCCGCGAAGAATCCCCACCCGCTGATTGCACATTTCGAGCTCGGTTCGCGCTGTGGCGCGGCGATCGCCACACGCATCAAGGTCGCGGAGCCGGCGGACATCATCGGCGTCGTCGAGTCCGGGGACAGGCTCTACAGCGCGCGCCGGTTCGTGAAGGTCATCGCGGGCGGGTGCGGCTGACGTGACGGACAGCATCCGCATCCGCGCCAGCCTGGAGAACGGCGTCACCCGCGTGCAGGCGATCATCCGGCACCCGATGGAGGCCGGTTACGGCATCGAGGAGGGGACCGGCGGACGCAGACCGCAGCATTTCATCCGGGAATTGATCTGCCGTCATGGGGAGGATGTCGTATTGCGCTGCGACTGGAGCCGCGCGGTCTCGAAAAATCCCTATCTGTCCTTCTCGTTTACCGGAGCAAACGCGGGGGAGAGCTTCAGCATTTCCTGGAAGGACAATCAGGAAAAGTCCGACGCCGCCACCGTGGTCATCGAAGGGCCGGCCGGGTCCTGAAGACCGGCTCCCGGCTTGCGCGCGCTGATCCTCTTCGTGACCGTGATTGCGGGCGCGGTCCTCGCCGGGGCGATGCTTGCCTACCCTTCCTGGCTGGCTGCTTCGATCTTCACCGAGGCGCGCTTTGAAAAAGTCATCACCCGGAGCAGTGCGATTTCTGCGCTGATCGCCAGCCTGATCTACCTGCGCGCAACCGGCGGCTGGAGCCTGGACGGCATCGGCCTGGCCACAAGATCGCGCGCCTGGCGCGGGCCGCTGCTGACGGGCATGGCCACGGGCGCCACGCTGATCTTCGGCATGGAAGTCCTGCTGCTGTCGCTCGGCGTGCATGAACCCGAGGCGGGGAGCGATTTCGGCTTCGCCGCGCTGGCCGCGCAGGCGGGCCTGGCGTTGATGGCCGGAATCCTGATCGGTTTCATCGAGGAGATCCTGTTCCGCGGCGCGCTGTACGGCGCGGCGGAACGTGCGATGGGCGCCACCGCGGCGACCTTGCTCACCAGCGCCGTCTATGCCGCCGCGCATTACCTCAAGTACCCGGCGCCTCCGCCTGGCGAGGCGATCGGCTGGCTCACCTGGATCAAGCTGTACCCGACCGCGTTGAACTGGTTTTACTACCGCTCGGTGTACGACGCCATGGCCGCGCTGTTCCTGCTCGGTGTCCTGCTGTGCGTGCTGCGCCGGCACTTCGGCCACATCTACACAGGCATGGGCCTGCACGCCGGCATCGCGACCGCGCTGCTCATGGTGAAGTACGCAACGGATCATGTCCGCGGCGCCCCATGGAGTTTTCTGGTCAGCCGGTATGACAACTACCAGGGGTGGCTGGCAGCCGCCGTGCTCCTGACCGCGATCGTCGCCCTGACGGTAATCGATCGCCACAGGGGCGCCGCCACGACACAGTCCTGATGCCTTCACGCCGTTTTCCTGGGCGACTCCTGCTCGCTCCCGCGATCACCGCGCTCCTTACCGTTAAAGGTTGCGCGCCGCAGTCCACGGATTACTTCCCGCTGGGCACGGAGCAAACCTGGCAATACCGGATCACGCGCACGATCAAAGGCGAAACGCATTACCAGAAACTGATTGTCGCCAACCTGCCGGCCCTTACCGGGAATGACGGCGCCGTGTATTTCCCGCGCCGGCGGCTCGACGGACGCGCTGAATGGTACCAGCGGGATCAAAAAGGATTATTCCGCGTCGATCCCGCGACCAATGAACGCAGCCAGATCCTCCCCGCCGGATTGAAGGCCGGCATACGCTGGCAGGAGCCGGCGCGGATCCGTTTCCTGGAAATGGGCGGGACGTTCTCGGCCACGTTCACGGAACGCGTCCAGAATTCGATCACGCTGGACTATGTCATCGAGGATATGGACGCGACGGTGGAAATGGCGGCAGGAACCTTCAAACACTGCATGCGCATCAGGGGCTCGGGGTCCATGTTCGCCGGCAGCCTGCTGGAATCCTTCCTCAGGATCCGCTTCATCAAGATCGAGCAGACCGACTGGTATGCGCCCGGCGTCGGGCTCGTCAAGCGCGTGCGAAACGAGTACACCACGCCGGCGGAATTCAGCAACGAGTACATCGAGGAACTGGAGACGGTGCGCTGACGCGGTTGTCATGCCGCCGGCCCGGGCCAATTCCCTGCGGGTCTGCGTGCATTTTGCTACTCGGAACCGGAAGTGGAGCGCTAAACTACACGCTCAGGGAGAAGCAATCGGCGCACGGGGGGAGTGCGCGGATCGCGACGACATGAACCAATCCGCTGCCGTCAAGAAACCGATTCGTATCCTGTTGGTCGAGGACGAAGAGGCCGATTTTGCCCTCCTGAAATACTACCTGGAACAGGCGGATGCCGCCGGTTACGTGGTGGCCTGGGCGAAGGACCTCGAACAGGCTGCGAGGAAATTCGAGAAGGAAGAGTTCGCGGTTTGCCTGGTCGATTATGGCCCTGGCCCGCGCGATGGCCTGGAATTCCTGAAGCGCTTCGCGAACATCCAGCAGGCGCCGCCGATGATCCTCATCACCGGTTCGACGAGCAAAGAGATCCACCGCAAGGCTCGCGGGTATGGCGCCGCGGACTGCCTCATCAAGCACGACCTGTCGCCGCAATTGCTGTCGCGCGTCATCAACCACGTGGTTACCCAGCAGGATTACTACCGCAAACTGTGGCTCAGCCGCGAGCACTACCGGAAGATCTTCGACAGCGCGCTGAATGCCATTACGGTGATCGACCAGGGCGGCACGGTGATCGGCTGGAATCCCCAGGCGGAACGCCTGTTCGGCTGGCGCCGCGAGGAGGTGATCGGCAGGAACCTGGAAGAAACCATCGTTCTCGAGCGCCGCATACCGTTCTTCCGCGCATGGCTCGCGGATGCCGCGCAAACCGTCCAGCCCGAAGGAACGACCATTGCCGTGGAACGCACCCTGCGCCACAAGGATGGCCACGAGATCCCGGTGCTCGGCAATATCACGCGCATGACCGACGGCGGCCGCATGGCCTTCGTCGCGTTTTACCAGGACCTCACCGTTGCGAAGCTGGAAACCGAGAAGGCACGGCGATACGAAGCCATTGTCCAGTCCACCGTTGATGTCATGGCGCTGCTCGATCGCCATTACGCCTATGTTGCAGCGAATGACGCCCATGGCAGGATCTGGGGCAAAAAACCCGCCGATTTGATCGGCCACCACGTGAAGGAGGTCCTGGGTGACGAAGTGTTCGAGCAGCGCCGCCCGATTTACGATCGCGTGCTCGCCGGGGAATCCCTGACCGACAATACCTGGGTGAATGTGCCCAAGCTTGGTCAACGTTACTGGAGCGTCCACTACGACCCGTACCGGGACGGTGACGGGAACGTCATCGGCATCGTCGTCGATGCCCGCGACATCACCGAACAGAAGCGCGCGGAGGAAGCGCTGACAAAGAGCAACGAACTCATCAACGCGGTCATGCACTTGCAGGCGCAGTACATCATGGATATCGCGCCGATCACGTTGTTCCAGGAGCTATTGGACCAGATCATCACGCTCACGCAGAGCGAATTTGGATTCATCGGCGAGATATTCATGGACGAAAAAGGCGCTCCCCTTCTCAAAACCTACGCGCTGACCGATATTTCCTGGAACGAGAAGACCCGCGCCTTCTACAACAGGATGAAGAATGAGAACATGGAATTTCACGACCTGAAGACGCTGTTCGGCGCGGTCATCACCAGCCACGAGCCTGTCATCAGCAACGACCCGGGGAACGACCCGCGCGCGGGAGGGCCGCTGCCGGGACATCCGCCGCTGAAGAGTTTTCTCGGGCTGCCGTTTAATCATGGCAGCGAGATCCTCGGCATGGTCGGAATCGCCAACCGTCCCGGCGGCTATGACGAGGCGATCATCCGGCAACTGGAGGCCATCACGAGCGCAAGCGCCGGGATCATCAGCCACTGGCGGTCGGAACGACGGCTGGCCAGCGCCGAACAGCGATTCCAGCACCTCTACGACGAAAACCCGGCGATGTTCTTTTCGCTCGACCCGGACGGCATCATCGTGTCCACGAACCGCTATGCCGCGGATCAGCTTGGATACGACCTGGCGGACCTGATCGGCCATCCCGTTGACCGCATCCTGCACCCGGATGACGTCGAGATCGCGCGCAATGCGCTGCGCGAAGTCTTCGCAAGCCCCGACTCCGTGCGGTCATGGGAACTGCGGAAAATCGGGAAGAGCGGCGAGTCCTTCTGGGTGCGCGAGACCGCGCGCATCACCACCGCGCCCGGCGGCGGCCGCACCGCGTTGATCGTGTGCGAGGACATCTCGGGCGCCAAGGCGCTTTCCGAGCAGCTTTCATACCAGGCGACGCACGACGCGCTGACCGATCTGATCAACCGCCGCGAATTCGAGCGGCGGCTGGGCGAGGCCATCAACAGCGCCCGATTCCACGGCGCGGAACACGCCATGTGCTTCATTGACCTGGACCAGTTCAAGGTGATCAACGACACCTGCGGCCACATGGCCGGTGACGCGCTGCTGCGCGACCTCGCCGGCATCATCGGCCGCAAGATCCGGCGCAGGGACACCCTGGCGCGGCTCGGCGGCGACGAATTCGCGCTGTTGATGGAACACTGCTCCCTGGCCCAGGCGCGTCAGATCGCCGCCAACCTTCACAACGTCATCAGCGATTACCAGTTCAACTGGCAGGATCGCCGCTACCGGCTCGGCTCCAGCATGGGCGTCGTTCCCGTCAGCGCCATCTCGGGGGACGTGCACGAAGTGCTGAGGCTCGCGGATGCCGCCTGCTACGCGGCCAAGGACGCGGGCCGCGACACGATCCACGTCTATGACGTGGGGGATGAGCTGCTCGAGCGCCGGCACGGCGAGATGCTGTGGGTGGAGCGCATCAACCGATCGCTCGAACAGGGATTGTTCCGCCTCGCTCACCAGCCGATCATCCGGACGCGCGGTCCGAAGAGAGGTCAGCATTATGAAATCCTGACGCGCCTGCTCGGGGACGATGGGGTACTCATCCTGCCCGGCGCGTTCCTGCCCGCGGCGGAACGTTACGGCGTGATCGGCCGGATCGACCGCTGGGTCGTCGCAACCTGGTTCAATTGGTTGCGCGAACACCCGCCGGTTCTACAGCGCCTGACCCTGTCCAGCATCAACCTGTCCGCCCACTCGATCGGGGACAAGGCCATGCTGGATTTCATCCAGGCCGAGGCGGGGGCTCACGCAATCCCGCCCGAGAAGATCTGCTTCGAACTGACCGAAACCGCCGCCATCGCCAACCTGTCCGGCGCAGTCGAATTCATGAACGCGCTAAGCGAAAAGGGATTCAGATTCGCGCTCGACGACTTCGGCAGCGGCCTCTCCTCCTTCGCCTACCTGCGCTCGCTGCCGGTTAACTACGTCAAGATCGACGGCGTGTTCGTAAGGGAAATCGCGGACAACCGCATCGACCGCGCCATGGTGCAATCCATCAACGACGTCACCCACACCATGGGCAAGATGACCATCGCAGAATTCGTCGAAGACGAGTCGATCCTGGCGGTGCTGGGCGAGATCGGCGTGGACTATGCGCAGGGCTACGGGATCGGCCGGCCGGAATCCATCGATACGCTGCTCGGTTGAACACCCGCCCAGCGGGCTGGACAGCGCCGTTCAAACCGCGGCGCGCAGCACGACCGTGTAGAGCATGCGCCTGGGCAGCCTGGCGCGCGAGATGCACGCTTCGATGGGGAACTCCTCGCCGTCCGCGCGCAGCCCGTATATCTTCCGGTTCGGGCCCATGCGCCCGGCGGTGGGGCGCTCGGCAAACGCCTTCATGTGCTGCCTGTGGATCTCGCGGAAACGCTCCGGTATCAGCTCGTGCACATCGCGCCCCGCCATTTTCTGCCGCGTCGTGCCGAATAGTTTTTCGGCGGCGGAATTGAACACGACGACCCGGAATTGATCGTCAACGACAATAATGGCGTCCGTTATCGTGTCGACGATGTAGCCGAGCATGGCTTCGCTGGACTTGACCATCTCGTCCTGCGCCACGTCTTCGGAAATGTCCGTCCACGCCCCAACCACCTCCACCGGCTTCCCTCCCCGGTCACGGACGACGTGGAACCGATCCTCGATCCAGAAGTAGTAGCCGGCGGCGTGCCGGAAACGGTATCGAAAGACGCCCTCCCCGTTCCGGATCGCGGTGTCCACTTCTGTACGCATCCGCTGCCTGTCGTCCGGATGCAGGGAGTCGAACCAGAACTTCGAGCTGCCGATCATGAGCGCCGGATCGTGGCCGGTCATCTGGCGGAAATTTTCCGTGATAAAGACACAGCGGAAGCCGTCGATTTCCGTGGCGTAGATCACGGAGGGGCTGGATTCGAGCAGATGCCGGTACCGCTCGCGGGCTTGTTGCAGGGTCTGGACGGCGCGGTGGCGTTCGACGGCTTCGGCGATGAGATTCGTGGCATTGACGAGAAAGGCGATCTGATCGTCGCGAAACGTCCGCGGAGTCCGGCTGTGCACGGCGAGGATGCCGTAAGGCGCCTGTACGCCGCCGATGCGCACGGAGACGCCGCAGGCGACATCGTGGTCCTTCAACAGATCGGGTTTGTGGAAGCGATTTTCCCGGCTCCAGTCGAGCTGCACCACCGGTCGATCGGTCATCATGGTGTAGCCCGCCTGGGACCGGTCTCTGCCCGGCACCGTGGCCTTGCCGACCAGCCCCTCCTTCCACCCCACTCCCGCGACGAGCAGCAGAGAGTCCGTGTCGTGCTGCATTTCCAGGACCTTTACAAGTTCAATATCGAGTTCCTGGGCAATCCTTTCCGTCAGACGCTGAAGGTATTCGTGGAAGTCCGGTAATTCGAGGGCCATCTTCCCGAGTTCGGCGAGCGCCTGTTCCTCCGCGGCCCGCAATGCGAGCTGATCCTCGTGCAGCTTCAGATCGGTGATATCGCGCGCGAAGGCCAGGATCTGGACGACCTTGCCTTTCTCGTCGAACGCGGGCACGGCCGACTGCAGCATGAAGCGCCGGCCGGCGACGGGATACTCGACCCACCCCTGGGCAAACGCGCTCTCGCCCTGGAGGCACCGGCCGAGCGGGCCTTCCAGGAGCCCACGCAGCCGCTCCTCGCCGACCTGATCACGGGCATGGCGGCCGATCACCTCTCCGGCCGTGCCGCTGTAGTACTCGAGATATTTCTTGTTGACCCAGGTATAGCGCAAATCGGTCGACAGCCAGATCACCAGATCCGGAAGATCGTCGAGGGCCTGACTGGCAAAGCGTTCAAATATCTCCATTGCGGGTCATGCCTGTTAGTTAATGCGTGGACCGACTCGGGAGGCGCGTGCGCATCGCTTCGCGCCTCGTCCTTCCCCAAGTATAGTTCTCGGCGGCAACGTCGAAGATTCGGGAACCGTTCCAAATCGGCTAAACTGCCCGTCGTCTCTTGGAAGTATGTCGGCAAACAAGCGTGGGAGAACGAGCCCGATGACCAAGCGATCCATAGCTGAGGCCTCTTATCCAATCAGCCTGCTGCGTGCGCTGGCGATGGCCGTCATTGCGGTCATCCTGGCGGGCGCGTCGCTCGCGGGCCGGGCGGCGCAGCCGACAGAGGAAGCCGCAGAACAATGGAATGTGTTCGTGCAGTCGTTCATCGACGGTTACTTTGGCCTCAACCCGACCTTCGCCGTGGTGCAGGGGCGCCACGAATACGACGGCAGGCTGCCGGACTGGAGCCCGGCGGGGCTCGCCGCGGCGAAGAACTGGTTGCACGGGCAGCGTGATCGCGCCGCCGCCTTCGATGCCTCCGGGCTCGACGAAGCCCGGCGATTCGAGCGCGACTACCTGATCGCGGTGGCCGACCGCGAACTGTTCTGGCTGGAATCCTCCCGTTTTCCGTACACCAACCCGCAGTTCTACTCGGGCGCACTCGACCCCGACGTGTACGTCGTGCGCCCCTATGCGCCGCTAAAGGACCGCATGCGTGCCTATACCGGCTACGCCAACGCGATCCCCGGCGCCGTGGAGCAGATCCGCGCCAACCTCAAGCCGCCGTTGCCGGCCACCTATGTCAACATCGGTCACATCGCCTTCGGCGGATTCGCGTCGTTTTTCGAGACTGATGTCCCCGGTATTTTCGCCTCCGTGGACGACAGGAAACTCCAGGCGGAATTCAAGCAGGCCAATGATGCCGCGATCGCGGCGCTCAAGTCGCTGGACGAGTGGTTCCTCTCCCAGAAGGCGTCGGCCACGAACGACTTCGCGCTGGGCGCGGAGCTGTACAAGGAGATGCTCTGGAAGACCGAGCGCGTGGAGGTGCCGCTGGAGCAACTACGCCAGATCGGCGAGCGCGATCTGGATCGCAACATCGCTGCGATGCGCGAGGCATGCGCGGCCTTGGCGCCGGGCGTCCCCATTCCCGATTGCGTCAAGCGCGTGGACGTCGAGAAGCCGAAGGACAGTCCGGTCCTCGAGGCGCGCCGCCAGCTCGAACAGCTCAAGGCGTTCCTCACCGGGAAAAAGCTGGTATCCATCCCCGGCCCGGAAGAGGCACAGGTGAACGAGTCGCCGCCCTACCAGCGCTACAACTCCGCCTACATCAGCATCCCGGGTCCGTACGAGAACAACATGCCGTCCGTGTACTACATCGCGCCGCCCGACCCGGCCTGGACCAAGGAGGAGCAGCAGGCATACATCCCGGGGACGGCCATGTTGATGTACACCTCCGTGCATGAGGTCTGGCCTGGCCACTTCCTGCAATTTCTCCACGCCAACCGTTCGCCGTCCAAGTTCGGGCAGGTGTTCGTCGGCTACGCGTTCGCGGAGGGCTGGGCACACTACAGCGAGGAGATGATGTGGGACGCGGGGCTGGGCAAGGGCGATCCGAAATCGCGCATCGGCCAGTTGAACCAGGCGCTGCTCCGCAACGTGCGCTTCCTTTCCTCCATCGGCATGCACACGGCCGGCATGACGGTGGAACAGTCCGAGCAGATGTTCCGCGAGAAGGCGTTTCAGGACGCCGGCACCTCGCGCCAGCAGGCTGCGCGCGGCACCTTCGACCCGGCGTATCTCAACTACACCATGGGCAAGCTGATGATCCGCAAGCTGCGCGAGGACTGGACCGCCTCGCGCGGCGGCCGCGAAGCGTGGCAGGCGTTCCACGACAAGTTCCTGAGCTTTGGCGGCCCGCCGATCCCGCTGGTGCGCAAAGCGATGCTGGGACACAAGGCCGGCCCGCTGTTCTGACACCGTCATCCCGGAAATGCCGAAGGCGTTATCCGGGATCCACGGTGTGCCAAGAGCGGGTGATTCTCGCCTTGTCGTCATTCCGGACTTCGCGAAGCGAACGTTCGGAATCCACTTTCCCAAGCGATTACTATCAGCAGGATGGTGGGCCGTGCAGGAATCGAACCTGCGACCAACTGGTTAAAAGCCAGCTGCTCTACCGACTGAGCTAACGGCCCGGGGGAAGTGAAAAGTATAAAGTGAAAAGTGGAAAGAAACCGCCCTCGACCGGCCGGGTGCCCGCGGCCCGGGAGGGGCGCGATAATACCGGACGCGCCCCGCGGGCGAAAGCGCGGGACGCGGCCGCCACTTGAAAATCGCTGGCGCTGTCCCTATTTTCTCCACGTCCAAAATTTCGTGAGACGCGACCCGTGCCGATCTACGAGTACCAATGCGATGCCTGCGGCAGGCGCCTGGAAATCACCCAGCGCCTCACCGAGAAACCGCTCAAGGAATGCCCGCATTGCAGGAAGAAGAAACTGCGCAAGCTGATCTCGGCTCCGTCGTTCCAGCTCAAGGGTACCGGGTGGTATGTGACGGATTTCAGGGACAAAAAACGCGGAAAGAAGCACAAGGAGAAGGCCGAGACGGAGAAGCCGGCGGAGACCACGGCCGAAACCGGGAGCGCCGGGAAGGAGACGGCGAAGAGCACGGAGACGAAGGGGAGGAAGCCGGCGGAGAAGGCGTCGAAAAAGGCGGCGGGCGAAGATTGAACGTGCGCCTGCGGCGCACATGAACTTGACTGGATTCCGGCATTCGCCGGAATGACGACCCTTACAAGTCCTCGCCGACGTCCGCTCTCTGCCAGCGACGCCAGGCGAGGAAGCCGGCCGCGAGGATGACAATCAGCACTTGAAGACCGGCGCTCTCGGCCGTCGGATAGATCCCGAGCACATCGATCGTCGGGATGGCGATGGTGCTGATGTCCAGCTTACCCGCCTCCTGCAAAGCCGCCACGCCCTTGCCGGCGAAGATCACCGCGAGCACAAACAGGATCACCGTGTTCGCGGTGAAGAACAGCCGCAGCGGCAGCCGGTTTCCGGCGCGCAGTATCGCCCAACCCAGCCCGACGAGCGCAATGGCGGCCACCAGCATGCCCGCCGCGATTGCGCTGTGCGCCGCCTCGGTGCCGGCCTGAAGCCAGAGCGCCTCGTAGAACAGGATCGTCTCCACGATTTCCCGGTACACCGCGATGAAGGAGATGATCGCGAGCGTCCAGAGCGTGCCGCGCGTGAGACTGGCCTGCACGTGCCGGCTGATGTACTGCCGCCACTGCTCGGAGTGCGCATAATCGTGCAGCCAACAGCCCACCCAGAGCAGCATCGCGGTGGCAAACAACGCGGTGATCCCTTCGGTCAGTTCGCGCCCGGCGCCGCTGACCTGGATGAGAAACTTCGCCGCGATCCAGGTCAATGCCCCCAGCGCGAGCGCGCCGATCCAGCCCGAATGCAGATAGCGAAGGGCATCGCGCCGGCCGATCTTGATCAGGAACGCGGCCACCGCGGCGAGCACGAGGATCGCTTCCAGACCTTCGCGAACCAGAATGACGAAGGAACTGACGAAGCCCATCCCGGGCGAGAGCATCCCGGCGCCGAGACGCTCCTGCGCCTGCGCCAGCAATGTCTGGAGGTGATCGTAGCCGCCTTCGATCGCCGTGACGGGGTCGCCGCGTTTAATGGTCGCGCGGTAATCGAGCATGGCGCGCTCGATTTTCGTGACCAGCTCCGGCGCGGTCGGCCGCAGCGCGGGTTCGACCAGCTCGAATCCCTCGAGATACCCGGCAACCGCCAGATTGTAGGCGCGTCCGGCATCGCCGGCGCGATAGGCCTCCAGTCCTGCCGCGAGATATTCGCGGGCGATCTGGATCGGATCGACTTCCATGGCGGCGACTGCCTCCGGATGACTGCGCAACCAGGCGAGCCATGCCAGTCCGTCACTGCCGTGCGTCGTCCGAATCTGTTCCGGTGTGACCTGCGTCAGTTGCGCGAGATCCACAACCGGCGCTTTGGCCGTATCGTCCGCGGCGAGCGACGCACCGCGTTCGCGCTCTGCTTCGGTTGCGAACCAACTGGAGATGTAAAACGACAGCGCCCAGCGGTCCGCGTCCGGGAGGCGCCCATAGCCGGCCATTCCGGTCCCATCGACGCCGAGCGTGATGGTGCTGAACAGGCCGTACACGCTGCGTTGCTTCTGCCGTTCCCGATCGTGGAAGTCGATCGGTTTCGGATTAAACTGCGCCCCCAGCGGACCGTCGCCGTGTCCCTGGGCCCCGTGGCAGCCCGCGCATTGCTCTTTGTATAGGGTTTCGCCCCGCCGCGACGAAGGCGGCCGCGTGGGCGCCACGTTCACCGCGTAGGCAGAAATGAGCGCTGCCGTGATCCGCCGGCAGCGTTCCTGTATGTCTTCCGCGGGAGCCAGCGAGGCAATTACTTTTCGGAGTTCCGCGGCCTCGGCCACCAGCGTTTCCTTGTCCGGGGTGGCGGGCAATTGCTGGATGAGGATGACGAGCTGAGCGGCAAACTCCACCTGCTCACCGAACTCCGCCTGATCCACCACGCGACCTTCTGTGACCGCCGCCGGATAGTCGACCCCTACGTAATCGAGGATGTGGAGGGCCGATTGGGTCATGCGAGCCGGATCGGGATCGGCGGCCCCTAGCCCCGTGGACAAGAAAAGGGAGATCAATAAAAACAAAGGGTTGCGGAACATGGGAATGGCTATCAAATGAAAATATTTCTCATTTGTATAGTACGGCCTACGGCCGGCATGCGCAAGCCATCCGGCCTGCTTCGGCTGTCGAGTCTCTCACCGCAAACTCCGGCAGAGGTGCGCCGGCCAGTCCACAGCGTGCCGGGCCCTGCCTCGAATTCGAGGACTTCGTTGCAGGTCAAGCTGCGCGATCGCCTGCGCATGCGGGTGATCGCCGGAACATTCGTACCGGTGAGCGGCGCGATCTATTTCGCGTTCTGCGTGCGCCGCGTGATCGGCGTGGAGAATCCCGGCACGGCAATGATCGGCGTAATCATGGTGGCCATCCTGGTGGATTTTCTGGAGCTGCTGTGAATGCGCGGCGCGGCGCGCGATCTAGGCAGGGCCGGGGAATTGCGTCATCCTGTGCCGATGGGGGCCGCGCACATCAATCTTCCGTTGCCTGCGTCTGTTCCGGCCCTTAACATGCCCGCCTTTTGCGGGATCTACTGAAGCCTCCCATGCGCAGCCATTACTGCGGACAACTGTCCGCCGCACTGATCGATCGGGAAGTCGAACTGTGCGGCTGGGTGCACCGCCGCCGCGACCACGGCGGGGTGATCTTCATCGATCTGCGCGACCGCGAGGGCATCGCCCAGGTGGTGTTCAATCCCGAGCACCCGGTGCCGTTCGAGGCCGCCAATGCGCTGCGCAACGAGTTCGTGGTGCGGGTCAGGGGGCGCGTACGCCACCGGCCCGAAGGTACTGTCAATCCAGACCTGCCGACCGGAGAAGTCGAGGTAGTAGGCGCTCACATCGAGGTATTGAACCCGGCCAGAACCCCGCCCTTCCAGCTCGACGACGAGAACCTGAACGACGACCTGCGGCTGCGTTACCGCTACGTCGATCTGCGCCGGCCGGTGATGCAGGAGAACCTGCGGCTGCGCAGCCGGATCACGCGCATCCTGCGCGAATTCATGGACCGGCACGGATTTCTCGAGATTGAAACCCCGATCCTCACCAAGGCGACGCCCGAAGGCGCGCGCGACTATCTGGTGCCGAGCCGCACGCATCCGGGCCATTTCTTCGCCCTGCCGCAGTCGCCGCAATTGTTCAAGCAGTTGCTGATGATGTCCGGTATGGATCGCTACTACCAGATCGCGCGCTGTTTCCGCGACGAGGATCTGCGCGCCGACCGCCAGCCGGAATTCACGCAGCTCGACATCGAGGTGTCGTTCATGGACGAGGCGGCGATCACCGATCTGATGGAAGATATGATCCGGCACCTGTTCCGCGAGGCGATCGGCGTCGAGTTGCCGGCGCGCTTCCCGCGCATCACGCACGAAGAGGCGGTGCGGCGTTTCGGCACCGACCGGCCGGACCTGCGCAACCCGCTCGAGTTCGTCGAGATCGCCGATCTGGTGCGCGAGGTGAATTTCAAAGTATTTGCCAGACCCGCCAGCATGGCGAACGGCCGCGTCGCCGCCATGCGCCTGCCGGGCGGCGGCGAACTGCCGCGCTCCGTGGTCGATAGCTACGAGGAATTCGTGAAGCAGCACGGCGCGAAGGGTCTCGCCTATATCAAAGTGAACGAGATCCGGGATGGGCGCGACGGCCTGCAGTCGCCGATCCTCAAGTTCCTGCCTGATGACGTGATCCAGGCGGTACTCAAGCGCGTTGGCGCGCAGACCGGCGACCTCGTCTTCTTCGGCGCTGACAAGCGCAAGGTGGTGAACGATTCGCTGGGCGCGCTGCGCAACAAGATCGCTCACGATCTGAACCTGCTCCGCGGCGAATGGGAACTCCTGTGGGTGGAGGATTTCCCGATGTTCGAATACAACGAAGAGGAAAAGCGCTGGGACCCGATGCACCACCCGTTCACCGCGCCGCGCGTCGCGATGCCCGCGCAACTGACCGCGGATCCCGGCGGCTGCCTGTCACGCGCCTACGACCTGGTGCTGAACGGCATCGAGTTGGGCGGCGGGTCCGTGCGCATTCATCGCCCGGAAATGCAGAAGGCGGTGTTCCAGTTGCTCGGCATTTCCGAACAGGACGCGGAGGAGAAGTTCGGCTTTCTCATCAGCGCGCTGGACTTCGGCTGCCCGCCGCACGGCGGCATTGCCTTCGGCCTCGATCGGCTGGTGATGCTGATGGCGGGCATGCATTCGATCCGCGACGTGATCGCCTTCCCCAAGACCCAGACCGCAAGCTGCCTGCTGACCTCGGCGCCGTCCCCCGCCAGCGCGACGCAGTTGAAGGAACTGGGGATCCGCGTGGCAACCCCCGCCAAACCGAAATAATTCCTGGCGGGATGGCCGCTCCCGGCCCTCCCTGGCCTCCGCGGCACCTGTACTTCCATGTGCAATGGCCGCTCCCGGCCCTCCCTGGCCTCCGCGGCACCTGTACTTCCATGTGCAATGGCCGCTCCCGGCCATCCCGCCCCGCATCGTCGTTCAGTGGAGCCGGATTTATACGGCCGGATAGCCTGTTCCAGCCAGTTATGCGGGGCTTGCGCCCGGATGGTGTACCAAGTACACTGAGCTTATTGTATTACGTACACTAAGCAACATGTACAACTACATTTACCCCCATCCCGCGGTGTCGACGGACATCGTCCTCTTCACCATCGAGGAGGAAAAACTGAAGGTCCTGCTGATCCAGCGCGCGGCCGATCCGTTCCGCGATCACTGGGCGCTGCCTGGCGGTTTCGTCGAAATCGATGAAGACCTGGAGGCCGGCGCGCTGCGCGAGCTGGGGGAGGAAACCGGCGTGACCGGTGTCTGGCTCGAACAGTTGTACACCTTCGGCCGGCCGGATCGCGATCCGCGCGAGCGCGTCATCACCATCGCCTACTATGCGCTCGTGCCCATCGATCGGCTGCACGTCCGTGCCGCCTCCGATGCGCGCGACGCCCGCTGGTTCGAGTGGAAGAACCTGCCGCCGCTCGCCTTCGATCACCGCGAGATCATCGACCGCGCGCACCGGCGCCTCGCGGCGAAGCTGGATTACTCCAACATCGCGCTGCAATTCATGCCGAGCCGTTTCACGCTCGGTGAACTGCAGAAGGTCTACGAGATCATCCGCGGCGAGGCGCTCGACAAACGCAACTTCCGCAAGCGCGTACGCTCCTGGGGCAGCATCGAGTCCACCGGCGAGCGACGCAACGGCAAACATCGCCCGGCCCGCCTGTTCACGGCCAGGGAACCCGGGCGCGTGGAGTTCGTGAAATGACTGTTCTGAACAACACGGTCGAGTTGCCTGACCGCCGTATTCCTCCGGAACTCGTGCCGGAGACGATCGTGGAAACACTCGAACCCGCCGAGCGAGATGAGCTGCGCGCGCGCATCAAGCGCCTCTTGAAGGAACAGGACGCGGTGCTGGTCGCGCATTACTACACCGATCCCGATCTGCAGTCCCTTGCGGACGAGACCGGCGGCACCGTATCGGATTCGCTGGACATGGCGCGCTTTGGACACGAATCGAAGGCGCGCACGCTGGTCGTGTCCGGCGTGCGCTTCATGGGCGAGACCGCCAAGATCCTCAACCCCGAAAAGCGCGTGCTGATGCCCGATCTGGCGGCCGAGTGCTCCCTCGATCTCGGCTGCCCGGCGGATGAATTCAGCCGCTTCTGCGACCAGCGCCCGGATCGCACCGTGGTCGTTTATGCCAACACCAGCGCCGCGGTCAAGGCGCGCGCCGACTGGATGGTCACTTCCAGCAGTGCGGTGGAAGTGATCACTTACCTCATGCAGAAGGGCGAGAAATTCACCTGGGCGCCCGACAAATACCTCGGTCAGTACATCCAGGAACAGACCGGGGCCGACATGCTCATCTGGCAGGGCGCCTGTGTCGTGCACGAGGAGTTCAAGGGGATTGAGCTCGCGGATCTGAAGCGCCAGCACCCCGAGGCAAGAGTCCTTGTGCACCCGGAATCGCCGGCGTCCGTCATCGAGCAGGCGGATGCCATCGCCTCCACCACCGGCATCATCCGCGCGGCGCAGGAAATGCGGGCGAAGGAATATATCGTCGCGACCGACAAGGGCATCTTCCACAAGCTCAAGGAAGCGGTGCCCGGCGCCGTATTCATCGAGGCCCCGACCGCGGGCCGGAGCGCCACGTGCAAAAGCTGCGCGCACTGTCCGTGGATGGCGATGAACACGCTCCGCAAACTCGCGCGCACGCTGGAGACCCGTGGAAATGAAATCCACGTCGACCCGAGGATCCTCGATCGCGCGCGCGTGCCCATCAAAAGGTTGCTGGACTTCGCAGAGAGCCGGCGCAAGACGATCTACGGCGCCAATGACGCCTGAACAAAGTGGAAAGTGAAAAGTACAAAGTGTAAAGGAGGAACTGCCGCGCACCTCCATTCATGGCCCTACGCTGTTTCCGTCTCTTTGCTTTTCACTTTCAACTTTTGACTTTTGACTTTTCACTCTGGCCCTGGCCCGAAACTGCAGATGCACAAGGAAAGCGTCGTGCTGGTGCACGGCCTGTGGTTCAACGGCCTCGACATGTCCCTGTTACGCCTGCGGCTCAACCGCGCCGGATACAATGCGCGCCAGTTTTCCTATCCAAGCGTGCGCTCCTCCCCGCTCATGAATGCCATGGCGCTGAATGCCTTCATGCGCCGTTTGAACTCGGACACGGTGCACCTGGTCGGCCACAGCCTCGGCGGCATCATCATCCGCCACCTGCTGCAGGAATATCCGGATCAGCGGCCGGGACGCGTTGTCACGCTGGGCACGCCGCACCATTCCAGCAGCGCCGCACGCACGCTTTCGCACTGGCTGCCCGGCCGCATCGTGCTGGGCAAAAGCGTCCACGACGGTCTGCTCGGCGGCGCGCCGCGCTGGCCGGCGCAGCGCGAACTGGGCTGCATAGCCGGAACCCTGCGCCTCGGCATGGGGACGATCGTGCCGGGGATCCCGAGGCCCAGCGACGGAACTGTCGCCGTAGAGGAAACGCAACTGTCGGAGATGCGCGATCACATCGCGCTTCCGGTCTCGCACTTCGGCATGCTGCTCTCGTCCCGGGTCGCGAAGGAAGTCGTGCATTTCCTCCGGCACGGCCGCTTCAGCGACCACGCTGCGCGTGAGTTCAAAGCGAAAAGTGGAAAGTGAAGAGCAGGAAACGCCCGCCGTTGAAGTCTGCCGCGCTTTGCACTTTTCACTTTTGACTTTCCACTGCCTTTACGCCTCACCGGCACCGGGTGTTAAGATTCGCCGAATACCACCACCCGTATCCATTCCGGTATCCCATGGCAGGCCACAGCAAATGGGCCAATATCCAGCACCGCAAGGGCCGCCAGGACTCCCGGCGCGGAAAGCTTTTCTCCAAGCTCATTCGCGAGATCACGGTCGCCGCGCGCAGCGGCGGCGGGCCCGATCCGGCCTCCAACCCGCGCCTGCGGGCGGCGATCGACGCCGCGGCGACCGCCAACATGTCGAAGGACACTATCGAGCGCGCCATCAAGCGCGCGGCGGGTCCCGGCGAGGGCGCGAATCTCGAGGAAATCCGCTACGAGGGATACGGCCCGGGCGGCGTCGCGGTGATGGTCGACTGCATGTCCGATAACCGCAACCGCACCGTGGCGGAGTTACGCCATGCCTTCAGCAAGTGCGGCGGCAATCTCGGCACGGGCGGATCCGTCGCCTATTTGTTCACGAAGGCCGGCAGCCTCTCCTTCCCCGCCGGCACCGACGAAGACCGTCTGCTGGAACTCGCGCTGGATGCCGGCGCCGAGGACGTCGTGAGCAGCGAGGACGGCTCCTTCGAAGTCGTCACCGCGCCGGACGCGCTGGTCGAAATCAAGGAACGCCTGATCGGCTCCGGCCTGAGCCCGGAAAGCACCGAGGTGACCATGCGCGCCTCGACCAACCAGAAGCTCGGCAGGGATCACGCCGAGAGCATGGTGCGGCTGCTGGAGATGCTGGAAGAACTGGATGACGTGCAGAAGGTGTACTCGAACGCGGACATACCGAATGAGATTCTGGAGCAAATCGCGGGTTAAACCGTATCTTGTATCTTGTTTCTCGTATCGCGCAGGATCCATGTTGCGAGATGCGAGATACGAAAGACGAGCAGCCCGCCAACCCAGGCGGCTGCGCGTCCCACAGGCGTCGTAGTGTCTACCATCCGCATCCTCGGCATCGATCCAGGCTTCCAGGCCACCGGATTCGGGATCGCGGACACCGACGGTTACCGCGCGCGGCACGTCTGCCACGGCGTCATCCGCGTGGACGGCGAAAACCTCGGAGAGAGACTGCGGTGCATCTTCAGGGGCATCGGCGCCGTCCTCGCCGAGCATGGACCGGCGGAGGTCGCGGTGGAACGGGTGTTCATGCACCGCAACGCCGATTCCGCGCTGAAGCTCGGCCAGGCACGCGGCGCGGCGATCACCGCTTGCGCGGAGCGCGGCCTGCCCGTGCACGAATACACGCCGAACCAGATCAAGCAGGCGATCGTCGGTCGCGGCCATGCCGCCAAGCAGCAGGTGCAGCACATGATCCGGATCCTGCTCAACCTCGAGGAATTGCCCCAGGCGGACGCCGCGGACGCGCTGGCGATCGCGATCTGCCACGGCCATTTCCGCGAGGGACTGAAGCGCATGCCCGGCGTGACCGGAATGACGCGGGGGCGGCTGCGGTGATCGGCCGACTGCGCGGACGCCTGCTGCTGAAACGGCCGCCGGATCTTCTCGTTGACGTCCAGGGCGTCGGCTATGAACTGCAAGCGCCCATGACCACGTTTTACCGGCTGCCCGAGATCGGCGTCGAGATACATCTATATACGCATTTCGTGGTGCGCGAGGACGCGCAACTGCTGTTCGGCTTCGCGAGCGAGCAGGAAAGGCGCCTGTTCCGCACCCTGCTCAAGGTCAGCGGCGTCGGCGCCAAGACGGCGCTGACCATCCTTTCCGGAATGGAGGCCGATTCGCTGGCGCGGTGCATACGGGCGGGCGATGCCGAACGCCTGGTCAAGCTGCCCGGGATCGGCAGGAAGACCGCCGATCGGCTGATTGTGGAGATGCGCGACCGGCTCAAGGGCTGGGAAACCGTTGACGGTGCCGCAACCTCGGGGCCGACGGAAACGCCCGGCGCCATGGAAGAAGCCGTCAGCGCGCTGATCGCGCTCGGCTACCGGCCGCAGGAGGCGAGCCGGTTCGTGCAGGGCGTGGCGAAAGAAGGCATGAAAAGCGAGGACATCATCCGCGAGGCGCTGAAGGCCTCGATCCGGTGAGTGATCAGGAGGCGGGATTTGTTGGCCGGTGTAGGGCCGGATTCAATGCACATGGAAGTGCAGGTGCCGCGGAGGCCAGGGACGGCCGGGAGCGGCCATCCGGCCGTCATCCGATTGCGGATGGCAAAGCCGGGCGTTAAACGGGAAAATAGGCTCGACGATGACCGATCCCAACCCAGTGGTCTCCCCCGTCGGTTCGGCGGAGGACCTGTCCACGGAATCGACCCTGCGGCCGCGCGTGCTGTCCGATTTCCAGGGGCAGCCGGCGGTGCGCGAACAGATGGAGATTTTCATCGGTGCGGCGCGCAAGCGCGGGGATTCCCTCGACCACGTGCTGATTTTCGGCCCGCCCGGGCTCGGCAAGACCACGCTCGCCCACATCATCGCCAACGAACTGCGCGTGAACCTGCGCCAGACCGCCGGCCCGGTGCTGGAGCGGCCGGGCGACATCGCCGCGCTGCTCACCAATCTCGAACCGCGCGATGTACTGTTCATCGACGAAATTCACCGCCTGAGCCCGGTGGTGGAGGAAATACTCTATCCGGCGATGGAGGATTTCCAGATCGACATCATGATCGGAGAGGGACCGGCGGCGCGCGCCATCAAGCTCGACATCCCGCCGTTCACGCTGGTCGGCGCCACGACCCGCGCCGGCCTGCTGACCTCGCCCCTGCGCGACCGTTTTGGCATCGTGCAGCGGCTCGAGTTCTACAACATCCAGGACCTCGCCCGCATCGTAACGCGCTCCGCCACGATCCTGGAGGTCCCCATCGACGGCGCCGGCGCGGGAGAGATCGCCTCCCGCTCACGGGGCACGCCGCGCATCGCCAACCGGCTGCTGAGGCGCGTGCGCGATTTCGCCGAAATGCGGGCCGACGGCAGCGTCTCCGAGGGCGTCGCGCGCAAGGCGCTGGACCTGCTCAATGTGGACGGTCACGGCTTCGACGTCATGGACCGCAAGCTGCTGCTGGCGATCATCCAGAAGTTCGAGGGCGGGCCGGTCGGCATCGACAGCCTGGCCGCCGCCATCGGCGAAGAACGCGATACCATAGAGGACGTGATCGAGCCCTTCCTGATCCAGCAGGGCTTCATGATGCGCACGGCGCGCGGCCGCATGGTCACGCGCTCGGCCTGGCTGCATTTCGGCCTGGACATCCCGAAATCCGTTGCCCTGGACTCGGACCTGTTTGAAAACGGCGGCCGGAACGCATCCTGAGCCCCGGTCCGGGGAGGCGAAGGAATTCAACTGGCCGGTGCGTGTCTACTACGAGGACACGGACTCCGGCGGCGTCGTCTATCACAGCAACTACCTAAAATACATGGAGCGAGCGCGGACGGAATGGCTGCGCGCCCTGGGCTATTCCCAGAACCAACTGCAATCGAAGGAGGGCGTGGTCTTCGCGGTCACTCGCATGAACATCCAGTTTTTCAAGCCCGCTCGCATCGACGACCTGCTGGAGGTGCGCACGCGCATCATCCGCAGCGGCGGCGCGAGCCTGACGTTCGATCAATCGATCTTCGCCGCAACCGGCGAACTGATCTGCCGCGCGGATGTGGAGGTCGCCTGCCTCGACGCGCGCACGTTCAGGCCCGCGCGTCTGCCGGCGGCCCTGCGATTGGAGACGAACGATGTCGACTGATCTTTCCTACCTGCACCTGATCCTCAACGCCAGCATCGTCGTCCAGTTCGTCATGCTCATGCTGCTGCTTGTGTCAATCGTTTCGTGGGCCATGATCCTGAGCAAACGCGTGGCGCTCGGCAACGCGCGCCGCGCCGCCGACCGGTTCGAGGAGCAGTTCTGGTCCGTGGAAGACCTCAGCCCGCTCTACAACCGCGTAACCAGCAAGCGCACTGCGGCCTTCGGCATGGAGCGCATTTTTGAATCCGGCTTCAAGGAATTCGCGCGCCTGCGCAAGCAGGAGGGGATCAGCTCCGAGGCGGTGATGGAAGGCGCGCAACGCGCCATGCGCGTCGCGCTGAACCGCGAGATCGAGACGCTCGAGATCAACCTCTCGTTCCTCGCGACGGTGGGATCGACCAGTCCTTACGTCGGATTGTTCGGCACGGTCTGGGGCATCATGAACAGCTTCCGCGCGCTCGGCAACGTGCAGCAGGCAACCATCTCCCTGGTCGCGCCGGGGATCGCGGAGGCGCTAATCGCCACCGCGATGGGCCTGTTCGCCGCCATCCCGGCCGTGATTGCCTACAACCGCTACTCGAACGACGTGGAGCGGCTGATCAACCGCTACGATACATTCATGGAGGAGTTCTCAGCCATCCTCCACCGCCACGCACATGCATAAAGCAGCTACCGGCTACCAGCTACCAGCGACAAGGGAAGGCCTTGTTGCAAGACCCGAGTCCCGAACCCCGAGTCCCGAACCCCGAGTCCCGAACTGATGCGCCCACGCAGCCGCCGCAAAGTCATGTCCGAGATCAACGTCGTCCCCTACATCGATGTGATGCTGGTACTGCTGGTCATCTTCATGATCACGGCGCCGCTCTTGAGCCAGGGCGTGGCGGTCGAACTGCCACAGGTGCCATCCCAACCCATGCCGCCCACCAACAACGAGCCGGTAATCATCAGCGTGGACAATCATGGCAATTTCTTCATCAACTACGGCGAGGCGCAGGACAAGCCGATCAACCCGGGAACACTGGCCAGCCGCGTCGCCGCCCTGCGCAAGTACAAACCGACAATCCCGGTGTTCGTGAAGGGCGACAAGGACGTGAATTACGGCCGCGTGGTGGAACTGATGGCCGTGCTCCAAGCCTCCGGCGTGGAGGGCGTGGGGCTGGTGACGGAGCCCCTGGAACGCTGAGGAGGGACTCGGGGTTCGGGACTCGGGACTCGTGTTTCATAACATTTAAACCTCCTGCGTGCTCACTTCCGGCATCCGGCTTCCTTCGCTCGTCGTGTCCATCCTGCTGCACGCCGTGCTGGCGCTGCTGCTGGTTCTGAACATCGAGCTCCTGCCGCACAAGCCCGTACCTCCCGTGGCAAACGTGAACATCGTCAGGACCGTCACCGTCGACAGCGCAAAGGTGGACGCGGAACTCGAACGGCTGCGCGACATCGAAAGAAAGAAAGAAAACGAACTGAAGCGCAGGGAGGAGGAACTCAAGTCGCGGATCGAGGAGCTGCGGAGAAAGACGGCCGTTGCCGAAACAAAGCGCAAAGAGGAGGAAAAGCGCCTGGCCGAAATCGAGAAGAAGAAGGACGAAGAACAGAAGCTGCGCGAGGCGGAAGAGATGAAGGCCGCCGTACTGAAGAAAAAGCAGGAGGAAGAGACCCAGAAGAAGGCCGAGGAGGAACGGAAACAGAAGGAGGAGCAGAAGCGCAGGGAGAACGAGGAACAGCTCAAGAATCAGATGGAAGTAGAACAGCGCGAACAGGACGCGGAGCGCCTGCGCCGGGAACAGGGCGAGCTCGACCGTTACAAGGCGCGCATCAAAGACGCCATCCGCCGCGAGTTCAACACATCCGGACTGCCGCCCGGGCTGTCGTGCATCCTGCAGATACGGATGATCCCGGGAGGCGAGGTTGTGGCGGTTCGCGTGTCGAAGCCGAGCGGCAATCCGGTGTTCGACCGGCGCGCCGAGGTTGCGGTGAGCAAGGCCGCGCCGCTGCCAGTCCCGGAGAATGTCGAGTTATTTGAAAAGATGCGTGAAATTAATTTAACGTTTGCACCCGAACCCTGAACGGAATGATTGAGATGCCAGAACCGCGCAAGATCATCGCCCTGCTCGTATTCCTGTTGCTCCCCGGAGCGGCCCGGCCGGCGCTTGACATCCGCATCACCGAGGGCATGGAACAGGCGCTGCCCATCGCCGTCGTGCCGTTCGGCTGGGATGGAGAGGCGGACGTCCTGCCGCTCGACATGCACGTGACCATCGCCAACGACCTCGCGCGGAGCGGCCATTTTGCGCCCATGGATGACCAGGACATGCCGCAACGGCCGCGCGAGTTCTCACAGATCAACCTCGCGGACTGGCGCAAACTGGGCATGGAGAGCCTTGTCATCGGCAACATCCGCGCGACGGGCGAAGGCAATTTCGAGGTGGAGTTCCGTCTGGTCGACACCTACCGGGGGACGCAGCTCGCCGGCTTCAAGATCCCGGCCCCCTACAAGCAAATGCGGCGCACCGCGCACCGCATCAGCGACATCATCTTCGAGAAGCTCACCGGCGTGCGTGGCGCGTTCGACACGCGCATCGCCTACATCACCGTGAAGAAAACCCCGAAGGGCAAGCGTTACTCATTGCAAATCGCGGACGCGGACGGCTTCAACGCGCAGGTCCTGCTCGATTCGGGCGAACCCCTCATGTCGCCGGCCTGGTCGCCGGATGGCAGACAGCTCGCCTACGTCTCGTTCGAAGCCAAGAACTCCGCCGTCTGGATCCAGGACGTGCTGACCGGCAAACGCGAGAAGATCGCCGCAAACCCCGGGATCAACAGCGCGCCGGCGTGGTCGCCGGACGGGACGAAGCTGGCGTTGACCCTCTCCAAGGAAGGCGATCCGGAGATCTTCGTGCTGCACCTCTCGGGCCGATCGCTGCAGCGGATAACCAACGACCGCAGTATCGACACCGAGCCGGTGTGGTCGCCGGACGGCTCGCGACTGGCCTTTACTTCGGACCGCGGCGGCGGGCCACAGATCTACGAGGTCGGCGCGCAGGGCGGGTCGCCACGGCGCCTGACGTTCGATGGCCCCTACAACGCCCGGCCGCGCTTCTCGCCGGACGGCGCCTCGCTCGCGCTGGTTCACGGCGCCGAGCGCCAGTACCGCATCGGCCTGCTGAGCGTGAAACAGGGATATCTCGAACTCCTCAGCAAGTCGCGCCTGGATGAGTCGCCGAGTTTCGCGCCGAACGGCAGCATGATCCTGTACACGACGACCACGTCCATGGGCACGGAGCTTGCCGCCGTATCGGTGGACGGCCGCGTGCACCAGCGTCTCGCCATGCAGGATGGCGAGGTGCGCGAGCCCGCATGGGGACCGTTCCTGTCCTCTCCGTGACCGGCTGACGCGCGGTCATTCCCGTCGCGCATTGATGATATCCTGTGGCCCCAACAGGTTGATGCAAAAGTCCATCCGTGGCCTTTTGCATCGCGCTTCGGCCAAAGCAGGGCTTCGGCCTCGCTCCATTTATCAAGCACTGGCGTGCTTGATAAATGATGCGTCCCGTCCCTGGGGCGCACAGGCTGATGCAAAACCGGGTATTGCATCAGCCTGCCAACCGTTTGCCTGAAGGAGGTTTTGCGATGATCAGAATTCTGCTGTTGTGCCTGGCGCTCGGCGCCACGCTGTCCGCCTGCAGTTCCAAGTCGGCCAAGGACCAGGGCGCGGCCGTGGAGGACAAATCCGGCGGCGGCGCCGGGAAAGAAGGCGCCCAGACTTACGGTGCCGGCGAGGAGAAGGCCGGCGGTCTCGCCGCGCTCAACGACCCGGACAGCCCGCTGTCGGTGCGCACGGTCTACTTCGACTACGACAGCAGCGACATCCTGCCCGAGTATCGCGGAACGGTGGAGGCGCATGCCGCATTCCTCGCTGCGAACCCGACCGTGAACATGTCGCTCGAAGGCCACGCCGACGAGCGTGGATCGCGCGAATACAACCTCGCCCTGGGCGAGCGGCGCGCGCAGTCCGTGAAGCGCCAGATGGTGCTGCTTGGCGCCTCCGCGCAGCAGATCAGCATTACCAGTTACGGCGAAGAGCGGCCCGCAGTCGAAGGCCATGATGAATCGGCCTGGAGCCAGAACCGCCGCGTCGAATTCCTCTATTGACGACGGCAGCAACATGCATACCTTTCGCGGCCTCGCGACCGTCCTCGTTCTTCTCTGCATGGCATCGGGCCCGGCGCGCGCGGCGGCGCCGGTAACGGACGCCGGCTCCGGCGATTTGGCCGCGCGACTGGCGAAGCTCGAGCGGCTTCTCGAGAACCGCGGACTGGTGGACATGCTGGCCCAGATCGAGGCGCTGCAGCAGGAAGTCGCGAGACTTCGCGGCGAGATCGAGGTGCAGAACCATGCGCTCGGCCAGTTGCGCGAAGGGCAGAAGGGCCAGTACGCGGACCTGGATGAGCGTCTGCGACGGCTCGAGACCGGTCTCGGATCCGCCCCAATTGAACCGAATGCCCCTGCCGGCGCGCCGGTCGATGCCAACCCCCCTCTGGAAACGCTCACCCCGGCCGTACCGGGCAGCGAGGCTGCGGCGGACGGTTCTGGCGAATCGTCCTTGACGATCGAACTGGTTGAAAAACAGCCGGCCGCCGCTCCTGCAACGGCCCCGGCCGAACCGGTGGCCACCGTGGCTGTGGCGGCGCCGCCGAGCCCGACGCCGACCGCAACGCCCGCCAAGCCGGACCCGGTGCGGGAGCGCGACGATTACCAGCAGGCCTTCAAGCTCCTCAAGCAGGCGCTCTATGAACAGGCAATCAAGGCGTTCCGCGAATTTCTCGCCGCCTACCCCTCGGGCGAGTACGCGGACAATGCCCAGTACTGGCTCGGCGAGGCCTACTACGTGACCCGGCAGTACGAGAACGCGCTGGCCGAATACCAGGCGCTCGCGGGCAGATATCCGAACAGCTCAAAACTTCCAGACGCGCTCCTCAAGATTGGCTACAGCCACGAGGAATTGGGCCAGGAGGATGATGCGCGCCGCGAGTTCGCGGATTTGCGCCAGCGTTTTCCCGGGACCACGGCCGCGCGACTCGCGGACGATCGCCTGAAGGCGCTGGGTGCCGCGCACCCGGCACCGACCGCGAATTGAGGCCATCGCGATGCCGGCCGTGCTCCTGCGGGAACGGCAACGGGCGCAGGCCCTTTCCGCCACGTTGCGCGTCAACGAAATCTTCTTTTCCATACAGGGCGAAACGTCCAAGGTCGGACTGCCGACGGTATTCATACGGTTGACCGGCTGCCCGCTGCGCTGCCATTACTGCGACACGACCTATGCCTTCCACGAAGGCGAGCACATGTCGCTTGCGGACATATTCGGCAAGGTCCGCGGCTGGCAGGCAGGTCACGTGACGGTTACCGGCGGCGAGCCGCTGGCGCAAAAGGACTGTCTCGTCCTGCTGACGCTGCTTTGCAACGAGGGCTATCAGGTATCGCTCGAAACCAGCGGCGCCGTTGACGTGGCGCCGGTCGACGCGCGCGTCGTGAAGATACTGGACATCAAGACGCCGGGCTCCGGCGAAGCAGCGAAGAATCGTTGGGAGAATCTGGAGCACCTGAGCGCGCTCGATCAGATCAAGTTTGTCATCCGCGATCGCGCCGATTACGAATGGGCCACCCATTTGCTGCGGTCGCGGCGCCTGAACGAAACCTGCGAGGTGCTTTATTCGCCGAGCCACGGCGAGCTTCCAGCCGCGTCGCTCGCCGACTGGATACTAGCGGACGCACTGCCGGTGCGGCTCCAGATCCAGTTGCACAAGTATCTGTGGGGCGATGTCCGCGGAAAATGACCCAGTCGCGGCGCTAGTGCTCCTGTCCGGCGGACTGGACTCCGCCGTCACGCTGGCGGTGGCCCGCTCCCGGAACTTCCACTGCCATGCCCTTAGTTTCGATTACGGGCAGCGTCACCGCGCGGAGCTTGAGGCGGCGCGGCGCGTCGCCTCCGCGCTCGGGGCCGCGAGCCACAAATTCATCTCTATCGACCTCACGCAGATTGGCGGCTCGGCGTTGACCGATCTGCGGATCCCTGTTCCGAACCAGCCTGCCGACGGCATTCCGGTCACCTACGTACCCGCGCGCAATACGATCTTTCTGGCATTCGCCCTGGGCTACGCCGAGATCATGGACGTCCACAACATCTTCATCGGCGTGAACGCTATCGATTATTCCGGCTATCCGGATTGCCGTCCCGAATATATCGCCGCGTTCGAGCGGCTGGCGCGACTAGCGACGAAGGCCGGAGTCGAAGGCGGTGAACTGCACGTGCAAACGCCGCTGATTTCCCTCAGCAAGGCCGGAATCGTGCGCGTGGGCGCGGACCTTGGCGTCGACTTTTCATTGACGGTTTCGTGCTACCAGGCGGATCTCGAGGGACGGGCGTGCGGCCGCTGTGAGGCATGCCGCCTGCGGCGCGAAGGATTCCAGACTGCCGGGATCGCGGATCCCACCCGTTACGCCTGATGCGCAGGCGGCCTGGTGAAAAGCGCGTTCAGATATCGATGGCGGGAAGCGGCTCCGCGGCGGCGGTTTCGACGGCGCGGGTGAAGCGCACGTAGCTGTTGTAGCGCGTGCGGATGTCGCGCACGTAGACCACGGTCTGGCCGCAGTGGCAATCCTGAACCAGGTCCCCGTCCTTCTGATAAGGCCGGGCCAATCTGAGCATCGCCAGTTCCACGTTGTCGAACCAGCGATCCTTGTCCAGCTTCATCTTCTCGGCCAGCCGCCGCGCGCGCTGCACGCGATTATATCCGCCATTGTAGGCGGCGAGCGTGAACCATGTGCGATCCTCCAGCAGCAGGTCGGGCTCGAACTGCCCGCGCAGGTAATCCAGGTAGCGCACGCCCGCAGCGATGCTCTCCACCGGGTCGTGCAGGTCGGTGACGCCCACCTGTTCCCCGGTCTGCGGCAGCACCTGCATGAGTCCCCGGGCGCCCGCCTCTGACAGGGCGTCCGGCTGGAAGCGGCTTTCCTGGAACATCTGCGCCACGATCAGCCGCCAGTCGAAACTGTAATCATCGGCATACTTGCGCACGATCTCGTCGTACGGAGAGAGCGGCTGCGGCTGCGCCAGCAGCCCCGGGTTGCCGCCGATCGGATTGGGGCGATCCAGGTAGCGGGCATACATCGCGTTGTAGAAGCCCTTGCGGAATTCGGCGTCGATGAAATCGTTCAGTGCGGAGAGCAGCTTGTGGCCTGAGCGGCGCACGACCCAGCTCAATGGCTCGGGCTCGGTCAGCGCGAACTGCGCGTGCAGGTTGACCTGGCGGCTGAACTCGGCGCGCACCTGATGACTTCCGATCACGGTCAGATCATCGAAGCCCTGTGCGACGCGGAACAACGCGGTTTCGGTATCGACTCCGGATCCCGCTTCGAAGACCTGAACACGCAGGCCCCGACGCTCGAGTTGCCGCAATGTTTCGAGATATGGGCTCTCCGACGGGACCAGGATGCGTCGCCCATCCAGATCGCGCACGTCGATCATCGGGGTATCCTGCACGCGGCCGATGATGATCGGGGCGGCATGGTTGTAAGGGCGGGTGTAGGCCAGCCGGTTGTCTGCGCCATAAGCGCGCGCCGGCAGCGAAGCGGCGATCAGATCCCCCTTGCCCTCGAGCAGCAGTCGCAGCATGTCCTGGTGCGTGTCGGCGATGACGACTTCGAGCCGCATCTGGTTGCGCTCCGCGAAGCGCCGTACGAGCTCATATTCGAATCCCCGGAATCGGCCGTGATCGAAATAGCAGTTCACCGGGCTGTGATAGGTGATCAGGCGCAGCATCCTGCGCTCTTGAAGCCCGGGGAAGTCATCGCGGTAGTTGCGTGAGGGCCCCAGCTCAAGATGGCTCTTGTTCAGAAACTCGTTCAGCGAGACGAGCAAATCGGGCGCGCCGCCGCGCACCGCCCAGGTGCGCGCCGCCGCGCCTTCCAGTTCAAAGGCGACATGGAGGTTCAGGAATCTCGGCAGCTCCGAATTGAGTGCCAGGCTCTCGCCAATCGCCAGGTCGTAACGCCCCGAAGCCACCCCGTCCAGAACGGTCCGGACCCCGGTCGCCTCGGGGATTTCGACGATCTGCATCGCCGCGTGCGAACGCGCCGCGCGCTGCAGGATTCCCCACGCCGGCGACGATGTCTTCACCGCGATCTGGCGCGTGTAAAGATCCTCCAGCGACCGGATCCGCCCGGTGTCGATACGCCCCACGACCTGTTCCCGGGATACGCCCCAGGGGAGGGTGTGCGTGACGCCCGGCCCAGCGGCAGCGCCGATCGCCAGATCCCCGAGTCCGTTGCGCAGGCCGGGTTCGAGATTGTCCGCCGGGGTCCCGCGCCAAAGGGTCTTCAAGCCCTGGCTGGCGGCGAACAGTTCCACCAGATGCCGTTCGAGCGGGGAAATCAGCAGCCCATTCGGGCCCTCGGCCCCGAGCACGCGCAGTTCGCCCGCGAGGCGCAACTCGGCCAGATCGGCGTATCGGGAGGGATGGACTGGAGGGCTTGGGGTAAGGGATTGTGGGAGGGGATTCGCCAATGTTTGCGGCCTTACGCCGATAGGCGTCGGCGCGCCCAGACACCAGGCGAACCCGGCCAGGATCGCCGGTAACAAGATGAAACTCCCCAAAGGCTGGAATGGGACGCGCACGAATACCCCCTCTAAGCGGGCCGCTTCTACACCGGTCTTCGGTACTGGCGCGTCACTATACGAATTTTCCTTATTGGCTTCTAGATATTGGGCGATTTTTCTTACGCACTACTATATATGGTATGTTGCGTTGCAGCATGGGCGATACTGTACCACCGCATTTGTCGCGGTGCAACAATTTTGCCTTCCGGCCAGAAAGCCGGAATGGGAATCAGCTGTCGGCCTGGCGCAGGCTGAGATCCAGCTCGCGCAACCGCTCCAGGCTACCGACATCGATCCACCGGCCGGCAAAGCACTCGCCGGTGACTGCGTCGCGTTGCATGGCCAAGCGCAGGACCGGCGCGAGGGGAAATGGGCCTTTCGGACAGTTTGCGAACAAATCCGGTCGGAAAACGCCTATTCCCGTGTAAGTAAGCAATTGCTCCCCCTTTTCGCGAACCTGCCGGCCCGACAGGGCAAAATCGCCGGCGCGATGATGCGGGGGGTTATCCACGAGAACGAGGTGGGCCAGGCCAACGGGGTTCGAGGGCAGGGTCGCGAAATCGAAGTCTGTCCAGATGTCGCCATTGGCAACGATAAAGGGTTCGGGTCCGAGAAGCGGCAACGCGCGGCTGATCCCCCCGCCCGTTTCAAGCGGCGTCGGACCTTCCGCGGAATACAGGATCTCGACACCGAACCCGGACCCGTCGCCGATTGCCGTCTCGATCCTCTCGCCCCGCGGTCCGTGGTTGATCACGATCCGCCCGATGCCGGCGCGCGCCAGCGCCTCGATGAGATATTGGATCAGCGGCTTGCCGCCGACCGGCAACAGCGGCTTGGGCAACTCCTCCGTGAGCGGCCGCATGCGCGTGCCCAGGCCCGCGGCCAGGATCATGGCGTGCATGGCAGAATGCCGGATGGCCTTGTCATTGCCATCCCCGGGGTTATTGGTTGAAATAGGATCAGCATGACCCATTCCATCGCTTCTTCAAGCGCCGCGCGGCGCCGGCCATTGTCCTGATGGCCGTCCGTCCGCGCCAGCGGAACCGTCCCCATACCGCGGCCGAGCGGATGATCGCGCTGGGCCGGGCTGTCATTGAAATCGAAACCGAGGCTGTCCAGGCGCTCTCCGGGCGGATCGACGACAATTTCGTGGCCGCTTGCCAGTGCATCCTCGACTGCCGCGGCCGCACGGTCGTGATTGGCATGGGCAAATCCGGGCATGTCGCGAGCAAAATTGCCGCCACGCTCGCCAGCACCGGCACCCCTGCGTTTTTCGTCCATCCCGGCGAGGCCAGCCACGGCGATCTCGGCATGATCACCGCCGACGACGTAATCATTGCATTGTCGAACTCCGGAGAGACGGATGAAATCATCACCTTGTTGCCGGTCATCAAACGCATCGGCGTACGCCTGATTGCGCTGACCGGCAATCCGCGATCGGCGCTGGCGCGCGCGGCGACGGTGAACATCGATGTCAGTGTGCAGCGGGAGGCCTGCCCGCTTGGGCTGGCCCCGACCGCCAGCACTTCTGCCGCACTCGTCATGGGAGATGCCATCGCCATCGCACTGCTGGAGGCGCGCGGGTTCAGCGAGCGGGACTTCGCCCTGTCGCATCCCGGCGGCACGCTCGGCCGGCGGCTGCTGCTACGCGTGAGCGACATCATGCACACCGGGGAGACCATGCCGCGCGTGTCCGCGGAAACCCCGCTCCTGTCCGCGCTGCTGGTCATGACGCACAGGGGCCTCGGCGTGACCGCCATAGTTGACGTCGAGGATCGCGTCACCGGGATCTTCACCGACGGCGATCTACGGCGCACGCTGGATGCCGGAATTGACGTGCGCGCGACGACTGTCGGCCGCGTGATGACCCGCAAGCCCAGGACCATCGGCGCCGATGCCCTGGCTGCCGAAGCGCTGCGACTCATGGAAACACAGAAGATCAACGCATTGCTGGTCGTCGATGAAGCCAGCCGGCTCATCGGCGTGCTCAACATGCACGATCTGCTCCGTGCCCGCGTCGTCTGAACCCGACGATGACCTGCTCGACCGCGCCGCAGGCATCCGCCTGGCGGCGTTCGACGTGGATGGTGTGCTCACGGACGGCGGTCTGATCCTGGGCGCGGACGGTTCGGAGCACAAGGTTTTTCACGTGCATGACGGGCTCGGCCTGGTCATGCTGCGCGAGTCCGGGATCCAGGTCGCAGTCATCTCCGCGCGTGAATCGCGGGCGGTCGAGGAGCGCATGGCCGCACTCGGCATCGCGCATCTCTGCCTGGGCCAATCTGACAAGGGCGCGGCCCTCGCGAAACTGATGCGGGACCTCGGTATGTCGCGCGCGCAGACTGCCTACATGGGCGATGATCTGGTCGACTTGCCGGCGTTGACGCTCGCGGGGCTTGGCATCGCGGTAGCGGACGCCCACCCGCTGGTGCGCGAACGGGCCGCCTGGGTCACGCAAAAACCCGGCGGACGCGGCGCGGTGCGGGAGGCCTGCGAGCTCATCCTGAAGGCGCAGGGCAAGCTCGAGTCCTGCTACCGCCGTTTCCTCGGGCCATGACGCGGAACCCGGCACGGAATCCGCATTCTAAAACGATGCAACGCCCCGATTCAGCGCCCGCCGCCGTCCAATGAGTCAGCGCAGCTTGATGATCTCGGTCCTGTTTGTCGCCGCAGTCGCCAGCGTGTGGCTGCTCAGGCGGCTCTCGGAGGAGCAGACCGGCGTGGGTGAGCAGTTCTTCCACGACCCGGATTACTACATGGAAGACTTTACGACGTTGAGCATGGACACGGACGGTACGCCGAAGAACCGGCTGTACGCCGTCTACATGGCGCATTACCCGGACGACGATACGACCGAACTTCTGCAACCGAAACTGGAAATCTACCGGATCGAACGGCCGCCGCTGTTCATTACCGCCGAAAAGGGCTGGGTCACGCGGAACAACGACGTGATCCTGCTGCGGGGGAGCGTGCGCCTGTGGGAAGATGACGAGCTCGGGAAACGGACGCTGCAGGTGGATACCACCGACGTGCGCGTGCTGTTGAACGACGAATATGCGGAAACCGATCAGCCGGCCATCATCGTTTCGAAGCGCAGCACCATCCGGGGCGCAGGCATACGCGCCTGGATGAAGGAAAACCGACTGGAAGTTCTCAGGCATGAGCGGACCACGATCGAACAGGCGCCCGGAGCGGCGATTGAAACAGCACGGTAAAGCGATCCTATGCGCGGCGGCGGGACTCATCTGGATGCTTTTCAGCCTCCCCGCGCTGGCGCTGTCCACCGACAGCGACCAGCCGATCGAGGTTGAGGCGGATTCCGCCGAACTCGACGACATCAAGAACGTCAGCATTTACCGGGGCAACGTCATCGTCGTCCAGGGCAGCATACGCATGACCGGGGAAATCATGACCGTCTACCACACGGAGTCCGACGAACTGCAGGACCTGATCCTGGAGGGCAGTCCGGCCACGTACCGGCAAATGCCGGACAAGGGCACGGTCTACGACACGGCCGAGGCCCTGCGCATGGAATACCACGAGACGAAGAGCCTGGTCGTGTTGATCGACAAGGCCCTGGTGACGCAGGAGGGCCTGCGTTTCAGCGGCGATCGGATCGAATACGACACCGCGCTCAGTCAGGTGAAAGCGTGGAGCAAACCGCGCGCCGAGACCGAGCAGGAGGCGACGAACGGCGGCCGCGTCAAGATCATCATCAAGAAAAAGAAGGACACAACCGCCCCCTGAGACCAGCGCGGCAACCTCCCGCCCGCGCCGGGCATCAAGGCCATACGACAGCGACCCATGAGCCTTCTCACCGTTCGCCATATCTCCAAGAGTTTTCGCAAGCGGCAGGTTCTGCACGACGTCAGCCTGACGGTCAACAGCGGTGAGATCGTCGGACTGCTCGGCCCGAACGGCGCCGGAAAAACCACGAGTTTCCACATGATCGTGGGACTCATTCCGTGCGATGAGGGCAATATTCAGTTGAACGACCGGGAGATCAGCCAGCTGACCATGGACCGCCGTGCGCGGCTCGGGCTCGGCTATCTGCCGCAGGAGTCGTCGATCTTCCGCAAACTCACCGTGGAGGAGAATATCCTCGCGATCCTTGAGACGCGTCCCGGGCTGAGCGAAGAGGTGACACGGCAGCGCCTCGAGCGGCTGCTGGAAGAGTTTCACGTGGCGCACCTGCGCGACAACTTGGGTTTCAGCCTGTCAGGGGGTGAACGCCGGCGCGTGGAGATCGCCCGTGCCCTTGCCATGCAACCGCGCTTTCTTCTGCTCGACGAGCCCTTCGCGGGCATCGACCCGATCTCCATCACGGACATCCAGCGCATGATGCGCTACCTCGCCGAGATGGGGCTGGGCGTCCTGGTGACCGATCACAACGTCCGGGAGATGCTCGGCACCTGCGACCGGGCCTACATCGTCAACGACGGCATTATCATCGCCGAGGGGACCGCGGACCAGATACTCCATAACGCGCGCGTGCGCGAAGTCTACCTGGGCGAGCAGTTTCGGCTGTAATCCACGCGGCACCTGGGCCTGGCCCGGCAGCCCGTCTTTTTGCGTTAAAATCACACTTCATGAAGCCCTCACTGCAACTCAGGCTCGGCCAGAGCCTGACCATGACGCCACAGCTGCAGCAGGCCATCCGCCTGCTGCAGTTGTCCAGTACCGAGCTGCAGACCGAGATCCAGGACGCGCTTGAGTCGAACATGATGCTCGAGCTGGACGAGGACGAGGAGGACGAGGAGGCGCCGCCGGCACAGGCCGAAACCGCCGCCGAGGAGACCGTGGAGGCGGCAAACGTCGAAGAGGCCGCCGCGGAAGAGGGACACGACGACATCCCCGAGGACCTGCCCGTGGACACGGTCTGGGACGACATCTATGACGGCGGACCGGCGATCGGGCGCGGCCCGGCGTCCGGCGTGGACTCCCACGATTTCGAGGAGCGCGACGCGAAGGAGAGCAGCTTGCGCGAACACCTGCTCTGGCAATTGAACCTCACCTCGACCTCGGACGCCGACTGGACCATCGCGGCCGCGATCATCGACGCGCTCGACGACGACGGTTACCTGAGTTGCAGCCTCGAGGATATCCGCGAGGTACTCGCCCGCGACATGCCGGTGGAGCTCCAGGAAATCGAAGCCGTGCTGCATCTCGTGCAGGCCATGGAACCGACCGGGGTGGGCGCCCGCGACCTGAGGGAGTGCCTGAGCCTGCAACTGGCGCAGTGGCCGCCGGAAACGCCATGGCGCGGGGAGGCGCTGCAACTGGTCGGACATCACCTGGACGTGCTGGCCGCGCATGACTTCGGCATGCTGATGCGGCGCATGAAACTGAAGCGCGACGAATTGCAGAAGGTCGTCGCGCTGATCCAGTCCCTGAACCCGCGCCCCGGGGGACAGGTGCAGGACTACCACACGCAGTACATCGTCCCGGACGTGTACGTGCGCAAGGACAAGGGCGTGTGGCGGGTCGAGCTCAACACGGATGTCGTCCCGCACCTGCGCATCAACTCGAATTACATGGGCATGATCCGGCGCGCCGACAGCAGCGCGGACAATAGCTCGCTCAAGGCACACCTGCAGGAGGCGCGCTGGCTGATCAAGAGCCTGCAGAGCCGCAGCGAAACGCTGCTGCGGGTGGCCACCTGCATCGTCGAACACCAGCGCGCGTTCCTCGAGCACGGCGACGAGGCTATGCGACCACTGGTGCTGCACGATGTCGCCGAGGCGCTGGGCATGCACGAATCCACCATCTCGAGGGTGACGACACGCAAGTACATGCACACGCCGCGCGGCATCTTCGAGCTCAAGTATTTCTTCTCCAGCCACGTCGGCACTGATGCGGGCGGGGCGTGTTCCTCCACGGCGATCCGCGCGCTGATCCGCAAACTGATCACGGCCGAGAAACCGGAAAAACCGCTAAGCGACAGCAAGATCGCGACGCTGCTGTCGGGACAGGGGATCAACGTCGCGCGCCGGACCGTGGCCAAGTACCGCGAAGGCATGACGATCCCGCCCTCGAACGAGCGCAAGCGGCTGGTCTGAAACCCGTCCCGCGCGGTCACGGCATGCGACGCGCAATCCGATTACCTGACACGGGGAGAATACGATGCAGATAAACGTTACGGGGCACCACGTCGATCTGACGCCGGCGCTGCGCACCTATGTCGAAGGCAAATTCGGGCGGCTCGAACGCCACTCCGACAGCCTCATCAGCGTGCACGTGATCCTCAGCGTTGAGAAGGAACGGCACAGGGCCGAGGCGACCATACAGGTGACGCGCGGAAACCTGTTCGCAGACGCGGAGCACGATGACATGTATGCCGCCATCGACGGCCTGATCGACAAGCTCGATCGCCAGATCAAGAAGCACAAGGAGAAACTCACGGAACACCACCGCGAGGAGTCGGGGCGCTGACGACAGGCCTCAAGGCTGTCGCCGAACGGCGCGCCCCGGCCCCAAGCCCGGCTTCACTTCGAGCATGAGCAGCAACATGCCTTTGCAACGCAGGTTCGTGGTCGTCAGCGGTTTGTCCGGCGCCGGCAAGTCCGTGGTCCTGAACACGCTGGAGGACTTGGGGTTCTACTGCATCGACAACCTGCCGGTCAGCCTGCTCGATGCGCTCATCGGCCAACTCCGCGATCGTGACGGCGGACTGCCGCCGCAGATCGGTGTAGGCATCGACGCGCGCAACCCCCAGCCCGTGCTGCGCCGGCTTCCGGAAACACTGGACAAGATCCGGCGCGAGGGGACGCTGCTGGAGGTCGTGTTCCTGGAGGCCAACGCGGACGTCCTGACCAAGCGCTTCAGCGAGACGCGGCGGCGCCATCCACTGTCGTCCGACGTCGTGGCGCTCACCGACGCCATCGACCAGGAGCGGACGCTGCTCGGTCCGCTGTGCGAAATGGCGGACCTGCGCATCGACACGAGTCAGACCGCCCTGCACGAGCTGCGCGACCTCGTCCGCGAGCGGATCGCCCGGCGACCGGCAACGGCCCTGTCGATGCAGTTTGTGTCCTTCGGATACAAACACGGCACGCCCCGCGATTCGGATTTCGTGTTCGACGTGCGGTGCCTGCCGAACCCGCACTGGGAGAAGGAGCTGCGCAACCTGTCCGGCCTGGAGAAACCGGTGATCGAGTTTCTGATGGCGGCGCCGGACGTGATGCGCATGATCGACGACATCCGCGTTTTCCTGGAGACCTGGATCCCGCGCTTCGAGGCGGATAACCGCAGCTATCTGTGCGTGGCCATCGGCTGCACCGGTGGCCATCACCGTTCCGTGTTCATGGTGGAGCAGCTCGCGCGGCACTTCCGCGCGGCGGGCAAGCCTATCCTGGTGAAGCACCGGGACCTTTAACATGCTGCGCAAGACCCTCACGCTCATCAACAAGCTCGGCCTGCATGCGCGCGCCGCGGCGAACTTCGTCAAGCTCGCGTCCGGCTACGACTGCGAGATCTCCGTGTCGCACAACGCCAAGAAGGTGAACGGGAAGAGCATCATGGGCATGATGATGCTGGCCGCCGCCCAGGGGAGCGACATCGAGATTACCACCTCCGGGCGCGATGAAACGCGCGCGATGGAGGAGCTCGGAGACCTGATCCAGAACCGCTTTGGGGAAGGCGAATGACCATTGCCCTGCACGGCCTCGGCGTGTCGCGCGGCATCGCCATCGGTAAGGTCCATATCATCGAACGGGGTCAACTCGACATCCCCGAATACGAAATTGAGGCGGCGCAGGTGAACGCCGAGATCGCGCGCCTCGAGCAGGCAGTGGCGGCTGCCAAGCATCAGTTGCGAGCGATCCGCGAGCATATCCCGGCCGCCACGGCCGCCGAGATTACCGCCTTCATCGATACGCATCTGCTCATGCTGGACGACACCGCGCTGATCCACGAACCGTTCCGTCTCATCCGCGAGCGCCGGTACAACGCGGAGCATGCCCTGCAGGTGCAGCGCGACACGCTGGTCGGCATCTTCGAGGAAATGGATGACGCCTACCTGCGCACGCGCCGTGATGACGTGGTGCATGTCGTGAGCCGCATCCAGCGCATCTTGTTGAAGCATACGCCGCTGAAGCATGAGGAACTGGATAGCCGCCTGGGCGGCTACGTGGTGCTGGCGGACGACCTGACGCCGGCCGACACGGTGCTGATGCAGCACCTCGGCATCGCCGCGTTCGCCACCGAGTACGGCGGGCCGACCTCGCACACCGCGATCCTGGCGCGCAGCCTGGGCATCCCGTCCATCGTCGGCCTGCACCAGGCGCGCCGCTACGTGCGCGAGGACGACCAGGTCATCGTCGACGGCGTCCGCGGCATCATGCTGGTCGCACCGGACGAGTCAAGCCTCACCTACTACCGCGCGCGACGCGAGGAAGACCAGCGCTACCAGTCGGAACTCATCCATCTCAAGGGCGTACCGGCGCGCACGCGCGACGGGGTCGACATCGAGCTGCAGGCGAACATCGAGCTGCCGCGGGACTTCGAGACGGTGCTGCAGGTGGGCGCCGCCGGCGTCGGCCTGTACCGCACCGAATTCCTGTACATGAACCGCGAAACCGCGCCGGAGGAGGAAGAGCATTTCCAGACCTACGTGCAGGTCATCAAGATCCTGAGCGGCCTGCCGCTGACCATCCGCACCTTTGACCTCGGCGCGGACAAACAGGTCGATGGCGGCCGGCGGGCGGGGCCGGTCCAGTCCAACCCCGCCCTGGGACTGCGCGCCATCCGGCTGTGCCTGAAGGAACCCGCGCTGTTTCGTCCTCAGCTGCGCGCGATCTTCCGCGCCTCGGCGCTTGGCCCGGTCCGCCTGCTGATCCCGATGCTGTCCAATACGCTGGAGATGGAGCAGGTGCTGGGGATCATCGACGAGATCCGGCGCGATCTCGATGCGGCCGGGGTGAAATACGATCCCAAGCTGCCGGTCGGCGCCATGATCGAAGTGCCCGCCGCGGCGGTCTGCGCCGACATTTTCGCCCGGCGCCTGGATTTCCTTTCCATCGGCACCAACGACCTCATCCAGTACACCATCGCCATCGACCGCGTGAACGACGAGGTCAATTACCTGTATGACCCGCTGCACCCCGCCGTGCTGCGCCTTATACACAACACGCTCGAGGCTGGGCGCGCGGCGAACAAACCGGTGGCGATGTGCGGGGAAATGGCGGGCGACAAACGCCATGCGCGCCTGCTGCTCGGGCTGGGATTGCGCAGCTTCAGCGTGCACCCGGCCAATCTGCTGGAGGTGAAGAAGACGATCATGGACAGCGATCTTGCGTCGCTGACGCAGCTTGCGGCGCGCGCCCTGAAGGCGAACAGCGGCGCGGAGGTCGCGGCCATGCTGGAAGCAGAAACCGGGGTAGATAGTTGACTAAAGCGAGGTGCGGTACAGGGATGTACTGCCATTTTCAGTGGCTGCAAGCCACTGAAAATGAAGGTAAGCGAAAATCACACTTTTCGTGCTGACCGCCACGGATGGCGGGAATGCAGAAATGGCAGGAGCACATTTCTGCCGTGCTCTGACAGGTCCAGAGCCTGTCCCCGCGCAGGCGGGGAATGGACTTGTCAGAGCGAGAACCTAACAGGATGTTGAAAAACGATTTCCATATCGTTTTTCAACACGCAAAGCGAAAATGCGATTTCCGCTTTGCTTCATTTTCCAAGCACTTACAGTGCTTGGAAAATGCCAGTGCATCCCTGCACCGGGCACAGGCTGTCGAAAAACAAGGTTTTTCAACAGCCTGCTAACGACTACCAGCTCAGGATCACCCATTGCGGAACGACGAAATCGTCGTAGATCTCGCTCATCCTTGACTCCATCCGGCCGTCGCCGTCCCGGTCGATAAGGTAATAGGGTGGACCGAACTTCGGCGTGATTTTGACCATGTACATGCGGCCGTTGATGCGGTACTCCTCGATCAGCTGCTCTTCGCGCCGGATGATGGTTACCTCCGGCTCGATGGGCTGGCCGTCCTGGAGCCGCTGCGGCAGTTCCGGCGGTTCGGGAACCTCCTCGAACTTCTCCTCTTCGGCGGCGTACGCGAACGGCGACGCCAAGAGCAAGATCAGCGCCAGCAGGCTGTTGTTGTTCATCTTTGCGCTCCCGTGAAAATCCGTCGGTGGAAACCTGGAGGCGCGCCGCGCCGATCCTGCCTGCCCTCAGCAGGCTGATGTAAAAATCCATCCATGGACCTTTGCATCTCGCGTCAAGCAAAGCACAGCTTCGGCCTCGCTCCGCATATCAAACACCCAAGTGTTTGATATGCGATGCGTCCCATCCCTGGGGCGCCGCAGCGTGACGCAAAACGGGGTTTTGCATCACCCTGTTAGACCATGATATCGGAAAATCCCGTTCGCCGTTTGTCCCGGCCGACGCGGATTGGCGATCAACGTCAATCGGCGCGTCCGCTGTGTGCGCATGCGGCAATGGTTCATAATGCCCGAGCATGCCGCGCAAGTCCCTGGTGTTGGTCGACGGTTCCTACTACCTGTTCCGCGCCTTCCACGCCATACGCGACCTCCGCAATTCCGCGGGCGAGCCGACCAACGCCATTTTTGGCGTGCTCAACATGCTGCGCAAGCTGCTGGCTGAGCGGAAGCCCGACTATTTCGCGATCGTGTTCGACACGCCCGGCAAGAATTTCCGCAACGACCTTTACCCCGAATACAAGGCGCACCGGCCGCCCACCCCGGAAGATCTGGTGCCGCAGATCGCCCCGCTCCAGGAGATCATCCGCGCGCTCGGGCTGCCGTTGCTGGCGATCCAAGGAGTGGAGGCCGACGACGTTATCGCCACGCTGGCGCGCCAGGCGGAGGCACACGGACTGGATACGGTGATCTCGAGCGGCGACAAGGACCTGTGCCAGATCGTGAACGAGCACATCCGCGTCATCAACACCATGGACGGAACGGTCCTCGACCCCGAGGGCGTGCGCAGAAAATTTGGCGTGGATCCCGGCCACATCATCGACTACCTCGCGCTCGTCGGGGACAGCGTAGACAACGTGCCGGGCGTCCCGAAGGTGGGGCCAAAGACCGCCGCCAGCTGGCTTGCGGAATATGGCAGCCTCGATCAGATCGTCGCGCACGCCGGCGAATTCAAGGGCAAGGTCGGGGACAGCCTGCGCGCGAGCCTGGCCACCCTGCCGCTGTCACGCCTGCTGGTCACCCTGCGCCACGATCTGTCCCTGCCGGTGGGGCCGCAGGAACTGGTCCTCGGGCCCGCGGACACGCCCGCGCTGCGCGATATGTTCCACCGATTTGAATTCCGCACCTGGCTGGCGGAGTTGGACAACCAGATCCCGGGATCCGTGGCGCGGGAACAAAAGCCGGGTGCGCCGGCCGCGGCCGATCCAGGGCCGACCGGCAACGGCGGTTACGAAACGGTATTCGGCGAAGAACAGTTCATGCGCTGGCTCGCGCGGCTGGAGCAGTCGGAACTGTTCGCCATCGATACCGAGACCACGAGCCTCGACTACATCAATGCGCGCATCGTGGGCGTCTCCTTCGCGGTGGAGCCCGGATCGGCCGCCTACGTGCCGCTGGCGCATGACTACCCTGGCGCCCCCGACCAGCTCGACCGGCAATCCGCCCTCGAACGCCTGAAGCCCCTGCTCGAAGACGCCGGCCGGTCCAAGCTCGGGCACAACCTCAAGTACGACATGAGCGTGTTCGCCAACCACGGCATCGCGCTCTGCGGGATCCGGCATGATTCGATGCTCGAGTCCTACGTGCTGGACAGCACGGCCTCGCGGCACGATATGGACACGCTCGCGGAACGGCACCTCGGCATCACGACCATCCACTACGAAGACGTGGCGGGCAAGGGCGCGAAGCAACTCTCCTTCAACCAGGTGCCGGTCGAGCAGGCGTCGCAGTACGCCGCGGAGGACGCCGACGTGACCCTGCGGCTGCACCGGGCATTCTGGCCGCGGCTGGCCGCCGAACCCGGGTTGAAGTCGCTCTACGAGAAAGTTGAAGTGCCGCTGATCCCGGTGCTGTCGCGCATGGAGCGGAACGGCGTGCGCATCGACGCCGCTCTGCTCAGGCAGCAGAGCCAGGAGCTCAGCCGGCGCATGATCGATCTCGAGCAACAGGCGGTCGCGGCCGCTGGCCAGCCGTTCAACATCGGCTCGCCGAAACAGATCCAGGCCATGCTCTACGAGAAAATGAACCTGCCGGTGCTTGCGCGCACGCCCACCGGCCAGCCCTCGACCGCAGAATCGGTGCTCACGGAACTCGCGGGGTCGTTTGAACTGCCGCGCCTGATCCTCGAGCACCGGGGACTCGCCAAGCTCAAATCCACCTATACCGATCGACTGCCGGAGCAGGTCAACCCTGCGACCGGCCGCGTACATACCTCTTTCCACCAGGCGGTCGCGGCGACCGGCAGGCTGTCGTCTTCGGATCCCAATCTGCAGAACATTCCGATCCGCACGATGGAAGGCCGTCGCATCCGGCAGGCGTTTATTGCCTCCGAAGGCCACCTGCTGCTGGCAGCGGACTACTCGCAGATCGAGTTGCGCATCATGGCGCACCTGTCCGGAGATCGGGCGCTGCTGGAGGCGTTCGCGCGCGGCGAGGACATCCACCGCCAGACGGCTTCGGAGGTGTTCGACCTGCCGCCGGAAAAGGTCACCGACGATCAGCGCCGCGCCGCGAAGGCCATCAATTTCGGGCTGATCTACGGCATGTCGCCGTTCGGCCTGGCGAAGCAACTGGGGATCGAGCGGGCGGCGGCGAAGCAGTATGTCGACCGCTACTTCGAACGCTACCCGGCGGTGAAGGAATTCATGGACCGCGTGCGCGCGGAGGCGAAGGATCGCGGCTACGTGGAAACGGTGTTCAGGCGCCGGCTCCACCTCCCGGACATCCGCTCGCGCAACGCGGCGACGCGCCAGTACGCGGAGCGCACCGCGATCAACGCCCCGATGCAAGGCACCGCCGCGGACATCATCAAGCGCGCCATGATTGCCATCGACCGCGCACTCCCGGAACGTCACCCGCGCGCGCGCATGATCCTGCAAGTGCACGACGAACTCGTGTTCGAGGCACCGGCGGACGGAGTCGAGACCCTGCGCGCGGACGTCGTGCGGCTGATGGCCGGCGCGGCCGAGCTGCGCGTACCGCTCGGTGTCGACACGGGCGTCGGAAAGAACTGGGACGAAGCCCACTGACGCCTCCCGGCAGGATTTATTTAGGTCTGGTGCCGGACGGGTCCTGTCACCGGGCACCCCTTTTCCGTGCTCGCTCGGTCCCCTCGCTTGCGCGCGGAAGAAGGGGCGTGCCCGGTGCCACCCGTCCGTTTAGCGCTTGCGTGTGAATCCGGCCGGTCCGCGCTTCACTTGCTCCTGCGGATACCGGCCGCCCGTCCGGATGGAGTTGAACAGGCCCTGTGCTACCATTTGGGCCGGTTACCGTATCGGCGTCACGACCACTCCGCCCGTCCCCGCTCATCCCGAACCAGCGCATGGCAGGAAAATATTCCCGATGCTGCTGATCCCGGCAATCGACATCAAGGACGGCAAGTGCGTGCGCCTGCGACAGGGGCGCATGGACGATGAGACGATCTACAGCGACAACCCGTCGGCGGTCGCCGAGCGCTGGGTCGCCGCGGGCGCGCGCCGGCTGCACATCGTCGATCTCGACGGCGCGGTGTCCGGCAAGCCGGGCAACGCCGATCTCATCCACGCCATCTCCATGGCCCACCCCGATATTCCCATCCAGGTTGGCGGCGGGATCCGCCACGAGGACACGATCCAGACCTACCTGGACGCCGGCGTGCGCTTCGTCATCATCGGCACGCGCGCAGTCACGACGCCGCACTTCGTCGCGGACGTATGCCTGGAATTTCCCGGGCACATCATCGTCGGGCTCGACGCGAAGGACGGCAAGCTGGCCACCGAAGGCTGGTCAAAGCTGTCGCACCACAACGCAGTGGATATCGCCCGGCGATTCGAGGATGACGGCGTTGCCAGCATCATCTTCACCGACATCGGCCGCGACGGCACGCTTTCCTGCATCAACATCGAGGCGACCGTCAAGCTGTGCCAGCAGATCAGCATCCCCGTGATTGCCTCCGGCGGACTGCGCAACCTGGATGACATCCGCGCCCTCTGCGCGGCGGCGAAAGAGGGGATTGAAGGCGCGATCACCGGGCGGGCCATTTACGAAGGCACGCTGGACTTCACGGAGGCGCAGCGGCTGGCCGACCAGCTTTGCGGCAGCGGCTGATTCGCCATGGGCCTCGCCAAGCGCATCATTCCCTGCCTCGACGTAGATAACGGACGTGTCGTCAAGGGCGTGAAATTCGTCGATATCGCCGACGCCGGCGATCCAGTCGAGGCCGCGAGACGCTACGATGAACAAGGCGCCGATGAGTTGGCTTTTCTCGACATCACGGCCAGCAGCGAGGGGCGCGAGACGCTGGTCGGGGTGGTGGAACGCGTGGCGGCGCAGGTGTTCATTCCGCTGACCGTCGGCGGCGGCGTGCGCACCGTCGAGGACTTCCTGCGGCTTCTGAATGCCGGCGCCGACAAGATCAGCATCAACACGGCCGCAGTCGAACGGCCCGGCCTGGTCGCAGACGCGTCGCGGCAATTCGGCGCCCAGTGCATCGTTGTCGCCATTGACGCGCGCCGCGCGGACGGCGCTCCGGGCGCGCCGCGCTGGGAGGTCTTCACGCACGGCGGCCGCCGCTGCACCGGGCTCGACGCGGTGGAGTGGGCGCGGCGCATGGCGGATCAGGGCGCGGGCGAGATCCTGCTGACCAGCATGGATCGCGACGGGACCGGGGAAGGCTTCGATCTCGATTTGACCCGCGCCGTCAGCGATGCGGTGCCTGTTCCGATCATCGCTTCGGGCGGCGTCGGCACGCTGGACCACCTCGTGGAGGGCATTGTCGAGGGCCGCGCCGATGCCGTGCTCGCGGCGAGCATCTTCCATTTCGGCCGCCACACCGTGCTGGAAGCCAAGCAATTGATGGCCCGTCACAACATTGAAGTGCGGATGTAACCCGTGTCGAAGAAAGGAACAGGTGGCTGGCTGGATCAGGTGCGCTGGAACGGCGAAGGGCTGGTGCCGGTCGTCACCCAGGACGCATCGTCCGGCAGGCTGCTGACGCAGGCCTGGATGAACCGCGAGGCCCTCGCGCTGACCGCGGCCGAGGGAAGGGCAGTGTACTGGTCAAGGTCGCGCCGGCGCCTGTGGCGCAAGGGCGAGGAATCCGGTTACGTCCAGCGCGTGGTCGAGATCCGCCTCGACTGCGATGGCGATTCGATATTGCTCAGGGTGAACCAGGACGGCGGCATTGCTTGCCACACCGGCCGCGAGAGTTGTTTCTATCTCCGTCTCGAGGGCGACCGCTGGCAGGCCGTCGACCCGGTGTTGAAGGATCCCGGCCGGATTTATGGCGAGGATGGTTAGCAGGTGGAGGCAAAACGGGTTTTGCATCGCCCTGTTAGCGCGGGCGGTCCGGGTCCGGCGCCGGTAAACTATCCCGCCATGAACGACATTCTGCGCGAACTCGCCCGTATCCTCGCGGAACGCCGGCAGGCCAGCCCCGGTGAATCTTACGTCGCCTCGCTGTACGTGGGCGGCTTGGAAGCGATCTGCCGGAAAGTCGAGGAAGAGGCAAAAGAGGTGATCGAGGCCGCCGGATCCGGGGATCGCAAGGCCATCGTGCACGAAGTGGCGGACTTGTGGTTCCATACGCTGGTGCTGCTGTCGCATTCCGGCCTCGAACCGGAGGCGGTGCTTGCGGAGCTGGAACGGCGCTTCGGCCATTCGGGGCTGGAAGAAAAGGCCGCCCGTGCCCGGAAACCGCGCGCGGACTGAGGCGGGCGGCGGGGAGACATGCCAAAGTTTGGGTATACGGCCCGCGCTGCGGTAAGGTATCCACTGCCGCACGGATGCGAAAGCCCATCCATGAGCTTTTGCATCCCGCTTCGGCCGAAGCGGAGCTTCGGCCTCGCTCCGTATATCAAACACTCGACGTGTTTGATATACGATGCGTCCCGTCCCTGGGACGCGACAGGGTGAAGCAAATCCGTGTTTCGCTTCACCCTGAAACGCACGGAGAAGATCCATGAGTTTCGGCATCTGGGAACTGGTAGTCATCCTGCTCATCGTCGGCGTGCTGTTCGGGTTCGGAAAGCTGCGCAACCTCGGCCCCGATCTCGGTCACGCCATCAAGGGGTTACGCAACGCCCTGCGCGATGATCGGCCGCCCGAAAATGAGCAGGGGCAATCGACGCCGCCCCAGGACGAAAAGAAGCCCTGACCCGGCCGCGCCGGGTCGCCGGGACCGGCCGGCCCCGGCATGCACGTCCGCCTCGCCATGTTCGATATAGGATTCTGGGAACTGGTCGTCATCGCCGTCGTGGCCCTGCTGGTCGTCGGGCCGGAACGGCTGCCGCAGCTGGTGCGGGACGCGGGGCGCTGGCTCCGCGCCGCGCGCAGGATGGTCGCCGACACGCGGGCGCAGATCGAACGGGAGCTCGACCTGGAGGAAGGGCGGGGCCTCCAGCGCCGCATCTCGGACCTCGATGTACTCATGAAAAATGCGCCCGACCGGGACAACGGGGCCGGCGACAAAACCCCGTGAATGACCTGCCTAAGCTGGCTGAAACGCAGTCGTGAGCAACACCGAGCACGAACGGGACCGGGATCGCGAACAGCCCCTCATAGAGCATCTGATCGAATTGCGCACCCGGCTGTTGCGCGGCCTGTACTGCGTTGCCGTCGTGTTCCTGGCCCTGTTTCCCTTTGCCGGCGAAATCTACGGCCTGGTCGCCGGCCCGCTGATGTCCCAACTGCCGGCCGGGGCCACGATGATTGCCACGGAAGTCGCCTCGCCGTTCCTGGTGCCGTTCAAACTGTGCATCTACCTGGCGTTGTTCCTGTCGATGCCCTACGTGCTGTACCAGGCGTGGGCCTTCATTGCGCCCGGCCTTTATGCCAGCGAACGGCGTTTCGCTGTGCCGCTGCTCGTGAGCAGCATCGCTCTTTTCTATGCCGGCGCGGCCTTCGCGTTCTTCATCGTGTTCCCGCTCGTGTTCGGCTTTTTCGCCTCCGTCGTGCCGCCCGAAGTCGCGCTGATGACCGACATCAATCACTACCTGGATTTCGTGCTGACGATGTTCCTCGCGTTCGGGCTGGCATTCGAGGTGCCCATCGCCACGCTGCTGCTGATCTGGACGGGGCTTGTTACCGCCGAGTCGCTCGCGCGATCGCGCCCGTACATCATTGTCGGGGCATTCATCGTCGGCGCCCTGCTCTCGCCGCCGGACGTGCTCTCGCAGACGCTGCTCTCGGTGCCGATATGGCTGCTTTTCGAGGCCGGCCTGTATTTCAGCCGCTTCTTGCCGCGCGCGGCCCGGGAAGCGGACGAAGGCGCGCACGAACAACCTCGCTGAGCGTCCATGCGGCGGCGACATTTGCTTCGGGGCGCCCTCGCATTTTCCGTCGCCGGCTGCCATACCTCGCGCGATACGGGGTTGGCCCGTTCGTGTCTGCCGCCATCGCCACCCGCGTGGCTGGCCGGGCACGGGGTCGTACAAGAGGCGCTCGATGGTTTGCGCGCGCATCGGCTGTGGGACAGCCATGTGCACCTGCTGGGTACCGGCGATGCGGCAAGCGGGATTTGGGTCAATCCCACCCTGCGAAGCCTGCTGCACCCGCTCGAGTTTGTCCGGTACCGGTACTTCCTGAATGCGTCCTGCGCCGAGCCCGGGCGCGTGGACGAGAGTTACGTTGCGAGGCTTTTGGATCTCGCCAATGGATTGCCGGCCGGAAGCCGGCTGATCCTGCTTGCCTTCGATTACAGCCATGACCAGTACGGCCGCCGACGGCCTGAGTGGAGCGCCTTTCATGTCCCGGACCGCTATGCCGCCCTGACCGCGGCCACGCGGCCGGAAACCCTGGGCTGGGCCGCCTCCATCCATCCCCACCGCGAGGACTCACTGGAGGCGCTTGCCTGGGCGATCTCCCACGGCGCTCTCGCCGTCAAATGGCTGCCCTCGGCGATGGCCATCGATCCGGCTTCGAAGCTCTGCGATCGTTTCTATCACGCGCTCAGCAGCGCGGGCCTCCCCTTGCTCGTGCATAGCGGAGCCGAGCGCGCGGTGCATGGCGCAGGCGACGCGGAGTTCAACAACCCTCTGAGGCTCCGCCGCCCGCTCGAACAGGGAGTGCGGGTCATCGTCGCCCACTGCGCTTCCCTGGGCGAAAGCGCCGACATCGATGTCTCGCCGGACGGGCCGAAGAGAAAAAACATCGAATTCTTCGCCCGTCTCATGGACGAGCCTCGCTTCGAGGGTTTGTTGTTCGGCGAAATTTCCGCGATTACGCAGCGCAACCGTTTCGGACTTTCCCTGGAAACGGTCATCACGCGCCACGATTGGCACCACCGCCTGATCAACGGCTCGGACTACCCGATCCCTGCCGTCAAGCCGCTCTTCTCGATGGATTCCATGGTGGCGAGAAAGTATCTGCCGGAAACCGAGGCACGCGTGCTGGATCAACTGCGCGTTTACAATCCGCTATTGTTCGACCTGGTGCTCAAACGTCGTATTCGCGTCGGAAATCACCAGTTCGATCGCGCCGTATTTGAGTCGCGCCGCCTTTTCGACCCGCGCAAACGCGCGTGAGTTCTCGGCGGGCGTTTCTAAGCGGCCGGCCTTCAGTTGTTCGACGAGCCGATCGAGCAGTGGCCCGATCTCGGCGCCCACGGATATCTGCGGTTCCGACGGAGTCAGGCCCTCCTGGCGCTCCCGATCCCGGATGCCGGCCCGCGCCCTTTCGAAGGCGGTAACAAACGACAGATCGCTCCGCAGGCTCTCGCCGATGAAGGCCTGGCCGAAATAGGTGAAGTCGCCATCATGGCCGCAGCCGAAGGAATTCCGGTCGGCGCGCGAGGAGGTGATGATCAGCGTCGAGGGATCGCGCAGCGCGCCGATGAAGCCGCCGGAATAGCATGAGGATACGATAATCACGCGCCACCTGACGCCGGCTTCCGACAGCAGGTCGCGCAGCGCCGCCGGCGTAAGCGAATCGAACTCGTAGAACCCGGCATCCAGCGAGAGCCCGGCGTCCTCGTCTCCATGCGAAGTCAGGAAAACCGCCAGCACGTCTTCCTGCGGATCCATGCGCCGCCCCACCAGGCTCAGCGCCGAGCGCAGGTTCCGGATGCTGGCCACCGGGACCGCCGCCAGCGTCTTCTCGTTGTTCACGAGCAGCATGGATCGGCCGCGCGTATCGAAGCGCTCGTCGAACAGGCGGCGGGCGGCCTGGGCCTCGTTCATGAACACGTCCTCGTCCCCATAGCCCGCCACCCCAATAAAGTACAAATCAATGGTTTCCGGCCGCTGCGACTGCACGGCCGTGGCGGCTGCATCCATCAGGCGCGGCTGGCGCAGGAACAGATCCTCAAGGTCCGGCGCCCGGACCACGCGCGGGATGCCCTCCGTCGACACTTCGGCGATCCACAGCGGCGTATTCGGGAGCAGGAACCAGGGCACGATGTTGAACAGGATGTAGAAGGCGAATGCCGCCGCGCCGCCCCACAGGCGGGGGCGCAACACCTTGCGGAACACGCGAAGCACGATCGCGAGGTACCACGCCAGGTACGCGGCCAGCACCGCCTCGTACGCAATCTCCGGCGCAATCGCACCCTGCCATTGCAGGGCCCAGTGCACGGCAGAGTAGATAATGAAAGTGGTCGGCGTGATCGACAGGATCATGACCAGGAGGGCGACGATGCCTTGAAAGGCGCGGAAGGCCGCGGCGATCAGCACAATGCTGAGCAGGAACAGCAGGTAAAGGCTGGCTTGGTAGTTGAGTCCGTCCGTGTTAAAGGTGTGTTCGGGCCACGTCACCAGGAAGTCGTAGCTGAAATTGAAGCCGAACGACAAAATCCCGAGAAGCACGGCCTGGCTGATCGACAGGCGGAAGTGCCATTGCCCGACCGGCAGAAACAGCGCCAGCCGGAAGCCGGCGATGATGTTGCGGACCAGATCGACGGCCGGCCTGATCAGCGCCCGGCAGAGAGCTGCGGCATCGATGCGCACGGGAACCCGAATCGGAGTCCTTTCGCCACGCTGCCCGTTCAGGACTGCACCCAGGGCAGGCCGCGGAAGCGCCAGCCGTTCACGGTGCTGCGGTGTCCCTCCGCGTCACGTTGTCCCTCGAACCCTTCGGCAATATTGAAGACTTTCCTGAAACCGGCCTCTTCCAGGGCGCGACCAGCCGCCATCGATCGCTGGCCGCTCCGGCACATCGCCAGCACCGGGATGTCTTCCATGCCCGTTTCCGTGCCGCGCAGTTCACGCAGCCGCGCGCGCACCTTCTGGACGAAGTCCGGATCGACCTTCCACTCCGGCGGTTCCTGCCAGGCCACGTGGATCGCCATCGCAGGACGGCCGACGTATTCATATTCCATGCGCGAACGCACATCCAGCAAAATGGCGCCGGGATCGGCCTGGAGCAGGGCCCAGGCTGCGGCGGGATTCACTTCATCGACCATGGTCACTCTCCGGGGACGGCCCCTTCGCTGCGGGCCCGCCCTTCCCGACATTCTAGAAGATCGCCCGGGAATTCTCCCCTCCGCCCGCCCTCCCGCCTGCCTGCGACCCCGGTTTGTCACTGAAGCGGCTGATGTGTTGCAATACGCCGGTGATTTCACGCCACAGCCACACATTTAAAGCGAGATGAACAAGATGGGAATGGATGACCGCGACGGTGTTATCTGGTTCGACGGCAAGCTGGTCCCCTGGCGCGACGCGCGCGTCCATGTGCTGACCCATACCCTGCATTACGGAATGGGCGTCTTCGAAGGTATCCGCGCTTACCGCGCCGCGCAGGGCCCGGCGATTTTCCGCCTGCGCGATCACACCGAGCGCCTGTTTCGCTCAGCGCACATCCTGCGCATGCCGATGCCCTTCGATCGTGACCGGATCAACCAGGCCTGCATCGACGTCGTGCGCGAAAACCGGCTCGAAGCGGCCTACATCCGCCCGCTCTGCTTCTATGGCTCGGAGGGTATGGGCATACGCGCCGACAACCTGAAGACCCACGTCGCCGTCGCAGCCTGGGAATGGGGCGCCTATCTCGGCGCAGAAGGTCTCGAGCGCGGGATCCGCATCCGCACCTCGTCGTTCACGCGCCACCACGTGAACATTTCGATGTGCAAGGCCAAGGCCGTCGGCCATTACATCAATTCCATGCTGGCGCTTCAGGAGGCCGTGGAATGCGGTTACGACGAAGCGCTGCTGCTGGACATCGAGGGTTACGTCGCCGAAGGCAGCGGCGAGAATTTTTTCATCGTGCGCGACGGCAGGCTGATCACGCCGGAGCTGACCTCCGCGCTCGAAGGAATCACCCGCGACACCGTGCTCTCGCTGGCCGCCGAGTGCGAGATCGCGATCGAGGAACGGCGGCTGACCCGCGACGAGGTATACATCGCCGACGAGGCTTTTTTCACCGGCACCGCCGCGGAGGTGACGCCGATCCGCGAGCTCGACGGACGCGTCATCGGCAGCGGACGGCGCGGCCCCGTTACGGAGCGGTTGCAGGCGTTGTTTTTCGATTATGCCCACGGCCGACGGCCCGGACACGCCGAATGGCTGGTGCCCGTCCAGGCCGAGGAGGATGTCCATGACCGGCGCAAGGCACGGTGACCACGTCCCCAACGATCAGCGCGTCCGCGAGGTCACGCGCGGCGATCTGCCGCTGCATTGCCCCCTGCCAGACATGAGCCTGTGGAATTCCCATCCGCGTGTCTACCTGCCGATAGAGGACACGGGGGCAGCGAAATGTCCCTATTGCGGAACGGAATTCATGCTCAGGAACTGATCGCGCGCCTCGCGGGGCGCTGACCCATGGACCCGGTGGCGCTCACGGTCTGGCGCTTCACCGACGGGCGCCGCGGACACGATACGCAGAGCCTCGGCCTGACGCAGGCGCTTGCGCGGCTCCACCCCTGCTCCCTTTTCGACCTGCCGATCCCGCCCCTGATCCATGCGCTGCTCGATCTGATCCTGCGCCGGTGCCCTGCCGGCGCGGCCCTGCCCGATCCCGATCTGCTTGTCGGGGCCGGGCATGCGACCCACCTGCCATTGATCAGCGCCCGCCGTGCCCGCGGCGGCCGCGCCGTGATCCTGATGACGCCCTCGCTGCCCATGGCCTGCTTCGACCTGTGCCTTATCCCGAGTCACGATGCGCCCCCTGACCGGCCCAACATCATACGCACGCAGGGGCCGCTCAATACGATCGTGTGCGACGACCGGCCTCGAACGGGCCCCGGCCTGATCCTGATCGGCGGCCCGTCGAAACATTACGACTGGCGCCATGATTGGCTGCTGGAGCGGCTCCGGGGACTGCTCGCCGCATCCGCGGAATCCTGGATCATCAGCGATTCTCCTCGCACGCCCGCCGGGACGCGCTCCGCCCTGGCCGGCTTGGCGGGTGGCAATGTGAACTACTCTCCCTGGGATCGCGCCGGCCATGAATGGCTGGCACAGCGCTTACCGAAAACCCCCGTCGCGTGGATCACCTGCGACAGCCTGTCCATGATCTACGAAGCGCTGACGGCAGGCTGTGTGGTCGGCGTCCTGGAACTGCCCGCGCGGCGAACATCGCACGTGACCCGGGCCATCGAAGAACTCATCTTTGATTCCATGGTGACCCCGGTCTCCGCGTGGCGCGCCGGCCAGCCGCTCAAAACATCGCGCCGTAAACTGGACGAAGCGTCGCGCTGCGCGGCCATCGTTCTCGAGTGGTACGCGAAGGCGCCAGCCCGGGGAAGGACGACAACTTGAAACTCACCGTCATACAGACGCTGCCCGCACTGGAGTCAGGCGGCGTGGAACGCGGCACGGTGGAGGTCGCCGAAGATCTCGCGCGCAGGGGACACCGGGCCATCGTCGTGTCCGCAGGCGGGCGGCTTGTCGGCAGGCTGGAAGCGGCGGGGGTCGAGCACGTTTGCCTTCCGATCGGGCGGAAATCACCCCTCACCCTGCGCCTGGTCGGATCCCTGCGCCGGCTGATGATCGAGCGCGGCGCGGATATCCTGCACACACGTTCGCGCCTGCCGGGATGGATCAGTTTCCTCGCCTGGCGCGGCCTGCCGCAATCCTCGCGCGCGCACTTTGTCACGACGGTGCATGGACCTTACAAGCCGAACGCCTATAGCGGCGTCATGACCCGTGGCGAGCGTGTCATTGCCATTTCGAATTTCATCCGCGACCACGTGCTGCGTCATTACCGCGTGGAGCCATCCCGCATCAAGCTCATTCCGCGCGGCGTAAGCCCGGAGGAGTTTCCGCACGGCTACCGGCCGTCGGCCGAATGGCTGGATCGATGGCGCGCCGAACAGCCCCGACTGCGCAATCGGATCCTCCTCACGCTGCCGGCGCGCATCACGCGCTGGAAGGGACAGGAGGATTTCCTGGAACTGATACAGCTCCTCACGCTTCGCGGTCTCGACATCCATGGCCTGCTGGTCGGACCGGCCGAACGCCGCCGCGAGTCCTTCCTGCGGGAATTGAAACGGATGGCCGCCGCGCTTGGGCTGGAAGATCACCTGACCTTCACCGGGCAACGGGACGACATCCGCGAAATCATGTCCATCTCGACTGCCGTACTGTCGTTGGCCCGCGAGCCTGAAGCTTTCGGCCGCACCGCGCTGGAAGCCCTCAGCCTCGGCGTGCCGGTCGTCGCCTACGACCACGGCGGCGCGGGCGAAGTTCTGGGCAGGGTGTTTCCGCAGGGACGGGTCACGCCGGGCGATGTGCGCGCGGCCGCGGCTCGGGTGGCGGAATTCTGCGCGACGCGGCCTGACGTGCCGGAGGAGCACCCGTTCACCTTGCGGCAAATGCTGGATGACACGCTCGCGCTTTACGCGGAGCTCGCTGAAGGTTAGCAGGTTGATTCAAAAGCCCGTCCATGGACTTTTGCATCTCGCGTCAAGCAAAGCAGAGCTTCGGCCTCGCTCCGTCTATCAAGCACTGGCGTGCTTGATAGACGATGCGACCCATCCGATCGCCAAGGATGGCGGAAGTGCAGATTTCGCAGGAGCAGGAAATCTGCCCTGGGGCGCCACACACTGACGCAAAACAGAGTTTTGCGTCAGTGTGTCAGGCGTCGTAGTCGTATCCGAAGCGGTGCGTGAGGAAGCGGCCGCAGGTTTCGTGCACGAATGCCGCGTCCTGCGGCGCAAACCATTCTGAGAGATCCCGCGCGTCTTCACGCACGACGGCGAGGTCCGACGCCACCGGATCCCGCTTCCGCGCCATCTTCTCCTTCGTCGACTCGGCAACCCCCTCGATCAGGCTGTCCCGCGTAAGCCCCAGCGCCCAGAATGCGTTGATCTGACCGAGGCCGCCGAGGGCGTTGCGACGCAGGTCCTCGTATTTCATCACCAGGGTTTCGTCCGGGAAGCGCGCGGCGATTGCGCCCCATGCATTGCAGAAACGCAGGCACCACCAGATGTCGCTGTTGAACCTCAGGCCGCTGACATCGCCGCGCAGAAACTCGCTGAAGCCGCAGTCATACCGGGCCTTCCATTTTTCGTAGTTCGCGACCAGCGTCGCGCGTATGTCACGCACCAGTACCACGTAGCGCGGAAACCGGATCCATCGGCGCACCGCGGGCACGCCGACCAGCAGGTGCGGGATGGAATGCGTGCAGACGACATGCGGCACGCCCGGATGATCGAACGGATCCCGGATCCCGCCGATGATCTCGTTCGCGCTGCTGTAGCGCGGTGGAGAAAGGTTGTAGGTCCGCGCGATCGCGGTGGCCAGCATGTGCTTCAGCCAATGCGTACCGGACTGGTGCATGGTGATCAAAAAGCCCGTATAGTCGCGGTGCTTCAGCAGCGAGAAATTCGATACGTCCCGCCTCAGGCAGTGATAGAGAAAGCGCAGTTTCAAGCCGTTCATGTTCGGTCAATACACCGGTTCCGTCCGGATACTATATTGACCCCCACCGTGCAGCGCACGGCGGGTTGAGACGCGCAGGCGCCCCGTGTACTCCACCGCCGGCGAGCAGGGATCGACCGCGGGCCGCGTCGCGATCTGCATTCCTACCTTCCGGCGCAACGACAGGCTGAGCGACTGCCTGGCGTCGATCGCGCGGCTGCGGGCGCCGCGATCCCTGCAATGCGAGGTTATCGTCGCCGACAACGATGCCGGCGGCGGCGCGCGCACCGTGTGCGAGCGGCAGTGCGGCGCGCTCCCCTGCCCGTTGCACTATGTCGTCGAACCTCAGCGTGGCCTCGTCTACATCCGCAACCGGCTGCTGGACGAGGCGGCCACGCGCGGCGCCGGCTGGATCGCGTTCATCGACGACGACGAGATCGCCGAGACGCACTGGTTGGAACGGCACCTGGACGCGCTGCGCCGCTTCGCGGCGGACGTGGCCTCCGGACCGGTGATCCAGGACGAGCCAGGCGCGCCGGCGGACGGCCGCCTCCCCTCACGAGGACCGACCGGATCCACACCGCGCCACGTCGCCTGCAACAACGTCGTATTCAGCATGCGGCTCGCGCGGGAGCAGCGGCTGCGTTTCGATCCGCGCTTCAATTTCATGGGTGGGGAGGACTTCGAATTCTTCGAGCGCTCGCAGCGCCTCGGCAACCGGCACATCTGGGTCGCGGAAGCCATGGTGTTCGAACCGGTGCCGCCGGAACGCGCGACCTGGGGCTACCTGTTCAAACGGCACTTCAGCGGCGCCATCAACAGCGTCGTGCGCTTCCGCACGAGTCACGGGGCGATCCGTACCTGGCTGCACTTCACCGTCAAGGCCGCGGGAAAGGCCCTGGGGGCCGTCCTTGCCCTGCTGTGCGCCTGCCTCTACGGGCACCGCCGGAATCTGCAGGACGCGGTAAAACGCTGCGCGAACGCGCTGGGTTATGTCGGTGGCCTGTTCAACGTCATCGTGGAGCGCTACCGCTGATCTGCGCGGGGCGTGGCGGAAATTCGCGTCAGCGGATCCGGTCGAGGTGCTGCTCCAGGTGCGCGACGATCCTCACCGCCGCCCGACCATCTCCATAGACATCGGTGGGCGCGGCCATCGAGGCGTAGAACTCCGCGTCACCCGCGAGTCGCCGGCCCATCGCCAGGATGCGGTCCGGATCGATCCCGGCCAGCACCGCGACGCCAGCCGAGATCCCCTCGGATCGCTCCGTGCGTTCACGCAGCACCACCGCCGGCCGGCCGAGCGCGGCCGCCTCCTCCTGCACGCCGCCGGAATCCGTCAGGACGAACCGGCAGCGCTTGAGGAGGTGGATAAAATGGATGTAATCGAGCGGTTCCGTGAGCAGGACGTTGGCGCGTCCGGCAAGGTGCTGCCGCGCGGGCTGCTGTACCTCCGGATTCAGATGCAAGGGAAAGATGAAGCCAAGCGCGGGGAGTTCGCCGGCAATGCGGCCGATGGCTTCCATCACCCCCACCATGGAGGCACCGAAAATTTCGCGGCGGTGGCAGGTGATCAACACGAATTCTCCCGCGGCCATCTCCGCCAGGCGCTCTCCGTAGCGCGAACGGAAATCCGGCGCGTGCCGCGCCAGCACCCATTGCAAGGCGTCGATAATCGTATTGCCCGTCACCTGGATGGCATCGGCCGCCACGCCTTCGGCAAGCAGATTCCGGCGCGCCGCTTCCGTCGGTGCGAAATGCAGATCGGCGAGATCGGCCACCATGCGCCGGTTGGCTTCTTCCGGGTACGGCGCGTACTTGTCCCCGGTGCGTAGCCCCGCCTCCACGTGCGCGACGATGGCCCTGCGGTAGTAGCCCGCTAGCGCGCCCATCAGAGTCGTCGTGGTATCACCCTGAACGACGACGCACGCGGGCGCGAATTCATCCATCACCGGCCGGAGGCCGGAGAGGATGCGCGCAGAGACATCGAACAGATCCTGCGCCGGCTGCATCACGTCCAGATCGTAATCGGGGGTCAGCCCGAAATTCGCCAGCGCTTCATCGAGCATTTCCCGGTGTTGGCCGGTGACCAGCAGGCGCGGCTCGAATACCGCCGGCCGCGACCGCAGCGCAAGATGCACCGGTGCGAGCTTGGTCGCCTCCGGGCGCGTGCCGGCAATGACGAGAATCCGGTGTGACACGCTTCGGTTCCTTCTTCTTACGCGGCGTGGCGCCGCGCCGTCTGTTCCAGGATTGCGGCGGTGCGCGCCGCGATGGTTTCCCATGCAAACTCCTGGACGGCACGCCAGCGCCCCGCGGCGCCCATCCGTTCGCGCAGGCCGGGATCCAGGACCAGGCGGCGGATCGCACCGGCCAGCGCGGCCGGATCGCCGGGCGCCACGAGCAGTCCAGTCGCGCCGTCCTCGATGATTGAGGGGATCCCGCCGACGCGTGTTCCGACCAGCGCCCGGCCGCTTGCCATCGCCTCGAGGCCGGCGAGGCTCGTTGCCTCCACCAGCGACGGTAGAACGCACAGGTCCGCAGCGCGATAGACGCCGGGCATGGCCTCGTGGGGGACGGCGCCGAGGAATACGGCGCGCCCGCCCATTGACGCGCGTGCCAGCACAGACTCGACGCGCGCGCGTTCCGGACCGTCGCCCGCAAAGATGAACCGGCAGGCTGAATCGCGCAACTGGACCGCCGCTTCCGCCATCACCCGCACGCCGTTCTTCTCCACCAGCCGCCGCGCGGCGAGCACGGCGATCTCGTCCGCGGCCACGCCCCATTCACGGCGCAGGCCGCCCGCCTCTGCCGGCGCGAAGCGTTGCACGTCCACGCCGTTCGGGATGTACGCGCCCGGGCGCGTCAGTCCGGAACGCTGCGCAGCGCCCAGCAGTTCTTCGCTCGGGGCCAGCAGAAAATCCACCCGGTTCAGCAACGCCATCGTACGGCGCAGGCGCCTGCCCCCTGCGGCCGCGGTCATCAGAAACCCCGAGGTGTGATTCGTGAATACCACCGGCAACCGGAGTTCCAACGCCACGCGCAGCGGTCTCAACCCATGGACATGCACGACGTCGAATTCCTTCGCCGTCCGCAGCCGCGTCAAGAGACGGCGAAGCAGGAGATTGTAGAGCGGCTTTGCGCGCAGGAACGACTGGTGCCGGATCACGGTGTACTTGTCGCAAGCCGCGTCGAACGCCCCCGCGCCGGCTGCCGCCGGGGCGATCACGGTCACCTGATGACCCAGGGCAGCAAGACCCCTGGCAAGCTCTGCCACGTGGGTGGCGATGCCGCCCACGCGCGGCGGAAACTCGGAAGTCATCATCAGGATGCGCATCACTTTAACCCGGGTCAATTCTGGAGCGGCGTATCGATGAGCAGCCGGGTCCTGTCACCGGGTACGGCCATCCGTGCTCGCTCCACCCATCCCCCGGTGGGGCCCTTACGCTGCGCGCGGACGGCCGTACCCGATGCCACCCGTCCGCCCGTCGGCTTACTGCTCATGAATCCGACCTAGAGGCCGCAAAGCGGTTTCGCGGCGGCCAGGACTTCGCCCGTGGCCAGTTCCGAAAGATTCGGACACCGCAGGAAGGTCGTGCGACCACCGCGCGGGCCGATGAATTCCGGATCGGAGGCGCTCGAGAACAGGACCAGGGTCGGACAGCCGACGAAGGCCGTGATGTGCATGGGGCCGGTATCGTTGCCGATTGCGCCCTGCGCGGCGCGCGCCAGGCCGCCGATAGTGAATTCCGATGTCTGCCCGGTGAGATCGATCACGTCCGGGACGGCACGGCTGATCTCCGCGTTGACCTCCGCATCCGCGGCGGTGCCAAGCAGTACCGAGGTCACGTTCTCCACGTTCAGGGCCCGCGCGAACTCGACATAGCGGGCTGCGGGCCACCTCTTCTCCGGCCGGTGCACCGAGGCACCGGCGGCCATCAATATGAAACGCGGCGGCAATTTGAACCGGCTGATATCTTCATCGAGCCATGCGCCGTTCGCCGTAAAGCCGGAGACGATCCCGAGCGCCGCAAGCTGCGCCCGGTACCACTGCGTGCGGTGCGCGCCCGGCGGCCGAGGGGGACGCGGATGCGAACAGCCGCGGACCGGCCCCGCCCACTGCGGCCGGCGCGGAAACAGCAGCCGCCAGTAGCGACCGGTCCGGGCGTTGCCCTGCAGGTCGTAGACCCTCTGGAAGGCCTCGCGCCTGAACCAGCGGCGCATGCGCCAATAGCCCAAGGGTCCCCGGGCGCGCGGATCAAGCGCGATGCGATCGAACAGGCCGCAACGTACCGCCATCTCCCGCATCGGCGCGATGGTGAGCAGGCAGAGCTCGTCGTTGCGGTGATGTTCTCGCAGGGCGTTGAAGGCCGGCTGGGCCATGATGAAATCTCCAAGCGCGCCGAGCTTGATGACCAGGACCCTGCTCATCCCGGCGCGCCGGCGCGCGCAGCGGACGCGCGCTCACTCACCACAAAGGCCAACAGGCAGAACCCGAGCCAGGCGAGCCAGGCGCTCCGCCAGAGCGGGTAACCGATCATCCAGATGCTGGTCGCGGAGGTCAGCGCGGCAAAGGCATAGGGCCGCGTCAACGCCGAAAGCCGCGAGGCGGCGCGAAGCACCGCGGCAAAGAAGGCCCAGAAGCACAGCAGTCCCACGATCCCGAGCTCCAGCATGGTCTGCACCAGGACGTTGTGGGGATAAAGGGGAATGCTGCGCGGCTTGCCGGTGATCTTCGACAGTTCCTGCCGCGGCGGCATGAATTGCGAGGCGCCGGCGCCATACCCCGTCACCGGTTTCTGCCGAATCCATTGCGCGGCATTGTCCCAGATATCCACACGGTATTTCGCCGAGGAATCCAGTCCGCGGAAGTCGTGGAACCCTTCGCTCTGGTAGAAACGCGACGGGACGACAAGCAATGCGAGGGAAAGCGCGACGATACCCAGTCCGAGCGCGGCCGCCGTGGCCTTCGGCCAGAACCGGGCCGCGCCCCACGCCAGGGCGCCGAGCAGCAGTGCGACCTTCGGGGCGAGCCCGTTTCCGCCAAGCACGATGACGGCCACCGCCGCCAGGACGATCCCAGTCACCACAACCCGCACCCGCGTATTCGAAAATCGCCGTAACGGGATACCCAGTGCCGCCCAGATCACGATCGCCATCCCCGCGCTCGACACATTCAGTTTGATCGCGGCGATCCGCGCATCGTTCGGATTGCCGGTAACGATATCAGCGAGGAGAAATCTCCCGAAAATCTGGATGCCGACCAGCACGACTGCAGCGAGCGAAGCCCATTGGAGCACCACCGCCAGGCGCTCGACCGCCCCGGTGTCGAGGCGAGCGAGCGCGGGCGCCAGCCACGCTCCGGCGAACACCACCAGCAGGAATACTGCGGACTTCGATGTGGCCAACGCGCCGTCCGGCGCCCAGACCGCGCTGATCAACCCGAGCAGGCCAATCAGTCCGGCGGCAATCGGCACCGGCGCAAGCAGTGCCGCGGCGCTCGCACGCGCGCAGCCTGAGCCGGCCGTGCCGAGCAGCGCCAACGGCACGAAAACAAAGCTGACTAGTGGGTGGCTTATCGCGAGCGTGACCGGCGCGAGCGCGAACAACAATATAAGCGACCAGCGTCCGGCCTCAGAAACAATCCGCATTGTCGAAACCTTCCACGAATCGTTGTCTCACGCCCGGATCATACTAACAGGCCGATGCAGAACGCCGTTCCGCGTGCGCCTGTCAACGGCTTTGCGCCATCTCCAGCGCGCGCAGATGAAAACGTAGCCGCTCCGCCGCCTGGCGCGGCGCGAGCGATGCGAGTTCGCCGTCTGCCGCCGCGATCCAGTCGGCGCGCGCCCCCCACGGGCGGTAGCGAGCGGGATCGCCGGGGCCGAACAGAGTGAGCGAGACCGTCCCCGTCGCGCTCGCCAGGTGTCCGAGCCCGGAATCATTGCCGACGAAGGCCCGGGCCACGGAGAGAACCGAAGCGGCCTCCGGTATCGAAGTGCGCCCGCAGAGGTCGAGGCAGGGCAGCACCGAACCCGCGGCCACCGCCGCTGATTGGGATCGATCGGCCTCGTCTCCGAGCAAGGCCACCGCATCGAAGTCCTGTTGTAGCTCCGCGATCAGCTCGACAAAGTGCGGGGCGGGCCAGATCTTCGGCGGCGAGTTGGCTCCCGGCCCCAGGACCAGCAGGCGATCGGCCTTCAGTCCCGCCTTCACTTCGCGGCCGAAACTTTCGTCGCCCGGCCCGAGCCAGAGGGTGGTGGCGGGGATCGCCCGGTTTGCGTGCAGGGCGGCGATGACGCCCATGTGCCGCTCGACCGCATGTTCGCCGTAAGCACGGGCGCGCCACCGGAGCAGACGGCGCTTCGCGCGCAGCAGCACGGGAAGAAAGTCCGTCCGCAGGTCCACCGCCCATTCGTATTCCGTGGCGCGCAGTTCGCGCACCAGCGCGGCGATGCCGCGCAGGGGCGCCTCCTTGTCCTTGTGCAGGATCCTGCCGCGATAGGGACAACCTTCGAACACGATGCGGGAGCGCCGGTCCGCGACGATGTCGATACGCGCGTCCGGGCGCAGCGCGTGCATGGCTTCCAGCACCGGCGTGGTCATGATCGCATCGCCGATGTTGCTCAGGCTGACCAGCAGCAGGGGCGCGCCGTTCATTTTCCGATACAGAAGCGCGAAAAGATCTCGCCGAGCAAATCGTCCGGCGTGAACTCGCCGGTGATTCTTCCCAGGGACGCCTGTGCCAGGCGAAGCTCCTCGGCGAGCAGCTCCCCCGCCTGGTTCGCGCGCCAGCCCTCCAGACCTGCCCCCACCGCCGCGCGTGCGGCAGCTAGTTCGGCTATATGACGGGCGCGCGCCAGCACAATATCTTCGCCCGACGCGCCCGGGCCGGCCGCCTCGCGGAGCGCATCAACCAGCAACCCGACCCCCGCGCCCGTCCGCGCAGACAGGTCGATGAGGAGGCCTGCTTCATCTTCTTTCCGGCCGGGCGCCGCGCCGGCGAGATCGATCTTGTTGCGCACAAAAACCCGATTGATGCCCCGCGGCAGCGAACGGAGCGCGTCCGCGACAGACTCGTCTTCCGGCGTGCCGTACTCGCTGACTGCAATGACAATATCCGCGCCCTGCATCGCCCTGAGCGCGCGCCGCACGCCCTCTTCCTCCACCGGGTCCGCCGCGGCACGGATCCCGGCCGTGTCCACGATCTGCATGCGGATCCCGCCGACGACGATGCCTTCCTCCAGCGTATCGCGCGTGGTGCCCGGCTCGGAGTGGACGATCGCGCGGTCGCTGTCCGTCAGCAGGTTGAGCAGGCTGGACTTGCCGACATTGGGGGGCCCGGCCACGACCACGCGCAGGCCTTCGCGCAGGACGCTGCCGGCGCGCGCTGCCGCAGCCACGCGGTCGAGTTCGGCCAGCCATGCTTCGAGCTGCTGTTCCACCGGCGGGCCGGGAAGCGCGCGCACGTCTTCCTCCGGAAAATCCAGAACCGCCTCCGCCAGCGCCCGGATCCTCACGAGCGTGTCGCGCAATCCGGCAATCCGCGCCGAGAAGGCACCGTCCAGCGATCGGAGCGCGCTGCGCGCTGCGCGCTCCGAAAGGCTGTCGATCAGATCGGCGACCGCCTCCGCCTGCAGCAGATCGATCTTGCCGTTCACAAACGCCCGCTCCGTGAATTCGCCGGGCCGCGCCGGGCGAGCCCCGAGCGCGAGCACGCGCCGCAGTAGCATGTGCATGACGACCTGTCCGCCGTGCCCGTGCAACTCGAGCACGTCCTCCCCGGTGTAGGAAGCCGGGCGGGGAAAGTAGAGCATGATGCCCCGATCGACGGCGGCGCCGTCGCCGTCCCGGAAGCAACAATATTCGGCGAGGCGAGGCCGCGGCACGCGGCCCGTAAGCTGCCGGCCGATTGCCGGTGCGTCCGGCCCCGAAACGCGCACGATCCCGATCCCGCCGCGCCCGCCCGGCGTGGCAATTGCGGCGATGGTCTGGCCGGCGCCGGTCATGCGCAGTCCGGCCTTAGGGCTTCCCCTCCGCGCCGGCCGCAGCGCGTTCGATGCTGCGCGTGATCAGCCACTGCTGGCCGATCGACAGCATGTTGTTCACCAGCCAGTACAGCACGAGGCCGGAGGGGAAAAAACCGAAGAAAATGGTGAACGCGAACGGCATGATCTGCATGACCTTCTGCTGAACCGGATCCATGGGCGCCGGGTTCAGCCTCTGCTGCACGAACATCGTGATGCCCATGAGGATCGGCAACACCCAGTAGGGATCGGGCGTGGAAAGATCGTGCAGCCAAAGGATGAATCCCGACTGCCGCAGCTCCACGCTTTCGAGCAGCACCCAGTAGAGGGCAATGAATACCGGGATCTGGATCACGATGGGCAGGCATCCGCCGAAGGGGTTAATCTTCTCCTCCTTGTATATCTGCATCATCGCCTGATTCAGCCGCGCGCGATCGTTCTTGTAGCGGTCGCGGATGGCCAGCAGTCGCGGCTGCACGCGTCGCATGTTGGCCATCGACCGGTAGCCCGCCGCCGACAGGTGGTAGAACGCCAGCTTGAGCATCACCGTCACCAACACAATCGCCCAGCCCCAGTTGCCCGTGATATTGCGCAGTTGCTCGAGGCACCAAAACAGGGGTTTGGCGATGAACCACAGCGCGCCGTAGTCGACCGTCAGGTCGAGGCCTTCGGCGGTTTCCCTGAGCACGTGCTGCAATTTCGGGCCGACGTAGACCCGATCCGCCATCCGGCCGCTCGCCCCGGGCGCCACCGTGATCGCCGGCCCCACCGCGCCGACCACGAAGCGTTCGTCCGGAAGCGCGATGGTGTAGTAGCGATACGCCGCCGCGGCGTCGCCGGGGATGAGCGCCGTGACAAAATAGTGCTGCAGCATCGCCGCCCAGCCATCCGTGATTTCCTGATCGAGCTTCTGCTTGCGCATCTGGTCGAAGTCGATCTTCTGGTAGCGCTCCTCCGGGCTGGAGAGCACCGCGCCGACGTAGGTGTACACCACGCGCCGCCCCGCCCGGCCAGGATCGACGCGCTGGATCTGCGAGTAGCTGTTCCCCTGCCAGGTCTCCGCGCTGCCGTTGTCAATCTCGTAGCGCACGCCGATCTCGTAACTGCCGCGGCGCAACTCGTAAATCTTGCGGACGGCGATGCCCCCTTCCGACCAGGTGAACGGCACCTCGAGACGGTCCGTCTTTTCCGGGAGGCGATGCAATTTCTCGCCGTTCTGAAACTCCACCGCGTCCGTGGGCGCGGGCTGCCGGCTCAACAGGCCTCCTTGGGTCACGTAGAAATCCGGCCCCGAATCGTTCAGCAGCACGAAGGGCTCGTCCGGATGCTCCAGCGAAACCGGGTAGTGCAGCAACTCCGCGCGGCGGATCCCCGCGCCCCGCGAACCGATCTCTAGGCGCAACACGTCCGTCTCGATCGTGATGCGCGGCGCCGCGCTTTCCGCCACTGGCGATGCCTCCGGCAGGGACGGCGCGATTTCCGCGCCCGGCCCGGCCGGTGGCGTTTCCGGGACCACCGGCGCGGCGAGTTCCGGCACGGCCCCGGCCTCCGGGGCGGATGTGGTGGGCGGTGAGGCGCGCTGCCCGTAGTCCCGTTCCCACGCCTGCCAAAGCATCATGCCGACTACGGCCAGGGAAAGGATCACAATGAGCCGGGTGGTTTCCATACTCACGGCACCGGATCCACGCCGCCGGCGCAGAATGGCTGGCAGCGGGCGAGCCGGCCCAGGGTCAGCACCAAGCCACGCAGGGCGCCGTGGCGTGCAATCGCCTCCCGTGCATAGCACGAACAGCTCGGCTCAAAACGGCAGTGTCCGCCCACAAGCGGGCTCAACAGCAGCCGGTAAAGTTCGATTACTTCGATGAGGACGTCGCGCATGCGGCGATCTTTTTCCAGTGACGGCCCAGTGAAGTTCTCAACTCGGCATTGCCGATCGAGCTGAGATCCCGTTGCGCCGCGACAACCACATCAAGCCCTCTCAGTTCCTGATAGTGCTCGCGGAAGCTCTCGCGTACCAGGCGCTTCAACCGGTTACGTGCAACGGCTCTGGCAAGCCAGCGTTTCGAGAAGGCACAGCCCAGACGCGCCCGGTCCAGGCTGTTGCGCCGGGCAAGGACGAGGAACACGCCGTCCGCGGAACGCTCCCGCGACTTGAAGGCGAGCTGGAACTCGGATGGCTTCGTTAACTTACTGTTTGCCGGGAAGCGGCCTGCCCGATCAATCACTTCGGCTCAGGCGCTGAGCCTTTTTCTTCCCTTGGCCCTGCGGGACTTGAGCACCCGTCTGCCCCCCTTCGTGCTCATTCGCTTCCGAAAACCGTGGTCGCGCTTCCGTTTGACTTTGCTCGGCTGAAAGGTGCGCTTCATGACTGGGCCTATGTGTGTTAACTGCGTGAAACTGCGGTAAAAAACAGCGCGCTAGTTTACTTACGCGGTGTTTCGAATGTCAATTTCAGGACGTGCTTTTCACACGGGTTCCGCAGTGTGGATCATGCCTCTCTTCGGGTATACACTCTCGCTCGACCCTCTTCCTGATCGCTCATTACTCTCTCTATTGGGGGATTCCTCTCTTGGGGCTGTCCGTATGGCAATCGTGCCTTGAGCATCTGGAGGGAGAGCTTTCCCCGCAGCAATTCAATACCTGGATCCGCCCGCTGCACGCGGTTGAAAATCAGGATTCGATCCGCCTGCTTGCCCCGAACCGCTTCGTGCAGGACTGGATCAAGGAGCAGTACTTCGAACGCATTGAACAATTGCTGCGCAGCCTGTTTGCGGATCGCGAGTGGGGACTGACGCTCGAAGTCGGCAGTCACTCACCGGAACGGGCTGTGCCGACGGCCCGGAAACCCGCGCCGGATGGGCCTCGCAGCCCGGCCGGGCGTAACTATTCCAGTAACCTGAACCCGACCTTTCTTTTCGACACCTTCGTCGAGGGGAAATCGAACCAACTTGCCCGCGCCGCCTCCGTCCAGGCCGCGGAAAATCCCGGCGTCGCATACAACCCGCTCTTCATCTACGGAGGCGTGGGACTCGGCAAGACTCATCTCATGCAGGCCATTGGCCACGGCATCCTGCACAACAAGCCTGCCGCGAACGTCGCCTACCTGCACTCCGAACGCTTCGTCGCGGACATGGTGCGCGCGCTGCAGCACAACGTGATCAATGATTTCAAACGCTATTACCGATCGCTTGACGCCCTGCTCATCGACGACATTCAATTTTTCGCCAACAAGGAACGTTCGCAGGAAGAGTTCTTCCACACCTTCAACGCTCTGCTCGAGGGGCAACACCAGATCGTCCTCACCTGTGATCGTTACCCCAAGGAAGTCAACGGGCTTGAGGAAAGACTCCAGTCGCGCTTCGGCTGGGGGTTGACCGTTGCCATCGAGCCCCCCGAACTGGAAACACGCGTTGCCATCATCAAAAAAAAGGCCGAGCAGGCGGCGGTTTCCGTACCCGACGAAGTCTCCTTTTTCATCGCCAAGCGGTTCCGCTCGAACGTACGCGAGTTGGAAGGCGCCTTGAACCGCGTCATCGCCAACGCGAACTTGACCGGGCACCCCATCAGCCTCGAGTTCTCGCAGTCTGCCCTGCGCGATCTGATCTTGCTGCAGGATCGCCAGGTGACGTTGGACAACATTCAGCGGACAGTGGCCGAATACTACAAAATCCGCCTGTCCGATCTATTGTCGAAGCGTCGAAATCGATCTATTGCCCGCCCACGCCAGATCGCCATGGCACTTGCAAAGGAGCTGACCAATCATAGCCTCCCGGAAATTGGCGACGCCTTCGGCGGCCGCGATCACACTACGGTCTTGCATGCCTGCCGCAAGATTGCTGAACTGCGCCAGCAGGAACAGCGTATCCAGGAAGATCACAAGAACCTGACGAACATGCTCAGTGCATGATGACTAAACGTTAGGGATAATTTCTGTATAAGAAATGAGCGCGTCCCGGAGTCTCTATGATGTTTACAGGACAGCGAGCCTGTTATCCACAAGTAATCGTTAATTATAATAAATTAGTAAGCTATTGAATTATAAATTAATTATATACTTATCAACAGATGCGCTTTGACTCAGAATAAGCTATAAGGATTTAGATATGAAACTGATTATTAAGCGCGAAGAACTACTGCCTGCCCTTCAGATGGTGAATGGGGTGGTAGAACGTCGGCAAACGCTGCCGATACTTTCCAATCTTCTGATCAGTACCGGGCCCGATAGCATGCAGTTGACGGCGACGGACATGGAAGTCGAGTTGGTGGCCAGTATCAAGAAGTCGATAAAGGGCGCGAATGATGTGACGCTGCCGGCGCGCAAACTATTGGATATCTGCCGCGCCCTTCCGGATGGCTCGACCTTGAATCTCAATGTGGAGGGTGATCGGGCTACCGTCACTTCCGGTCGCAGCCGGTTCACACTCTCTACACTGCCGGCCCGCGAATATCCCTTAATCGAGATGGCGGAGAGGATCGCTGAATTCTCGATCGAACAAAATGGATTGAAGGCATTGCTTGAGCGCACGGCATTCGCAATGGCCCAGCAGGATGTGCGTTATTACCTGAATGGACTCCTGCTCGAACTGAGTAAAGGCTTACTGCGCGCTGTTGCTACGGATGGGCACCGCTTGGCGCTGTGTGAGATGGATGTGGATCTCAATGTGCCGCAGCCGATCCAGGTCATCGTGCCACGCAAGGGGGTGCTGGAACTCATTCGTTTGCTCAAGGATATCGATGAAAGTCTGCGGCTGCAGTTAAGCCGCAATCACATACGCGTCGATCTCGGGGAAATGCGCTTCACGAGCAAACTGGTCGACGGCAAGTTTCCGGATTACGAGAAGGTCATCCCGAAGGAAGGGCCCTCTCCCATCATTGCCGGCCGTGAGATGCTGCGTCAGAGCCTGACCCGCGCATCCATACTTTCCAACGAAAAATACCGTGGGGTCCGGATCACGCTGGGCAAGAATATGCTGAAAGCACTTGCGCATAACCCAGATCAGGAAGAAGCCGAGGAAGAGATTGAAGTGAAGTATGGCGGCGAGGATATGGAGGTGGGATTCAACGTCTCATACCTGCTGGAAGCCCTTTCCATCATCCGTTCCGACAATGTCCGGATCACCGTGACGGATCCGAATGCAAGCGCCCTGATCCTCCCGGAAGCCAGCAGCAGGTGTAAGTACGTCGTGATGCCTATGCGCCTGTAGTCGATCGATGCGTATCGATCGATTACGCGCAAAGAACGTCAGAAATTTCCGGGATGTCGAGCTCCAGCCGGGTGCCCGACTGAACGTCATTTCCGGCCCGAACGCGGCCGGCAAAACCACTCTTCTCGAGGCCATACACCTGCTGGCGCGCGCCCGCTCGTTCCGTACCGCGTGTATCGAAGAAGTCGTTCATCGGCAGACACCAGGCCTCCAGATCACGGCGCGCATCGAGCATGGAGAGGATGGTCGACTCGATACCGGCATCGAGCGTGGCGAAGGGAGATGGATGTTGCGATACGCCGGCGAAACCGTGAAGAGCATTTCGGCCCACGCGCGAAAATTCCCACTGGTCCTGGTTACGCCAGATAGCCAGCAGTTGCTCCTGGGCGAACCCAAACTGAGGCGTCATTGGCTGGACTGGTCGTTGTTTCACGTGGAACAAGGCTATGTGGCCCTTTGGCGCGAATATCATCGCGCCCTGCGCCACCGCAATCACCTGCTCAAAGTCTCCGCGCCGGGCAGCGAGTTGGAGGTCTGGGAAGTCCTGATGGGCCGTTCCGGAGAAGCGCTCGACGCCGCGCGGCGCCAGTTCATCGAAAACCTCCAGCAGGAGTTGACCGGGCTGTATCGGACGCTTGCCCTGGGCGACACCCCGGCCATTGGTCTGGAACAGGGGTGGCGCGCGGAGGGGGGTTTGGGGGAGGAATTGCTGCGCAACCGCCGCGCCGATTTGCAAACCGGCCATACCCGTTGTGGTCCGCACCGTGCGGATGTTTCATTCCGAATTTCGGAAGCGGATCTCGCCGCGTGGTACTCACGGGGGCAGTGCAAGGAATTCATCGTCCTCCTCATGCTTGCACAGGCCGCTGTCTTTGCCGCTTGCACGGGCGAGGAACCGCTGTTCCTGGTAGACGATTTCGCGGCGGAGATGGACGGCCCGGCCCAGGTACGTCTTTTCGGTTTGCTGGAAAGCCGGCGGGGCCAGAGTTTTCTGACCTGTGCGCAGGCCGCCGAGGCATGGGGCTCAGTGTGCCGCACAACCCGGTTCCACGTGGAACACGGGGCTGTCGCCAAATGCTAAAATACACGCCTCATTTTCAGGTACCTCCATGACCGCTGACAGCAAGTACGATTCCTCACAAATCAAAGTGTTAAAGGGCCTCGATGCGGTGCGTAAGCGGCCCGGCATGTACATTGGCGATACGGACGATGGCACCGGCCTTCACCACATGGTGTTCGAGGTGGTGGATAACAGCGTGGATGAGGCCCTGGCGGGCTATTGCACGGAAATCCGCGTCATTCTGCACACGGACGACTCGGTCACCGTGATCGACAATGGCCGCGGGATACCGGTCGGGATCCACCCGGAGGAAGGCATATCGGCGGCGGAGGTCATCATGACGACGCTGCATTCGGGCGGGAAGTTCGACGACAGCTCCTACAAGGTTTCAGGCGGTCTGCACGGTGTCGGAGTCTCAGTGGTCAACGGGCTCTCCGAGCTTTTGATCCTGACGGTCTATCGAGATGGCTTCTGCCACCGCCAGGAATATAAGGACGGTGAGCCGCAGGGCAGCATGCAGGCACTCGCGCCCTCCAGTCGCACCGGGACGGAGGTCCGTTTCCGGCCCAGTCATGCGGTATTCAAGACCATCGAGCTGCACTACGACATCCTCGCGAAACGGCTGCGTGAACTGTCATTCCTCAATTCGGGCGTGCGCATCGAACTTCACGACGAACGCACCGGCAAGCAGGACAAATTCGAATATCGCGGCGGCATCGCGGCGTTCGTGGAGCACCTGAACCGCAACAAGCTGCCCCTGCACGAATCGGTGATCCTCATTGATGCGGAGCGCGACGGCGTCGCGGTCCAGCTGGCGATGCAATGGAACGACTCCTACCAGGAGAACATTTTCTGTTTTACCAACACCATCCCCCAGCGCGACGGCGGCAGCCATCTGGCGGGCCTGAGAGGCGCGCTGACGCGCACGCTGAACGGCTACATGGAACAGGCCGGGATCGCGGCGCGGGCGCAGGTGCCCATCACGGGAGACGATGTGCGCGAGGGGCTCACGGCCGTGCTGTCTATCAAGCTCCACGACCCGAAATTCTCGTCGCAGACCAAGGACAAGCTGGTCTCCAGCGAGGTCAAACCGGCCGTGGAGTCGGTGATTGCGGAGAAGCTGCAGGAATTCCTCATGGAGCGGCCTGCCGAGGCGCGCGCGATCTGCGAGAAGATTGTCGACGCGGCCCGTGCCCGGGAAGCGGCGCGAAAGGCGCGCGAACTGACGCGGCGCAAGAGCGCGCTGGATGTGGCCGGTTTGCCTGGCAAGCTCGCGGACTGCCAGGAGAAAGATCCGGCACGCTCGGAACTGTTCCTGGTCGAGGGCGATTCCGCCGGCGGGTCCGCGAAGCAGGGGCGCGATCGCCGCTACCAGGCCATCCTGCCGCTCAAGGGCAAGATCCTGAATGTAGAGAAGGCGCGCTTTGACAAAATGCTCTCATCCGTGGAGGTCGGCACGCTGATTACGGCGCTCGGCTGCGGGATCGGCAGTGACGAATTCGATCTGGCAAAGCTGCGTTACCACCGGATTATCATCATGACGGACGCCGATGTGGACGGCTCCCATATCCGCACGCTGTTGCTGACTTTCTTTTACCGTCAGATGCCGCAACTCGTTGAAAGAGGACACATTTTTATTGCCCAGCCGCCTCTCTATAAAGTAAAAAAGGGCAAGCAGGAGCGCTACCTCAAGGATGATTCCCAGCGCGAGGCCTTCCTGATGGAGCTCGCGCTGGATGGAGCTGAACTGATTCCAAGCCCGGATGCGGCGCCCATCACCGGTTCCGGCCTGCAGCGGCTGGCCGGCCTTTACCTGACGATGAAACGCGAGCTGGATCGGCTGACCCGGCGCTACCACGCGCGCGTACTCGAGGCGGTCCGCGAACAGCCCGCGGTCCATCCGCAGGAGTGTGAGAATCGCGAAACCATGGCGCGCTGGTTTGAAGGCGTTCAGAAACGCCTCGAGTCCGGACGCAGCAACGGCGCGGTATTCGAAACAGAGATCTTCCCGAGCGCGGACGGACGGCAGTTCGGCGGGCGCGTGACGATCAACACGCACGGCCTCGAGTCCACGAATATATTCGCGGCGGATTTTTTCCAGTCCAGCGAATACCGGCAACTGGTGGCGCTCGAAAACGTTTACAAGCTCAAAGAGGCCGTAGCCCGTCGTGGCGAAAAACAGGCGGCGGTGACGTCAATGAAAGACGCGTTTGATTGGCTGCTGGCCGATGCCGAGCAAGGCCTGCACATACAGCGTTACAAGGGCCTGGGTGAAATGAACCCCGAGCAGTTGTGGGAAACGACCATGGATGCCAAGACCCGCCATCTTTTCCAGGTGCGCATCGAGGATGCCTACGCAGCGGACCAGATCTTTACGACACTGATGGGTGACCAGGTCGAGCCGCGGCGCGAGTTCATCGAGCGCAACGCACTCTCGGTGGAAAACCTCGACACCTGACGCCTGCGCAGCCTGCAAATCAGGGTCTCGCGGCGCGCGCCAGGGCCCACACGGAAATCTCGGCGGCGCCGGCTCGTTTGAGCATGCGGGCCAGTTCTTCCACTGTCGCGCCGGTCGTCACCACGTCATCCACAATCGCCGCCTTCAGCCCCGGACAGCACGACGTTGCAAGTCTGAAGGCGCGCCGCACGTTACGGGCGCGCTCGGCCGCGCCCAGGCTGGCCTGGCTTTGGGCGAGCCGGGCGCGTGTAAGCAAAACATCGTTCATCGGGATGCCCAGCTTCCTGCCGACCAGGCGGGCGATCTCCAGAGCCTGATTGAATCCGCGTGCACAGCGACGGCGCCAATGCTGTGGCACGGGCAGAAGACAATCGGGCGCCCGGGCGCCCCTCGCCCTCACTGTATCTGCCAATTGATCCGCCAGCGGACGCAGCCAGAGCAATTCGCCGCGGTATTTCAGGCCCTGAATCATGGCATCGATCGGATACCGGTATGGAAAGGCGGCGATGATGCGGTCAAAAGCCGGGCGCGAGCGACCACACGGACCACAAAGCCCGGGGGCCGGAAGGGGTAGGCAGCAGCAGTCACAACAGGGCCCAAGGCGCGGGAGATCGCAGTAACACCCCGGGCAGAGCGGGGTCCCCAGGGTGTCCGCACGGCATAGCATGCAGCGGGATAGTCCTTTGAGCGCTATATTGAGCATTCCATGCCCACTTGTTAACCTTTATCCGCCGGCAGAATTGACAGCGGCGGGCGAGATTCCGAATGATGCAGTGCTAAATCCTTGAGAGGCTCTGTTACCCGCATGCTGACACACGCCGAAACTCGATCCCAGCCGCGTAATCTACCTGGCGCCATCCGGCACGATTGGACCCAGGCGGAAGTACTGGCGCTGTTTGCGCTGCCGTTCAATGACCTGCTATTCGAAGCGCAGTTGATTCACCGGCGGCATTTCGACCCGAACGTCGTTCAGCTCAGCACGCTGCTCAACATCAAATCCGGCGGTTGCCCGGAGGACTGCGCGTACTGTCCACAAAGCGCGCGCTACCACACGGACGTGGAGGCCTCGCCGCTGTTGTCGCTGGATGAGGTTGTTGCGGCGGCGCGTGATGCGCAAAGTCGCGGCGCGACGCGTTTCTGCATGGGAGCGGCGTGGCGCAGTCCCCGCGGCCGCGATTTCGAGTCGGTGCTAGGACTGGTGAGCGCGGTGAAATCGCTCGGCCTGGAGACCTGCGCGACGCTCGGCATGTTGACGGCGGAGCAGACCGAGCGACTGCGGGACGCCGGGCTCGATTACTACAATCACAATCTCGACACATCCCCCGATTATTATCGGGACATCATCAGCACGCGTACTTATCAGGATCGATTGAACACCTTGCAGCATGTGCGTGATGCGGGCATCCACGTCTGTTGCGGCGGCATCATCGGCATGGGCGAGACGCGCACGGATCGCGCCGGCCTTCTATTGACGCTCGCCAATCTTCCGCGTCACCCGGAGAGCGTGCCCATCAACATGCTCGTACGTGTCGAAGGCACGCCGCTGGCGCAATCTCCGGACCTCGATCCTTTTGAATTCGTCCGCACGATCGCCGTCGCGCGCATTGTCATGCCCGCTTCCTATGTGCGCCTCTCAGCGGGGAGGACATCGATGCCCGAGTCGATGCAGGCGCTGTGTCTGCTGGCCGGGGCTAATTCCATTTTCTACGGCGAACGTCTGCTCACGACCCGCAATCCGGATCAGGAACGCGACCGCGAGATGTTGCGGCGGCTGGGGATCGTCGCGGAAACCTGAGCCGTGTCCGGGATCATTCCCGCTCGCGCGGTGCCGGAGTTCGAAGCAGCCTTCGAGCTCCAGGGGCAATTGCGGTCATTGCGCGAGAACGGACTTTTGCGCGAACCGATCTGCCTCGATTCGGCACAAGGGGCGAGGGTGCACATCGGCGGCCGCGAGTTCCTCAACTTCTGCAGCAACGACTATCTCGGTCTCGCCGCGGATCCGCGCGTCGCGGAAGCGTTGTGCCGCGGCGCGCGGGAATTCGGAACGGGCAGCGGCGCCTCTGCGCTCGTGTGTGGACGTAGCCGCCCGCATCTCGATCTGGAACGGGGGCTTTCAGACTTCGTCGGCCGCGAACGCGTGCTCCTTTTTTCCAGCGGTTACCTCGCGAACCTTGCCGCCGTGTCGTCACTGATGCGGTCGGGCGCCGGCCTCGTGCTCGAAGATCGACTGAACCATGCCTCGCTGCTTGACGCGGCGGTCCTCGCCCGGGCGCGCTTCAAGCGCTATGCCCATGCCGACCCGGTATCTTTGCAAACGGCCTTGATCTCCGCGCCACAGCGAAAGCTAGTCCTTACTGACACCGTATTCAGCATGGACGGCGATATTTGTCCGCTGCGAGAAATCGCAGGGGTTTGCGCAGAGGCCGGCGCGCTGTTCATGGTGGACGATGCCCATGGCTTCGGCGTGCTGGGGGACAACGGCCGAGGCGCGTTGGAACAGGCCGGTTTGAACCAGAAAGAAGTGCCATTGCTCGTAGGCACATTCGGTAAGGCCTTGGGCACGGGCGGCGCATTCATCGCCGGGCCCGCGATCCTGATCGAAACGCTGATCCAGTTTGCGCGGCCTTACATTTACACGACGGCGCCGTCCCCCGCACTCGCCTACGCGACCTCCGCGGCGTTGCAGATCCTGATCGAGGAGGGCTGGCGGCGCGAGAAGCTGCGCGATCTCGTCGCTTACTTTCGCGCGCACGCCCGCGAACTGGGGATCGATGTGCAGGATTCACACACCGCGATCCAGCCGCTGATCATCGGCGAGCCCGAGGCCGCGGTCGCTGTGAGCGGGCGCCTTCGCGAGCGCGGGATTCTCATCACCGCGATCCGACCGCCCACCGTGCCGCGTGGCAGCGCGCGCCTGCGCATCACCCTGAGCGCGGCGCATGAAAAGGGCGACATCGATCAGTTGTTGCGGGCGCTCGTGGAGAGCCTTGCGAAACGCAAGCCGGATGCGTGCGCATGAACAACCGTGCCGGACAGGAAGGATTCCACACCGACGCCAGGCGCGTCGCCCGGCAATTCGATCGCGCCGCCGCGGGTTATGAACGCGAGGCGGTGATGCAACAGACCGTCGCCGCGCGCCTGATCGAGCGTCTCCAGTACATGAACTTATCGCCCGCGCTCATCCTCGAACTCGGTTCGGGCACGGGACGCTCGGCGCGCGCATTGTGCGACCGTTTCCGATCCGCGCTCATCCTCGAACTCGATCTCGCGCCGGAAATGCTGCGCCAGGCCCGGCCGGGGTGGTGGCGGCGCCGGTTCACGCGCCGCCTTTGGATGTGCGCGGACGCGCAACGGATCCCCCTGGGGGCGGCGGGCATCGACCTCATTTTCTCGAGCCTCATGCTTCAATGGTGCAACGAGCCCGATGCCGTATTCGCCGAAGCGGCGCGCGTGCTTCGGCCGGGCGGCCTCTTGCTGTTCGCGACGCTCGGTCCGGACACGCTGCGGGAACTGCGGGAAAGCTGGGGCAACGCGGATGACGCCGCGCACGTCAACGCCTTCGCAGACATGCATGACCTGGGGGATGCGCTCATGCGCGCCGGGCTGCGTGATCCGGTCATGGAAGTGGAGCAATTCACGCTGACCTATGCCGATGTATTCGCGCTGATGCGCGATCTCAAGCAGCTCGGCGCGCAGAACGCCAACGCCGGAAGGCGGCGCACGCTGACGGGCAAGGAACGCATGGGGCGCATGCTGCAGGCCTACGAACGGCACCGCCGGGACGGCCTGCTGCCGGCGAACTACGAAGTCGTGTATGGACATGCGTGGGGTGGCGGACACGCGCGGAGACTGGACCCGCACACCGTTGCCTTCCCGGTATCCGCGTTGCGGCGGCACGGCGGCGCAAGAAATGGCAGCAATTCCCCGGCCTGATTTCGGCTGTCTGGTCACCGGCACCGATACCGGTGTAGGCAAGACCTGGATCAGCGTCGGGTTGCTGCACGCCCTGTCCGTGCGCGGCCGCAGGGTGGCCGGCATGAAGCCGGTGGCGAGCGGCGCCGAAGCACACGCCGAGGGCCTGCGCAACGCGGACGCGCTGTTGTTGCAGTCTCACTGCACCTCGGCGATCGATTATGACGACGTCAATCCGTACCTGTTTACCCCGCCCATCGCACCGCATATTGCGGCGGCGAGGGCCGGAACCAGGGTACGAATGGATCGCATCCGCGCCGCCTATGCGCGCCTGTGCGCGCAGTCCGAGGCAGTCGTTGTCGAAGGGATCGGCGGCTGGCGCGTCCCGCTTGGGCCGAGACTGCAGACCGCCGACCTCGTGCGCGCGCTGGATCTGCCGGTCGTGATGGTCGTCGGTCTCAAGCTCGGGTGCATCAATCACGCATTGCTCACGGCGGAAGCTATCGCCACCGATGGCGTGTGTCTGGCGGGGTGGGTCGCCAACGCCATCGACGCGGACTATGAGCCGGCGCACGAGACCGTGGACTACTTGCAGGTGAACATCTCGGCGCCGCTGTTGGGGACGGTAGCGCACCTGCCGCAGTTCGAGCCGCAGCGTATTGCCGCCGCGCTCGATCTGAAGCTCTTTTCCATGGTGTAACGGTCCTCGCCGCCGCCGTTTTTGGCGCGCGGCTCTCTTGATTAGCGGCACTCATCTGGGGCATATTGTCGCACCGGTTTGGAGGGCTACAGGGCTGCGTTTGTCGCGGCGCAGTGAGTCGACGAGGGCAGAGATGATCTACCAGTTGGCTGCCGCGGAGAGCCCGCTGCAAACGTTTGTGGTCCGGCCGAACCAGTCGATGTCGTGGCAGGGGCTGCTGTTCGCGTTCAGCGGGATGGCGACCGTGATCATCGGCATCGGCGTGACATGCTTTGCAATCGGCCTGCCTCTCGTTTTGCCGTTCTCGGGCGCGGAGTTGATCGTGCTGGGCGCGGCGTTTTACCTGACGGCACGGCGCGGCGACGTCCGGGAAGTCATCACCATCAGCGCGAACGGCGTGGCCGTCGAGACGGGGCGCCGCGGTCCGGAGACGCGGGCGGAATTCCAGCGGCACTGGGCGCGCGTGGTTCTGGAGCGGCCGCGGCACAGCTGGTATCCGGGCCGGCTGCTGATCCGTTCCCACGGGCGCGAGATCGAAGTGGGAAGGTTTTTGAACGAGCAGGAACGCCGCGGCCTGGCGCTCGAACTACGGGCAGCGCTGCGGCGCGAAGAGGGTCCGGCCTGATGGGGGCCGGAACGTTGACGGCGTTTCAGCAAAGTCGAGGGATCCAAGCATGCTGCTGACGAGAATAATGAAACGGGTGCTGGCTGGCGCGGCACTGTCGCTGTTCATGGGGGAGACCCGTGCCGACTACGCGCTCAACATGCCGCGCGGGGTCACGCCGCTGAGCCAGGACATCTACGACCTGCACATGCTGATCTTCTGGATCTGTTGTGTCATCGGCGTGATCGTCTTCGGCGCGATGTTCTGGTCGATCCTCCAGCACCGGAAATCGACAGGCGCGGTGGCCGCGAAGTTTCACCACAGCACCAAGGCCGAGATCGTCTGGACCATCATCCCGGTGCTGATTCTCGTGGCAATGGCTGTCCCGGCGACCAGGACGCTGGTCAGGATCGAGCAGGCGGGGGACGCGGACATCACCATCAAGGTCACCGGCAACCAGTGGAAATGGCGCTACGACTACGTCAACCCCGGATTCGGGCTCGATGGCGGTTTCGGATTCTTCAGCGTTCTCAAGGACGACAGCAATCAGGCCCGTCAGGTCCGCTCGGGCATCGACCCGCGCACCGTCGAACATTATCTCCTGGATGTCGACAAGCCACTCGTCGTCCCCGTCAACACCAAGATCCGCTTTCTGACGACCGCCAGCGACGTGGTCCACGCATGGTGGGTCCCCGCCCTCGGCTGGAAGCGCGACTCCATTCCCGGCTACATCAATGAATCATGGGCTATCATCCAGGAACCCGGCACTTACCGCGGCCAGTGCGCAGAATTGTGCGGCAAGGATCACGCCTACATGCCGATCGTAGTCAAGGCCGTTACGCAGGATGAGTATTTCGATTTCATCGGCGAGCAGATGGTCGCAGCGGCGAGCGAATCCGCCGGCGCGGACCGCGAGTGGAACAAAGATGAGCTGATGGAGAAGGGCGGCCAGGTGTACAACACCTTCTGCGTGGCCTGCCACCAGGCGAACGGCCAGGGCCTGCCGCCCGCCTTCCCGCCGCTCGCGGGCGGCGCGATTTCCACGGGCCCGGTGGACGGCCACATCGAACGCGTGATGAACGGCAAGGCCGGCACGACCATGGCCGCATTCGGTCCGCAGCTCGGCGACGTCGATCTCGCCGCGGTGATCACTTACGAGCGGAATTCCTTCGGCAATAGCACGGGCGACATCGTCCAGCCGGCTGCCATCAGGGCGGTGAGGAAATAACGGCCAGGCAAGGCCCACCAGAGCATCAGACGAGGATACCGATATGAGTCAAGCTGTAGCGCACGGCCACGACGATCACAGCCACCTCCCCGCGGGCTGGAAGCGGTGGTTGTTCACGACCAATCACAAGGACATCGGCACCCTGTACCTGAGCTTCGCGCTGATCATGTTCTTCATCGGCGGGGCGATGGCCATGATCATCCGCCTGGAGCTGCTCGAGCCGGGCGTGCAGTACGTGGATCCGACCTTCTTCAATTCCATGACGACCATGCATGCGCTGGTGATGATCTTCGGCGTGGTCATGCCGGGGACGGTCGGATTCGCCAACTGGCTCATCCCCATGATGATCGGCTCCCCGGACATGGCGCTGCCGCGCATGAACAACTGGAGCTTCTGGATCCTGCCGTTCGCCTTCACTCTGCTGCTCGGCTCGCTGTTCCTGCCTGGCGGCGGGCCCGCCGGCGGCTGGACCATGTACCCTCCGCTCATGCTGCAGACGGGGTTTGCGCTGCCGTTCGTGATCTTCGCGGTGCATTTCCTGGGCGCCTCATCGATCATGGGCTCGATCAACATCATCGCGACCATCTTCAACATGCGCGCGCCCGGCATGACCTTCATGCGTTTGCCGCTGTTCGTGTGGACCTGGCTCATCACCTCGTTCCTGCTGATCGCCACCATTCCCGTGCTGGCGGGCGCGGTGACGATGCTGCTGACGGACAAGTACTTCGGGACCAGCTTCTTCAATGCCGCGGGCGGCGGCGACCCGGTGCTGTTCCAGCACGTGTTCTGGTTCTTCGGACATCCCGAGGTGTACATCCTGATCCTTCCCTCGTTCGGCATCGTTTCGCAGATCCTGCCGACCTTCTCGCGCAAGCCGCTGTTCGGCTATGAGTCGATGGTGTATGCGACCGCATCGATTGCGTTCCTGTCGTTCTTCGTCTGGGCGCACCACATGTTCACGGTGGGCATGCCGCTGGCCGGCGAGTTGTTCTTCATGTACGCGACGATGTCGATCGCGGTGCCGACCGGCGTCAAGGTATTCAACTGGGTGGCGACCATGTGGCGGGGTTCGATGACCTTCGAGACGCCGATGCTGTGGGCAATCTCGTTCGTGGTGCTGTTCACCATCGGCGGCTTCTCGGGGCTGATGCTCGGCATCACGCCTGCCGACTTCCAGTACCACGACACCTATTTCGTCGTCGCGCACTTCCACTATGTGCTCGTCACCGGCGCCGTCTTTGGCATGATCGGCGGGGTTTATTACTGGCTGCCGAAGTGGACCGGCCACATGTACGACGAGACGCTGGGCAAGATCCACTTCTGGGTGTCCGTGATTTCGGTGAACCTGCTGTTCTTCCCGCAACACTTCCTCGGGCTGGCCGGCATGCCGCGCCGCATCCCCGACTACGCGGTGCAGTTCACCGAGTGGAACCAGATCTCCAGCATCGGCGGCTTCGTGTTCGGCGCAAGCCAGTTGATATTCCTGTACCTCATCATCAGGTGCATACGCGGTGGCGCAAAGGCGACCGACCAGGTCTGGGAAGGCGCGCACGGGCTCGAATGGACGCTGCCCTCGCCGCCGCCCTATCACAGCTTCACCACGCCGCCGCAGGTGACGGATGCCGTCGCCCATTCCTGATCGCGCGACTCGATGCAGAATGAGGAGGAGCGGAAACGCATGCAGGCGGAACTGGCGGCCAGGAACCGGCGTCTCGCCATCGTGCTGGCGCTTGTCGCGGCGGCCATCTATGTGGGTTTCATGATCGGCTACTCGTGATGAATCTGGATGCGAACAGGAAGACGGCGCTGAAGCTCGCGGGTTGCGCGCTGGCCATGTTCGGCTTTGGTTATGCGCTGGTGCCGATCTACGACGCGTTTTGCGACATCACCGGGCTGAACGGCAGGACCGGCGAGCTGAGCGCTGCGGAAGCGGCGGCGATCAAGCCCGACCCCGGCCGCACGGTGACGGTCGAGTTCGATACCAACGTGAACGGGCAGTTGCCATGGGCGTTCCGGCCGTTGCAGCGCAGCGTGCAGGTGAACCCGGGCGAGGTGACCTTGGTCTTGTTCGTCGCGCAAAACGACTCCGGCCGCATGGTGGTCGGCCAGGCGGTCCCCAGCGTGGCGCCGGCCAAGGCCTCTCCCTATTTCAACAAGACCGAATGTTTCTGTTTCACGCAGCAGACGTTGGCGCCGGGCGAGCGTCGCGAGATGCCGGTGCGGTTCGTGGTCGATCCGCAGATCCCGCGCGACGTGAGCACGCTCACCCTGTCGTACACGTTTTTCGAGGTGCCGGAGAACCTGCGCGACAGTGTCCCGGCTGGCAACAACAAGCAAAGTTCCTGAGCGAACATAACCGGGGAATCACTCATGTCGGCACCGCACGGCGGCTACTATCTGCCCGATCCCAGTCATTGGCCCATCCTGGGGTCCATCGGCCTGTTCTCGATTTTTCTGGGCTCGGCCACCTGGCTGAACGGCGCCAGCGCCGGCGGCCTCATCATCGGTTTCGGCATTGCCGTGTTCCTGTTCATGCTGTTTGGCTGGTTCGGGACGGTCATCCGCGAGAGCGTCACCGGCACGTACAACCATCAGGTGGACGTCAGTTTCCGTTGGGGCATGTTCTGGTTCATCGTCTCGGAGGTGATGTTCTTCGGCGGTTTCTTCGGCGCGCTGTTCTACTCGCGCATCCTGTCCGTACAGTGGCTGGGCGGCGCGGGAGACGGTTTCGCGACGCACCAGTTCCTTTGGCCGGACTTCGTCCCCGACTGGCCGATGACTGTCATGCCGGATCCGAGCAAGTGGACCGTCTACAGGGAAGTCATCCCAGCCATCGGCGTGCCGCTGCTCAACACCATCATCCTGGTCAGCAGCAGTTTCACCGTGACCTTCGGCCATTGGGCGCTCAAGAAGGGCAATCGCCGCGCGCAGTCCTGGTGGCTGTTCGTCACGCTCGCGCTGGGATTCACCTTCGTCGGCATACAGGCCACGGAGTATGTGCACGCCTACCATGAGCTGGGCCTGACGCTGCATTCGGGGATATACGGCACCACTTTCTTCATGCTGACCGGCTTTCACGGCCTGCACGTGACCATCGGCGCGACCATGCTGACGGTGATCTGGCTGCGCTCGCTCTCGGGACATTTCACGCCGGAAAACCACTTCGGCTTCGAGGCCGTGGCCTGGTACTGGCACTTCGTCGATGTGGTGTGGCTGTTCCTGTTCACCTTCGTGTACTGGCTGTAGTTTCCTCGTCATTCCGGGCAAGGCTGCGGCGCAGCCGCATTGCACATGGACGTGCAGGTGCCGCGGAGGTCATGGATGGCCGGGAGCGGCCGACCCGAAATCCACGGTGTAGAACCAGGCCATGGATCCCGGCTAAGGCCGCAGCCTGTCCCCGCTCAGGCGGGGAGGGTTTCCGGGATGACGGGTTGTGAGGTCAGGGCGCGCGCGGCAGACCGTGCGGCTGAATCAGGCCCAGGGCGAATCCCACGACGAGCAATATGATCAGAGCGAGGGAAAGAACGACCCGCACGGTGAGCGATTTGACGGTGCGCTCGGTTTTCCCCTGGTCGCGTACGAGGAAGGCGAGCCCGCTGGTCAGCGATATGAAGACCGCGATTAGCAGCAGGACAATGATGCCTTTGAAAATCAGTTGCGCGGTCATCGGCATTCCGGGCTGGACGCAGGTACATTCTAGCTGATGGCCGAGTCGCGCTGGGAATTCCGCCCGGGGGTGGCCGGCACAGTAGCCGCGCTGATCGCGGCACCGCTGCTCGCCGCGCTGGGATTCTGGCAGCTCGATCGGGCCGCGCAGAAAGAGGACATGCACCGCGAATTTCTCGCCCTCAGCAAGGCCGAGCCGGTCGATCTGAATAGGGCTTCCCCGTCGCGCGCCGACGCGCAGGCCCTGCGATTCCGCCGCGTAAGGCTGCGCGGGCAATTTCTGCCGGCCACGTTCCTGCTGGACAACCAGGTTCACGAGGGCAGTGCCGGGTATGATGTCTACACGGCGTTCCGCCTTGAGGGTGACGAGACGGTCGTGTTGGTGAACCGCGGCTGGATCCCGATCGGATCGGACCGCGCCCAGGCGCCCATGATCGCCACGCCGGCGGAAACGCTCGATCTCGAGGGCCTGGCGCGGATCCCCTCGGCGCCGCCGCTGGCGCTCGGGAATGCTTCTCCCGAACAGCTCGCGCCGGGGTTGATGCGCGTGCAACGGATCGAAGCGCCTGCGATCGCTGCGGAGCACCGCTGGCGACTGCTGCCGTATGAGATCCGGCTGGATCCGCAGGCGCCGGCCGGCTTCCTGCGAGACTGGCCGATCCCGGGAAGCGGGCGCGAGCGGCACGTGGGATATGCCCTCCAGTGGTTTGCCATGGCCGGCGTGGTCGTGATCCTGTTCGTGTATTTCAATCTGCGCCGGAAGAAAGCGGCATGAACGAAGCGCGCAAGGGCGGCCTCACGCCGCGGCTGACGCTGCTCGCCATCGTGCTGGTCTTCATCGCGCCGCTGCTCGGGGCGTGGATCCTCTATGAGTTCACGGACTACGGCCGCGGCGGCAAGGTCGCGAGCCATGGCCAGTTGCTGCAACCGGCGCGGGCGCTGCCGGACCTTGCGCTGTATAGCCCGGTGGCCGGCGGCCCCAGGGAGCGCCTGCACGGGAAATGGACCCTCCTCATGCTGAACGGCCCGGAATGCGCGGGCCATTGCATGGATCATCTCTACCGCATGCGCCAGATCCGGCTGGCCATGGGCGAGAACGTGCACCGCGTGCAGCGCCTGCTCGTGGTGTATGGCGCGGAGGTCGGGCCGTTCAGCGAACGGCTCCGCGACACTTACATGGGGCAGTTATACCTATCCGGCGAGGCGCTCGACCCGGGTGACCCGGGCGCGAGCGTGCGCCTCTCGCCGGGCGAGGACCCCATCGCCGCCGGGCGCCTGTACCTGGTCGACCCGCTGGGCAACTTGATGATGAGCTACGGATCGGACGCACAGCCCGAAGGCATCATCAAGGACCTGAGGCGGCTGCTCCGGTATTCGCGGATCGGTTGAGGGCGCCCGGCATGTTCCGGTCGATGACCATCGCGGCCCTTGTGCTCGCTTACGGCGTCGTCGTCCTCGGCGCCTACACGCGGCTCTCCGATGCCGGTCTCGGTTGTCCGGACTGGCCTGGGTGCTACGGTAAGATCGTCGTGCCGGAGGCGGATCAGGCCGCGGACGCGAATGCGATCTATCCGGAGCGGCCGTTGCACACAGGCAAGGCGTGGAAGGAGATGATCCATCGCTACGCCGCCGGCGCGCTCGGCCTGCTGATCCTCGGTCTCGCCCTCCTGGGGTGGCGAAACCGCAGGCTGCCGGATCGTCCCCTCCTCCTTCCGTTGCTGTTGCTGGGGCTGGTGCTCTTCCAGGCCGCGCTCGGCATGTGGACCGTGACCTGGCTGCTCAAACCCATCGTGGTGGCCGCGCACCTGCTCGGCGGATTCGCCGTTCTGTCGTTGTTGTTCTGGCTGCTGCTCGATCAGACCGGCTTCGAGCCCGCGCGGCTGCCGGGAAGGCTCGCGGCATGGGGCGCCGCGGGCATCGCGGTGCTGATATTGCAGATATTTCTGGGCGGCTGGACGAGCGCGAATTACGCGGCGCTCGTCTGCCCGGAATTTCCGGCCTGCCGCGGCGGCGCGTGGTGGCCGGAAACGGATTTCGCGGAGGCGTTCACTTTCTGGCGCGGGATCGGAACGAATTATGAATACGGAGTCCTCGATCCCGCGGCGCGCACGGCGATTCATCTTGCGCACCGGCTCGGCGCGCTCGTCGCGGCGGTCGTGATCGCCGTGGTGGCGCTGCGCGCGATCCGGTCGGCGGATCGGACGGTGGTGTGCATCGGCATCGCCATCCTGTGCCTGCTCGGCGCGCAGCTCGCCCTCGGCATCGGCAACGTCCTGCTCGTCCTGCCGTTGGCCGTAGCGGTGGCACATAACGGAACCGCCGCGTTATTATTGCTCGCGCTCGTGGCGCTGCTGCACCGCGCCTCCCGTTCCCGAAGTCGAGGATTAGCCGTTTGACCAACTCCGCCGCCTCCCTGTCCAGCGCCGCGCGCTGGCGCGATTACCTTGCGCTCTGCAAGCCGAAGATCGTCGCGACCATCGTTTTCACGGCCGTGGTCGGCATGTTCCTCGCCACGCCCGGCATGGTGCCCTGGGACATTCTCTTGTTTGGATCGCTGGGCATCGGGCTCGCCGCCTCCTCCGCCGCGGCCGTCAACCACGTCGTCGACCGGCGCATCGATTCCATCATGAGCCGCACCCGCCACCGGCCGCTGCCGCGCGGCCAGATCGCCCCGGGCGCAGCGGTACTGTTTGCCTTCCTGCTTGGGGCGGCGTCGATGTTAGTGCTTACCTACAGGGTAAACCTTCTGACTGCGTTGCTCACGCTCGTATCGCTGATCGGCTACGGATTTGTCTATTCCATGTTCCTCAAGCGCGCCACGCCGCAGAACATCGTCATCGGCGGGGCGGCCGGCGCCGCGCCGCCGGTGCTGGGCTGGACGGCGGTCGCCAACCAGCTCGACCCGAATGCCCTGCTGCTGTTCCTGATCATCTTTGCCTGGACGCCGCCGCACTTCTGGGCGCTCGCCATCTGCCGGAGAACGGACTACGCGAATGCCGGGATCCCGATGTTGCCGGTGACGCACGGCGTCGAATTCACGCGCCGCCATATTCTTCTCTACACCGTGATCCTGGTCGTGATGAGCGTGCTGCCGTTCACGACCTACATGAGCGGCCCGGTGTACCTCGCCGGGGCGCTGGCGCTCGGGGTCGGATTTCTCTGGTACGCGATCCGCATGCAGCGCGAACATGACGACGCCCTTGCGCTGCGCACCTTCTCCTATTCGATTTTCTATCTCGTGGCGCTGTTCATGTTTCTGCTCGCCGACCACTACATGCCGTTGCTGTTGCGGACCATCTCCTAACAAAAAAGGGGACAGATTTATTTTCCGGAAAATCGGAAAATAAATCTGTCCCCTTTTGTCGGGGGGCGTTTCCGGAATAACGGAAGAGGGAGCTACGCCGCCGCGATCGCGCCGCGCATCTTGTTGAAGGCGTTCTGTTCCAGTTGCCGGATACGTTCCGCGGACACGCCGAACTCGTCCGCGAGATCCTGCAACGTCGATTTCTTCTCCACCAGCCAGCGGCGATGGATAATCGTCCTGCTGCGTTCGTCGAGCAACTCGAGCGCGCTGTGCAGCTTGCCCTGCTTCACGCCCTCGTCCTGATCGTTCTGGATCAGCTCCTCGGGTCCCGCCCCCGAATGTTCGAGATAGGCAGCCGGCGCAAAGGATTCCTCGTCCGCATCGGCATCCACCGGCGGATCGAAGGAGGTGTCGGTCGCGGTCAGGCGCTGTTCCATGTCGAGCACGTCGCGCGCGCTCACGCCGAGGTCCTTCGCCATGGTCTCGACTTCCGCGTGGTTCATCCAGCCGAGGCGCTTCTTCGCCGAACGCAGGTTGAAGAACAGTTTGCGCTGCGCTTTCGTGGTCGCCACCTTGACGATGCGCCAGTTGCGCAGGACGAATTCGTGGATCTCCGCGCGGATCCAGTGCACGGCGAAGGAGACGAGCCGCACGCCGATATCGGGGTCGAAGCGCTTCACGGCCTTCATGAGGCCGATGTTTCCTTCCTGGATGAGATCGCCCTGGGCCAGCCCATAGCCGCTGTAGCCGCGCGCGACCCGTACCACGAAACGCAGGTGCGAAAGCACGAGCTGCCGCGCGGCATCGAGGTCGCCGTGCTGGCGGTAGCGCAAGGCCAGCTCGCGTTCCTGCTCGGCGCTCAACAACGGCAAGCGATGCACCGCCTGGATGTAGCGGTCGATCGATCCCACCGGCAGGTTCATGGCCAGGGTCAGGTCATTGCTCATTCGGATACCCCCTTACGTTCTTGGCTGCCAAGTCTAGCACTCTTGCCATTCGAGTGCTAAGAACGGGAGAAGTTACGCCAAAACAACGGGTTAGCAAGGAGTCACACCAACCCGCTGTCGCGCAGGTGGCGTTGGACCGCGATCCAGGAGCCGGCCAGGCCAAGCAGCCCGCCGATGCCGATCAGGTACCCGGCGGCGCCGAAATCCAGCCCAGCCAGGGCAAAGCGGCTGGAATAGAGCTCGGAAAGGCGGAACACCGGCCCGGAGAGGAGGCGGATGGAACCGTTGATCAGCAGCCAGGCGAGCAGGGCGCCCGCCGCGCCGTGGATGAAGCCGCTATAGAGGAACGGCCGGCGGACGAAAGCGTGGGTCGCGCCGAACAGCAGGTTGATCTCGATCTCCGCGCGGCGATTGAAGATGGCGAGCCGGATGGTATTGCCGATAATGAGCAGCACGGCAAGCGCAAGCAGGATCGCCATGATGACGGCTGCGCGTTTGAGGATCTCCATGATCGCGAACAGGCGCTGCACCCACTGGCGGTCGAACTGGGCCGTGTCCACCTCCGGGATCGCGCGCAGGGCCGCGAGCAGCCGATCGCCCTGCCCGCCCGACAGCGCTTCCAGATTCGGCTGCACCAGGATCACGGCGGGCAGGGGATTCTCCTCGAGGGTATCGAGCGCATCGCCGAAGCCGGACATCTCCCGGTACTCGGCGAGACCCTGCGCGCGGCTCACGTAGCTCACCGCGTCGATCTGCGGATGATCCCGTAGCCGATCGGCAACGGCCTGGGCCTGGAAATCATCCAGCTCGAGTTTCAGGAACAGGGTGATCTGCGCGCTGCCGCCCCAGCCGCTCGTGACCCGCTGCGCATTGACGAGCAGCAGGTAGAAACCGGCCGGCAGCGCGAGCGAGATGCCGATCACGGCGATGGTGAGCAGGCTGCCAATCGGGTTCCGGACCAACTGGCCGACGCTGAAGACGCACGCCTGCGCGTGCTGGAGGAACCACGCGCGGACCGCGCGGCGCCACTCAATCGGCGAGCGGCGTCTCGTCGGCTGGCCCATCGTCTGTTTCCGTGCCGGTGACTATCCTGCCGTCGCGCAGGGTGATGATCGGTTTCTTCAGGCGCCGGATCATCTCCAGGCTGTGGCTCGCGATGAGCACGGTGACGCCCACCTGATTGAAGCGCTCGAAGAGCATCATCGTCTCCCAGGACAGGATCGGGTCGAGATTGCCGGTCGGCTCGTCCGCCAGCAGCACGGCGGGCCGGTGCACCACGGCACGCGCGATGCCGACGCGCTGCTGTTCGCCGCCGGAGAGCGCCATCGGCAGGCTCTTCTGCTTCGGCAGCAGCCCGACCCTGTCGAGCGCGGCCTGCACGCGTTTGCGGATCTCCTGGTAGCGGTAGCCCGCCACCACCAGCGGCAGGGCTACGTTGTCGAATACGGTACGGTCGCCGAGCAGCCGGTGTTCCTGGAAAGTGAAGCCGATGTTGCGGCGGAACAGCGCGATGCGGCGGCCGGTCACGCGCTCGAGGTTCTGGCCGTTGACGATGATCTGGCCGCGCGAATGGCGCTCGATGAGCGCGATCAGGCGCAGCAGGGTGCTCTTACCGGCGCCGGAGCGCCCGGTGACGAAGGCCATCGCGCCCTGCTCGATGTGCAAATCGATGCGCCGCAGCGCCTCGTTGCCTCCGGGATAGCGCATGTGCACGTCGGCAAAGCGGATCACGGTTCAACCCCCAGCAGCGCGTCCACGAAATCCTCCGCGACAAAGGGCTTCAGATCGTCCACCGCCTCGCCCACGCCGATGTAGCGGATCGGGATCGCAAGCTGGCGCGCGATTGCGAGCAGCACGCCGCCCTTCGCGGTGCCGTCGAGCTTGGTCACGGCGATCCCGGTCACGCCGATCGCCTCGTGGAAGTCGCGGGCCTGGGCAATCGCGTTCTGGCCGGTGCCGCCGTCGAGCACCAGCAGGCTCTCGACCGGCAGGCGCGCGTCGAACTTGGCGATCGTGCGGCGGATCTTCTTCAACTCCTCCATGAGGTTGCGCTTGTTGTGGAGCCGTCCCGCGGTGTCGGCAATGACCATGTCGAGATCGCGCGCGCGCGCCGAGGCGAGCGCATCGAAAATGACCGCGGCCGAATCGGCGCCGGTCTTCTGCGCGATCACCGGCGCGCCCACGCGTTCGCCCCAGACCGCGAGCTGTTCGATGGCCGCGGCGCGGAAGGTGTCGCCGGCGGCGAGCAGCAGGCGGTGACCATCCCGTTGCAGCCGCTCCGCGAGCTTGCCGATGGTGGTGGTCTTGCCGGCGCCGTTCACGCCGATGACGAGGATTACGAAGGGCCGCGGTGCTGCAGGGATTTCGAGCGGCAATTGCACGGGCGCCAGCACGGCGACCATCTGCGCGCGCAGGGCCCGCAACACCGCGGGAAGATCGCCGAGCTCGTTGCGTTTCAGCGCGGCGGCCAGCGAATCGGTGATGGCGCGCGTAACGTCGACGCCCACGTCGGCAAGCAGCAGGCGCGTTTCGATTTCGTCGAGGATCGAGGCGTCGATCTGTTTGCCGCCGAGGAACAGATCCGCGAGTCCCCCGGTCAAACCGTCACGCGTACGCCACAGGCCCTGGCGCAGGCGCTGCCACACCCCGGCCGGGGCAGTGGCTGTGGCTTGGGGAGCGGCGCTGGACACTATCTTGCGGGATGCAGGACTGGCAATGCCCAGATCGTATCATTAACATTGCGCGCACCCTATTTCCTTCCGCTCCGCTTGAAACCACGACACCTCTTATTGCTGTTCGCGTTCATCGCGCCCGGCGCGCCGGCGGCGGTCAGCGAATTCACGCTCGGCAACGGACTCAAGGTCCTGGTGAAGGAAGATCGCCGCGCGCCCGTGGTGGTCACGCAGGTCTGGTACAAGGTGGGGTCGAGCTACGAGCACGATGGCATCACCGGGATCTCGCACGCCCTCGAGCACATGATGTTCAAGGGCACCGAGAAGCATCCCGCCGGCCAGTTCTCGCGCATCATTTCGGCGAACGGCGGCAGTGAGAACGCCTTCACCGGCGCCGACTACACGGCCTATTTCCAGACGCTCGAGAAATCGCGTCTCGAGGTGAGCATGGAACTCGAGGCGGATCGCATGCGCCACCTGACGCTGCGGCCGGAGGAATTCGAAAAGGAGATCAAGGTCGTTCAGGAAGAGCGGCGCTGGCGCACGGATGACGAGCCGGAGTCCTACGCCCAGGAAGTGGCGATGGCGACCGCGTTCCAGACCAGTCCCTATCGTCACCCGGTGATCGGCTGGATGGCGGACCTCGAGCAGATGAAGGTCGAGGAATTGCGCAAGTGGTACCGGCGCTGGTATGCCCCGAACAATGCCGTGCTGGTCGTGGTCGGCGATGTCCGGCCCGAGGCGGTGCGCGTACTGGCCGAGCGGCATTTCGGGGCGCTCGAGCGGGAGGAGGTGGCGCCGCCGCAGCCGCGTCCGGAAATCGAACAGGCCGGGCTGAAACGGGTCACGGTCAGACGCCCGGCGGAATTGCCGTACCTGATCATGGGTTGGAAGGTGCCGGCGCTGAACGATGCGCGCGCCCCGGGAAGCGGCGTGCAGGAATGGGAGCCCTATGCGCTGGATGTGCTCGGCGGGATCCTGGGCGGCGGATCGAGCGCGCGCTTTGCGGCGCGGCTCGTGCGCGGCAGCGAAGTGGCGGCCGCGATCAGCGCGGACTATTCGCTCAACTCACGTCTGACCACGCTTTTCACGGTCGACGGCACGCCCGCGCAGGGACACGATGTCGGCGCTCTGGAAGCCGCGGTGCGTGAGCAGATCGAGGAGTTGAAGCAAAACCTGGTGGAGAACTCCGAGCTCGAGCGCGTGAAGGCGCAGGTCGTCTCGCAAGACGTGTATCAGCGCGATTCCGTGTTCTACCAGGCGATGATCCTCGGGATATTCGAGACCGTCGACCTGCCGTGGCAGCTGACCGAGGAATACGTGGAGCGCATCCGGGCGGTGACCCCCGAGCAGGTGCGCGCAGTGGCGCGGCGCTATTTCAACGACGATCGCCTGACGGTCGCGGTGCTCGATCCGCTGCCGATCGATCCCAACCGGCCGCCCCGCGCGGCCCCGGCGGACATGGGCCATGTGCGCTGAGCGCTTACTGTCATTCCGGACCGAGGCCGGCGAATGCCGGTCGAGCGTCCGGAATCCAGAAGCGAACCAGGCGATGACGCGGCAATCGCCGCACGAGGGCTGGATTCCGGGAGCGGCCTGCGGCCGTCCCGGAATGACGAGCTTGCATGGCTTGGCCATCGCGGCAATCCTGCTCTTAAGTCTTCCCGCCCTCGCCACCCCCAACATCGAGCGCTGGAAGACTCGGAACGGCGCCGAGGTGTACTTCGTGGCCGCGCACGAACTGCCGATGGTCGACATCGAAGTCATGTTCGACGCCGGCAGCGCGCGCGATCCCGCGGGCCGCGAAGGACTCACACTGCTCGCCAGCAGCCTGCTGGACGAGGGCGCCGGCGGCATGGAGGCGAACGCGATCAGCTACGAATTCGAGCGGCTGGGCGCGGTCTACGGCGCGCAATCCGACGAGGATTCCACATCCGTCATGCTGCGCAGCCTGGCGGAGAAGGACAAGCTCGACCCCGCGCTCGCCAATTTCGAGCGCGTGCTCGCCAAACCGGACTTTCCCGAGGATGCCATCGAACGTCAGCGCCGGCGGTTCCTGATTGCGATCCAGCAGAAGCAGCAGTCGCCCGGCGCGCTGGCGGGCGATGCGTTCACGGCCGCGCTGTATGGCGATCACCCTTACGCGCATCCGGTTGAAGGCACGGTGGAATCGATTGAGGCCGTCACGCGCACGGACGTGATTGAATTCCACAAGCGCTATTACCAGGCGCGCAACGCCGTATTCGCCATCGTCGGCGACCTCAGCAGGTCCGCGGCGCGCTCGCTCTCGGAGAAGCTGAGCCGCTCGCTGCCCGCGGGCACGGCTGCCCTTCCGATTGCGGCCGTCGCGCCGCTCGCCAGCGCCGAGACGATCCGGATCCACCACCCTTCCACCCAGGTACACGTGCTCATCGGCCAGCCGGCGATAAAGTACAACGATCCGGATTACTTTCCGCTCCTGGTCGGCAACCACGTGCTCGGCGGCGGGGGGCTCGTGTCGCGCCTGTTCGCGGAAGTGCGCGAGAAACGCGGGCTCTCCTATGCGGCCTCCAGCCGCTTCTCGCCGCTGCGCGAAGGCGGGCCGTTCAGCGCCGGGTTGCAGACGCGCGCCGACCAGGTCGATGAGGCGCTCGCCGTGCTCAAGGAAACCGTGCGTGGCTTCATCGCAGCCGGGCCGACGGAGGAGGAACTGCAGGCGTCCAAACAGAACATCACCGGTGGTTTCCCGCTGCGCATCGACAGCAACCGCGACATCCTGAACTACGTCGCCGTGATCGGTTTCTACAAGCTGCCGCTGGACTTTCTCGACACCTATATCAGCCGGGTCGACGCGGTCACCGCGGAGCAGATCCGCGATGCCTTCCACCGCCGGCTCAATCCCGACATCATGGCGACTGTCCTGGTCGGCCCGCTGGACCCGCCGCATCCGGAGCCGGCGACGGATGCGCCGCAGGGGAGCGTGAACTGAAAGGCCGGGGCGCACGGTCGGGCAAGGTCCGCATCATCGGCGGCCGCTGGCGCGGCCGTAAACTCGCAGTCCAGGCCGCGTCGGAACTCCGCCCCACGCCGGACCGCGTGCGCGAAACGCTCTTCAACTGGCTCGCCCCGATGATCCAGGGCGCCGCCTGCCTCGACTGCTTCGCCGGCACGGGCGCGCTCGGGTTCGAGGCGCTCTCCCGCGGCGCCGGCAGCGTCGTCATGCTGGAATCGGATCGCTCGCTCGCGCAGGCGTTGCGGGAACAGTCCGCGGTCCTCGAAGCCGGCAATGCGCGCATCGTCCACACGGACGCCCTCTCGTGGCTGGATGCCAAGCGCGAGCGCTTCGACATCATCTTCCTCGACCCGCCGTTCGCGAGCGACCTGGCGCGGCAGGCTTGTACGCGGATACTAAATTGGGGACACTTGGCGCCCGGCGGGGTGGTCTACGTGGAGTCGGGGCGCGGCTGGGAACCGCCGCTGGGCCTCGCGATCCGGAAGCAGGGCAAGGCCGGACAGGTGCAATTCACGCTGCTCGCGGAGGACAAGGGGGGAGGATGAAAGTCACAGCGATCTATCCGGGGACGTTCGACCCGATCACGAACGGTCACACGGACATCGTGGCGCGCGCTGCGAGCCTGTTCGACCGGATCATCGTCGCCATCGCGCGCAGCACCACCAAGACCACCGCGTTCACCACCGAGGAACGCGTCGAGATGGCGCGGCGCGCGCTCACCGACATCAGGAAGGCGGAGGTCAGGAGCTTCGACGGGCTGATGATCAGCTTCGCCGAGCAGCAGGGCGCGCGCGTCGTCATCCGCGGTTTGCGCGCCGTTTCTGACTTCGACTACGAATTCCAGATGGCCGGCATGAACCGCCAGTTGAATAACGCCATCGAGACCGTATTCCTCACCCCCGCCGAGCACCTGGGTTACATCTCCTCCAGCCTGGTGCGCGAGATCGCGGCGCTCGGCGGTGACGTCAGCCAGTTCGTGCACCCCGAAGTCAAAAAGGCGCTCAAGCACAGACTGTCGTCATGACGCTCACTCTGTCATTCCGGGTCGAGACTGCCGCGAGGCAGTCGAGCGCCCGGAATCCAGGGGCCGCGTGGAACAGCGCCCGGGGTTCGTGATGCTTCTGGATAACTCTAACAAAGTCAGGGTTCACGCGGCACGCGGACTGGATTCCGGACTCGGCCTGCGGCCGTTCCGGAATGACGGGGTCGGGAAGGTCATTCCGGACCGAGGGCGGCGCAGCCGGTCGAGTGTCCGGAATCCAGCCCTCATGTGGTATCCGCCGCAACGAGGTTGGCTTTCTGCGTAATGGCGTGAAAATCTGACATGGAAGGGCTCGGGGCTCTCTTGGACAAAGCAGGCATGGTTGCGACTGATGTGACACTGGGGCTGGATTCCGGACGCTCGCTGCGTTCGGTCCGGAATGACGGAGTTGCGGGCCCGAGGGCGCGCCGGAATTCAGGCGCGATGGCCCGTCTTCTTGCGATTGCGTTTCTATTCGTCGGCTTTCCATCTTTCGCCGACGACACGCCCCCCGCTTCCGCCGTGGCGAGCGCGCACCCACTCGCCACCGAGGCCGGCATCGAAATACTGAAGCGCGGCGGCAATGCCTTCGATGCCGCTGTCGCGGTGAGCGCCGCGCTCGCCGTGGTCGAACCCTACAGCTCCGGCATCGGCGGCGGAGGGTTCTGGCTCCTGCACCGCGCGAGCGACGGCCGCCAGACCATGATCGACGGCCGCGAGAAGGCGCCGGCCGCGGCGTTCCGGCGCATGTACCTCGACAGGGACGACAACGTCGTCCCGGGCGCCTCCATCAACGGCCCGCTGTCCGCCGGGATCCCGGGCCTCGTTGCCGGTCTTGCCTGGCTCACGGATCAGTACGGGCAGATGCCGCTGAAGGAAACGCTCAAGCCCGCGATCCGCTACGCGAGCGAGGGCTTCGAGGTGACCCAGGGCTACCTGGACGTCGCCGGTTTCCGCGCGGAGGCGCTGAACAAGTACCCGGACACCGCGAAGATCTTCCTCAAGGATGGGCAACCTCCGCCGATCGGCGATCGCATCGTGCAGAAGGATCTCGGCCGGCTGCTGCAGAACATCGCCGACCAGGGTCCCGGTTATTTCTACCGCGGGAAGTTTGCCGAGGACATGGTAGTCGGCGTGCGCGCCGCCGGCGGGATCTGGAGCGTGGAGGACCTCGCCAACTACCGCATCACCGAGCGCGCGCCGATCATTGCGAACTACCACGACATGCGTATCGTGACCTCGCCGCCGCCCTCATCCGGCGGCGTCGTGCTGGCGCAGGCATTCGCGATCCTGAGCCAATTCGACCTCATGACAATGGATCACATCCAGCGCATGCACGTCATCATCGAATCCATGCGCCGCGCCTACCGCGATCGAGCCGTGTATCTCGGCGATCCGGACTTCGTGCGCATCCGCACCGACCGCCTGCTCGACCCGGACTATCTCGCCGGGCTCGCGATCAGCATCGACCCGGAGCGCGCGACGCCGAGCGCGGAGCTTTCCGACACGCCGGGCTACGACCCCGCCGGCACGCAGACCACGCATTTCTCCGTGATCGACAGGGAGGGCAACCGCGTCGCCGGCACGCTCAGCATCAACCTGCCGTTCGGCGCCTGCTTCGCGCCGCCGGGCACGGGCGTGCTGTTGAACGACGAGATGGACGACTTCGCGATCAAGGCCAACACGGCGAACGCCTACGGCCTGGTCGGCGACGAGGCGAACGCCATCCAGCCGGACAAGCGGCCGTTGTCCAGCATGTCGCCGACCTTCATCGAGACCGCGGACCGCATCGGCATCCTCGGCACGCCGGGCGGCAGCCGCATCATCAGCATGGTGCTGATCGGCATCCTCGATTTCGAGCGTGGCCACCTGCCGGATTCCTGGGTGAGCCAGCGCCGTTTCCACCACCAGTATCTGCCCGACGAAGTGCAGTTCGAAAAGTACGCACTCACCGAGTATGAAAAGCAGCGGCTCGAAGCCCTCGGCCACAAGGTCACGGAGGCCCGCTGGCGCTACGGCGACATGCACGCGGTGATGTGGGACAAGGCCGGCAGGCGCGTGTATGCCGCCAGCGATCCGCGCGGCGAGGGCAAGGCCGAGGTGCTCGAAGAGTAAGCGTCGTCATTCTGGACCGCAGTCGGTTGGGCGCCCGGCATTTCTACACGTCGTCATTCCGGGCCGAACGAAGTGAGCGTCCGGAATCCAGGTACATTGAGGCCAGGGAGAGGCCATGCGCACGAAGCAGCCCGCAGTCTATATCCTCGCCAGCAAGCGCAACGGCACGCTCTACGTCGGCGTGACGTCCAACCTGCCCAAACGGATCTGGGAACACAGAAACAACGTTGTGAGGGGATTCACTAATCGCTACCACGTGCACAGGCTGGTGCATTTCGAGATGTGCGAGTGGATGGAAGGCGCAATTGCACGCGAGAAACAGATCAAGAACTGGCCGCGAAAGCGCAAATTGCAGTTGATTGAATCCCTGAACCCCCGCTGGCTGGATCTGTGGGAGGAAATTATTTGCTGAGTGCGCGTATTGGCGCGGCTGATGCGTCCCCAGGACTGGATTCCGGAAGCGGCCTGCGGCCGTTCCGGAATGACGCTGTTGAGGGGCGTCATTCCGGACCGAATCCGGCGCAGCCGGATGCATGGCGGGAACGCCTCCTCGCCGTCGTTCCGGACTTTGCGGAGCAAACGTCCGGAATCCAGGGACGTTGCGCAAGAGCGGGGCCATGGTGCTGCAAAGTACCTCAGGACTGGATTCCGGAAGCGGCCTGCGGCCGTTCCGGAATGACGATTTACCATCCCCTGCGGTAAAATCATCCCATGCCTACCTACGACTACCGCTGTGACGACAACGGCCGCACCCTCGAAGTGCGTCATTCCATGAGCACCCGGCTGCGGACCTGGGGCGAGCTGTGCGAGCGGCTCGACATCACGCCCGGCGAAACGCCGAAGCATGCGCCGGTACGGAAGATCATCACCGGCAGCAGCGTGATGAAGAGCGAGAACCTCGGCTCTGGCGAAGCGCCGCCCTGTCAGTCCGGTCCGTGCTGTGGCGGCGGCATGTGCGAGATGTAGGCGCAAGGAATCGCCAGACCCGTCACTCCGGCCGGCCCGGGATCGATACCAAGCGAACACAAGGCTGGATTCCAGACAAGGGCGCAGCCTGCCCCGGACTCGATCCGGCGGCGCTTCCGGAATGACGTACGTGAGGCATGTGTTCCTGTTCAGTCTCCTGCCGGTTCTGTTAGTCCCGCTCAGCGCCGAACCCGACACGAAATCGCCCGACGCCCCGCCGCCCGAGTCCGCGCCTGCCACCGGCCCGTACACCGAACTCTCGAACTCCATCGCCGCGTATGAACGCGTAGTGGGGCGCATCCAGTCCGAAAGCGGCGCATTCGATGCGCGGCTGGTCGAGCCGCTGACCAGCATCGGCATGACGCAGATGGTCGCCGGCGATCACGCCGCCGCCGCGCGGTCCTTCGAGCGCGCCCAGCACATCACGCGGGTGACCGAGGGCCTGTACAGCATGTCGCAGGTGCCGCTCATCGAACTCCAGATCGAAAACAACACCGCCTGGGACAAGACCGAAGAGCTGGATCGCAACTACCAGCAGCTCTATTGGGTATTCCGCCGCAACCACGGGCCGGAGGACCTGGCCCTGGTCGGGATCATCGAGAAGATCGCGAGCCGTCGCCTGAGCGCCTTCCATGCCGCCCCAGTCTCCCGCTACCTCGGCCAGGCGCTGCACGCGGACATCCTCTACGACAGCGCGATCGGGATCCTGCAAAAGCATCCGGAGGAGCGCGCAACGCTCAGCCGCGCGTTCTACCGCCAGGCGCTCGCGAATTACTTTATCGCGAGCACGGCGGACGACACATCGCAATCGCTCTACGACCTGCGCAGGGCCATGGCGGAAGCCGGACGCGGCCCTTACGACGTCGATGGCTTCGAGGCCAGGGGCGAGATGTTTCGCGACAGCTATTTCAAGGGCACGGTGACCCTGGATCGGCTGGTCAATCTTGCCGCGGAGGACCCGCGGAACTACGTCGCGCGCGCCGAGGCGCTGCTGTTTGCCGGCGACTATTTTTTCACCTTCCGCCGCAACTGGGACGCGATGCGGCGTTACGAGGAAGCCTGGAAATTATTGCAGGAGAACAATGCGCGTCCGGAAGAAGTGCAGCGACTGTTCGGTGAGCCACGGCGCATCGAGCCAATCGAAATCCCCGGGGAAGAACAGCCGCCGCCGAATGAACGCAAACATTGGGTCGATGCGAGCTTCGATGTCTCCGACAGCGGCTGGCCGGAGAACATCCGCATCATCGCCACTCACCCGGAAAACGACGAAGCACTCGCCACTCAGGGCCGGCTCGCCGTGGCCGGCGTCCGCCACCGCCCACGCTTCGAGAACGGTCGGCCGGTGGTAGCGCGCGATGTTTCGATACGGTACGTATTCAAGAATTACTGACTGTCTTCGTCACCCCGGAAGCAGCGAAGGCCTTCCACACTCGTCACGCCGGACAACGCCATTCACCGTGTCCGGCATGACGGAAAAACATAATCGTCCACCGGGGAATCACAACAAGCCCATGACCGCCAGCAGCGATTGCTCGACGGCAGCCATTTCGGCCGCAGTCAGGCGAGTGAGCGGGCCCTCACTTAAGCGGGCGCGATCCAACGCCCGCGGCTGATCCACGAGGACCTGCGAGTCCTTCAGCAAACGGTCGCGCGCCGGGACCGTGATCCGCCACTTCGTCAGGCGACTGTGGAGCTGGCTGCTCAGCGGCAGCACGATCACCATCGGTGTACCCGCGGCGAGCAGTTCATCCGCCTGGATGACCAGCACGGGCCGGATCTTGCCGATTTCATTGCCCCGCGGCGGATTGAGGTTCGCAACCCAGACCTCGCCGCGCCGCATCAC
>JACPSH010000023.1 GCA_016193395.1 Gammaproteobacteria bacterium
CAGGGCGATGGGCGTGCCGGCATATACCGGTGCGGTTGCGCGAAAGTTGAACGCGTCCACCTTTTTGTGCGGGGCATTCCGCGCGGCGAGGTCGAGCAGCAGGATGGCAATCAATGGACCATGGGTCAGCAGCCCGGGATAACCCTGCTGTCGCGCGTATCCCAGATCATAATGAATACGGTGGGCGTTGAACGTAAGGGCGGAGAAGCGGAAGAGCATGACCGGATCCGGCGTAACGCCGCGGTTCCATTGCGCGGATGGCACTTCGACCGCATTTCCGGCATCGGCGGCGACGCGGACGGATTCGCTGAACACGATATCCTGTTCTTCCGCAAGCAATGGCCCGCGATCGTCACGGTAGAGGTAGCGGACTGTCAAAAATACCAGCGCGCCGCCGCGCCCCTGCTTGCGGGCCACGTCCGCGACCGAACTCTCGCGGTATACGCGCGTTCCCACTCTCAGGGGGCGGTGAAACGTCATGCGCGCGCCGGCGAACAGCCGTCTCGCCGCCGGCGGGACCGGCAGGGATGAACCACGGGGCGGATGGCCATCCGCTTCGAGCCGGGACTGCGGCGTCTCAGGCAGGAAGTACAGCCATTGCCATGCCGGGGGTATGGGATCACCATCCATCCAGTTCCGGATCGGCAGATCCAGCATGGCGCACAGAGTGCGCAGGGGCTGAACGCGGATCTCATCGAAGCCGTCGTCCCGGCCGAGATATTCGATTAACTCCGTCTTATCCACCTCAGCCGGCCGCCGAGATGCCGCCGTCCACGCGCAGGATCTCGCCGTTGATGAAGGAGGCCTCGGGGCTGAGCAGGAACGCGACGGCGTGCGCGTGATCCTCTTCGCGCCCGAGCCGGCGCAGCGGGATCGTGCGGGCGCGCCGTTCATATTCCTCCGGGCTGTTCAGCCCCAGCGCCCCGGGCGTCGGCACGGAGCCCGGCGCGACCGCGTTCACGCGCACCTTGCGTGGGCCGAGCTCGGCGGCGAGCACGTAAGTCAAAGTGACGATCGCGCCCTTCACCAGGCTGTAGATCGCCGTGTTCGGGTAGCCGCGGAAGGCGACCGGGGAGGCCAGGTTGACGATGCATCCGCCGCGTTCCGCGTCCATGTGCGCCAGCAGGGCCTGCGCGCCCCAGACCGGCGCCTTGATGCCGATCGCCAGCATTTTGTCCAGCACATCCTCGCGCACGGCCTCGATGGGTTCGTAGCGCAGCAGCATCGCGTTGTTGATGACGGCGTCAATGCACCCCGTTGCGCGCGCGAAGTCTCCGGCGACGCGCATGAATGAATCGCGCATGGACATGTCGGCGGCATGGGCATGCGCCGAACCTCCGCGGCCGCGGATCGCCGCCACGGTCTCGTTGCAAGTGGCGGCATCGATGTCGTTCACGCCGATGGTCGCGCCGCAGGCGGCCAGGTGTTCCGCCACCGCCCGGCCCAACCCGCGGCCGGCGCCGGTGATGAGGACGCATTGGCCCGAAAGGTCAGTCGTCATGCCTGGTCTCACCCTTGCAGAACGTCATTCCGGAACGGCCCCCGGCCTGCGCCGGGGCAGGCTCCGGCCGGCTCCGGAATCCAGGCACGACGCGGGTTCCGCTGGATTCCGGACTCTCGTCCGGCTGCGCCGGTCTCGGTCCGGAATGACGAAGGGGTGGTCATTGTCACGTGATGGAGAAACGCCAGTTCGTTTTGTCACGCAGTATCCAGCCCGCGGTGGGATCGCAGAAGTGCGTGCCGATGATCAGCGCCTTGCGGTTCTCGTATTTCCTGATGAAGGCGCGCCGGGTGCGGCAGGCCTTCTTCGCATCCATGCAGAAGTTCGTGAGCAGGTCGGGCACCGCGAACTGCACGGGGTGGTGCATGAGGTCACCGGTGATGACCGCCTTCTTTCCACGCGAGGCAATGTGCACGTGCACGTGTCCCGGCGTGTGGCCGGGCGAGGGTTCGAGCCGGATCTCCTTGCAGATCCGGTAATCGGTCTTGACGAACTCGACGAGCCCCGCGTCCAGCACCGGCTGGATCGAGTCCTCGAGGTGCTGCGCTTCCACGCTGCCATCGCGCGGGTGTTTCTTCCAGTGATTCCATTCCTTCCGCGAGAACAGATAACGCGCGTTCGGGAAGGTCGGCACCCACTTTCCGTTGACGAGATGCGTGTTCCAGCCGACGTGATCGAAGTGCATGTGCGTGCACAGTACCGTGTCGATCGTCTCGGGCGGGAAGCCGGCGCGCGCGAGGTCCTCGAGGAAGGTCGTATGCATGTTCGTGAAGATGTCGTAAACCCGCCGGCGGTCATTGCCGATGCAGGTGTCGATCATGATTCGCCGCCGTCCGGCCTTGACGACGAAGCACTGGAACGAGATCTTCATATCTCCTTCCGGCGTCGCGAAGTGCGGGAACAGCCACGGGTACTTCTTCATGAGCTCCGGCGAGCCTTCCTTGAGCAGCACCGACAGGGGATCGGTGTGCGCGTTCACCTCGACAAGACGCGTGACTTCCACGTCGCCGACTTTCCAGGTCCGCATTGTTCCGGCAACCATGGCGTTCTCCTTGGTATCGCGGGGATAGGGCGGGCGTCCATTCACAGGCGCGATCCGCCGTGTATGCTATACAGGTGTAAAATCCACGGTCAATGTGCGGGAGGGGGAAGATGGATGACAAGGTAAAAAGCGGACTTGATACCGGGCGGCTGGCCCGCCTGCGGACGGTGATCGAAGCGGATATCCAGCGTCGCCGCTATTGGGGGGGCGTAATCCTCGTCGCGCGTCACGGCGAACCGGGATTCTTCGAGGCCTTCGGGCACGCCGACGAGCAGGGGGCGAAGCCGGTCAGGAAGGACTCGGTCTTCAGCCTGTTCTCGGTGACCAAGGCGTTTACCAACGTGCTCGTGTTCCGCGCCATCGAACACGGCCAGTTCGGGCTGACCACGAAAGTTTCCGAAGTCATCCCCGAATTCTCCGGCGGCATGCGCGAGCAGATCACCGTATTCCACATGCTGACGCACACCTCCGGCCTGCCGAGCGTCTACGAGGCGCGCCCCGGCATGTACATCGACCGGCTGGATGAAGTCATCGCCGCGATCTGCGAGAACGTGCATTCCGAGGTGAAGCCCGGCGAGCGCCTGGATTACGCGCCGCTCGTCCACCACGCGCTGCTCGGTGAGATGGCGCGGCGCGCCGATCCGCGGAAGCGCTCCTACCGGCAGCTCGTCGAGGACGAGATCCTGAAGCCACTGAAGCTGAAGGACACTTCCGTCGGCCTGCGCGCCGATCTGCGGTCGCGGCACCTCGCTCCGGACATGCGCGGCAACGTCCCGCTCAACCACCTCGGCCACAGCAACCTCGGCCCGCACGGCGCCTTCGAGGAGGAAAACGCCGAAATGCCCTGGGTGGGCATTGCCTCCACCGCAACCGACATGTTCCGCTTCGCCGAGATGCTCCGCCGGGGCGGCGAGCTCGACGGCGCGCGCATCCTCTCGCCGCGGATCCTGGAACTCGCGCGCCGCAACTGGACCGGGGAGAAGCCAAATGAGGTGTACCGGAAGCTTGCCGAGAAACGCGGCTGGGAGATCATGCCGGGTTACATCGGCCTCGGCTTCGTGCTGCGCGGCGAGGTGATGGGGCACACGCTTTTCGGAACGCTGACCTCGCCCGAGACCTTCGGTGGCTACGGCGCGGGCACGACGATTTTCTGGGTCGACCCGGCGCTGGAGATGACCTTCGTCGGCCTGTGCACCGGCGTCATGGAGCGCGGCGACAACATGGAGCGCTGGCAGAAACTCTCCGACATCGCGGTGGCGGCGGCGATATGACGCCGGGTTTGGAGCGCGGCTCCGACTTCGATTTCGTGATTGTCGGCGCCGGATCGGCGGGCTGTGTGCTCGCGAACCGCCTATCCGCGGATCCGAACGTGACGGTGTGCCTGATCGAGGCGGGGCCGCCGGATCGCAGTTGGCTGATCCACGTCCCGGCCGCCGTGGCCGCGCTGCTGCGCCACCCGGTATACAACTGGAATTTCACGACCACGCCGCAGCAGCATCTCGACGGCCGCGTCATCCCGCTGCCGCGCGGGCGTGTGCTAGGCGGGACCAGCTCCATCAACGGCATGGTCTACATCCGCGGCCACCGCAAGGATTTCGACGACTGGGCGGCCATGGGCAATCCCGGCTGGAGCTTCCGCGAGGTGCTGCCGTATTTCCTGCGCTCCGAGTGCAACGAGGACTACCGCAATTCGCCCTGGCACCGCACCGACGGCCCGCTGAACGTCATGCACGTCAAGCGCCGCAACCCGCTCATCCCGCTGTTCATCGATACCGCGCTGGCGATGGGCTACCCGTACTGCGAGGATTTCAGCGGCCCGAACCCGGAAGGTTTCGGCCCGCGCCAGAGCAACCTTCGCGGCGGCCGGCGCGAATCCACCGCGACCTCGTTTCTGAAGCCCGCCCTCGGCCGCCCCAATCTCGAGGTGATCACGGACGTGCTCGCGCGTCGCATCATCATCGAAAACGGCCGCGCGACCGGGGTCGAGATCGGGCAGGGCGGCGCGACGCGGCTCATCTCGGCCAAGCGCGAGATCGTCATCAGTTGCGGCGCTTTCGGCTCGCCGCAACTGCTGATGCTCTCAGGGATAGGCGACGGCGACGCGCTGCAAAAGCTCGGCATCGTCACGCGGCACCATCTCCCCGAAGTCGGAGGGAACCTGCACGACCACGTGGCGACCACGACGATGTTCCGCACGAAGAGCACGGAGTCGTACGGCCTTTCCTGGCGCGCCCTGCCGCGCGGCATCGTCAATATCTTCGAGTACCTGCTGTTTCGGCAGGGGCCGCTGGCGAGCAATGTCTACGAGGCGCACGCGCTGATCCGTTCCTTGCCGGAACTCGACCAGCCGGACCTGCAAATTGTTTTCATCCCGGCGCACCGCAACCCGTCCGGCTTCCCGATCCCGCTCGGCCACGGCTACGGCAACAACGTCGTGCTGCTGCACCCGAAGAGCCGCGGGCAGGTGGCGCTCGCCTCGCCTGATCCGCATGCGGCACCGCTGATCGATCCAAACATGCTCTCCGCGAAAGAGGACATCGAACCGCTGCTGCGCGGCCTGCGCATCGCCCGGCGCATCCTCTACGCGCCGGCCTTCGAGCGTTTCAACAGCATCGAGATCTCGCCGGGGCGCGACGTGACGAGCGATGAGGATCTGCGGGCATACATCCGCCGATCCGCAGTGACCGTGTTCCATCCCTGCGGCACCTGCCGTATGGGTGGCGACGGCAAATCGGTGGTGGACCCGGAACTGCGCGTGCGCGGCGTCAATGGGTTGCGCGTGGCGGATGCGTCCATCTTCCCGAAGATCACCGGCGCCAACATCAACGCGTCGGTGATCATGATCGCGGAGAAGGCGGCTGACATGATCCTCGGGCATCCAGCCCTGGCGCCGCTTGATCTTTGAGAAATCGTAAAGGAGAGGCACTTGTGAAAATCGCGGATCTGTTCAAGGTGGAGGGTTACGGCGTCGTCGTCACCGGCGGGGCCAGCGGGTTAGGTCTGGGGTTCACGGAGGCGCTCGCTGCGAACGGCGCGCGGGTGACGATGCTGGATATAGACGCCAAACGCATCGCGGATGAGACGAAGCGTCTGCAGACGGCCGGCCTGGACGTGCGCGGCGAGGTCGTCGACGTCACCGATCATCCGCGGCTCGACAAGGCCTTCGACGACGCGGCGAAGCTCTACGGCCGGCTGGACGTCGTGTTCGCCAATGCCGGCATCGACCCGGGGCCGGGCGCCATCGCCGGCTGGGTGGGTTCGAACAGGCAGCGCAACGAAGCCGGCGCGCTGGAGAACTATACCGACGAACGCTGGAACAGGGTGATCGACATCAACCTGGACGGCGTGTTTGCGACCTTGCGCGCCGCGGCGCGCCACATGAAGCCGCGCAAGACCGGACGCATCGTCGTCACCACATCGATCGCCGCCTACCTGAACGAGGCGGCGATCGGCGCGGCCTACATGGCCACGAAGGCCGGGGCCGCCCATCTGATGCGCAGCGTCGCGCTGGAACTCGCGGCCTACAACATCACCGTGAATGCGATCGCGCCGGGATTCTTCGTCACCAATATCGGCGGCGGGCACGCGCATAACCCGGAAACGCAGAAGGCCGTGGCCGGAGTCGTGCCCATGCACCGGGTCGGGTTTCCGAAGGACATGGCGGGCCTGGCGCTGTTTCTCGCCTCGCCGGCCTCGGACTACATTACCGGCCAGCAGATCTCCATTGACGGCGGCTGGTCGCTGGGGGTTGCGGATTGATATGAGAAACGCATTGGGGTCGGAGCATGCGCTCCGACCCCGGTCAACCGCCGCGGCAAAGTTCCCGGAATGCGGCCCGCGGCCGTGCTAGTCTTGATTGAAAGGCACCGGTCGGCAGTTCTCGAGACATGAAAAGAATCTTCTCAGCGGGGAGCATTTTGATCCTGCTGGTTATCGCGGATGCCGCGATTGCACAACAGGCCGTACCCGCCGTTCCGGGAAGGGTGGAGGCGATCTACGGGCCGTTTGCCCCCATCGTGCGCGCGGTGGCCGACACCTTGAAACAGCTGCTGCTGGTGGCCCTGTTCGCGGCGCCGCTGCAAGCGTTGTGGCCGGCCATCCGGCGGCCGGTCAAGTTCCGCAGCTACGAGTTTTGGCTCGATCTCGTGTACTGGTTCCAGGGGATCTGGCTGGCGCTGTTTTCGTTCTACGCCCTGGTCGACGTGGCGGTCGGCGCGATGTACGGAACCGGGATCTGGTTCCCGTGGCTCAGGGAGTTGCCGTTCTGGGCGCAGGTGCTGGCCTCCATCTGGGCCTTCGACTTCCTGGTCTACTGGCGTCACCGCTGGGAGCACGAATTCGCCGTGCTGTGGTCGTTCCACGCCGTGCATCACACCGCCGAGCAGGTGGATTTCCTGACGACCACGCGGCTCCATCCCTTCGAGGTGGCGCTCGGCATGCTGTTCAACGCCATGGTGATCAAGCTCGGCCTGCATCCCGGCCCAAGCACGCTCGGCTTTGCGATCTATCTCTATTACAACTATTTCATCCACACCAACCTGCGCCTCCGTTATCCCGGGGTCCTGAAATTCATATTCGTGAGCCCGTTCATGCACCACTGGCACCATGCGAAGGATGAAGTCGCGATGGGCAAGAACCTGGGCGTCATCTTCGCCTGGAACGACTGGCTGTTCGGCACGGCCTATCATCCGGCGCGCTGGCCCGCGGAATTCGGGCTGGCCGTGCCGCCCTCCCAGCGCGTCAGTCAATCCTACCTGCGCCACCTCGTTTATCCACTGCAATACTTCATCAGCCGTGCGCGTGCCTGGCGCGCGGCGCGCGCCGCCTGAGGACCGAAGCCGCTCGATGACTTTCGCGATCGCCTTCCACGAGACCGGCGGCCCGGAGGTCATGCAGTTCCAGGAGACCGCGATCGGGAAGCCCGGTCCGGGCGAGGCACGCGTGCGCCACAAGGCCATCGGGCTGAATTTCGCCGACATCTACCAGCGCAGCGGCGTCTACCCCGTGAACCTGCCCTCCGGTCTCGGCCTGGAAGCCGCGGGCATCGTGGAGGCGGCGGGGCAGGGCGTCACGGACATCCGGGAAGGCGATCGCGTGGCCTACGCGTCCGGCCCGCCCGGATCCTATGCCGAGGCGCGCATCATGCCCGCCGATCGGCTCGTGAAACTGCCGGCGGGGATCGCCTTCGACCAGGCGGCGGCCATGATGCTGAAGGGCATGACCGCGCAATACCTGCTGCGCCAGACCTGCAAGGTGAAACCCGGAGACGCAATCCTGATCCATGCCGCGGCCGGCGGCGTCGGACTCATCGTCTGTCAATGGGCGAAAGCGCTCGGCGCAACCGTCATCGGCACGGTCGGATCGGAGGGAAAGGCGGCGCTGGCCAAGTCTCACGGTTGCGATCACGCGATCCTCTACAGGCGCGAAAATTTCCTCGAGCGCGTGAAGGCGCTAACCGGCGGCGAGGGCGTGCCGGTGGTCTACGATTCCGTCGGCAAGGATACGTTCATGGATTCGCTCGCCTGCCTGCGGCCGCTCGGCATACTGGTGAGTTTCGGCCAGTCCTCCGGGACGGTGCCGCCGTTGGACATCGGCGAGCTGTCGCGCCGCGGATCGCTGTTCCTGACGCGGCCGACCTTGTATACCTACGGCGCGAAGCGCGCGGACCTGCTCGCGATGGCCAGGGACCTGTTCGAGGTCGTGCAGTCGGGGAAGGTGAAAATCGAGATTGGCCAGCGCTATCCGCTGCGCGAGGCCGCGCAGGCGCACCGCGACCTGGAAGCACGGCGCACCATGGGTTCGACGATACTGCTCCCTTAACCGTTTTCACCGTACTACGCGTGTGAGTCCCGAAGTGAAATCCGCGCCGCTTCCAACCGTCCCGGCAGGCGCGGCACAGCGCCACCGCGCCATCCGCAGGGTGCTGTTCATCGAGGGGATAAGCGACGTATTTTTCCTGGTGGTGAAGGTGGTCGTCGGATTGCAGACCGGCTCATCCGCCGTGCTCAGCGACGCCGTGCACTCGCTGACCGACCTTGCGAACAACATTGTCGGTCTGGCGCTGCTCGGAGCGGCCAACGCGCCGCCGGACCGCGAGCATCCCTACGGCCACCGCAAGTACGAGACGCTCGCCGTGTTCACGATCGCCGTCGTGATCGCCGCGATGGCGGTTCAGGTCGTGGTCCGCGCCGTGACGCGCGTCCAGGCCGAGGTCACGCGCGACAACGTGAGCCTGGCTCTCATGCTCATCGTGCTCGTGGTCAACGTCGCGTTCACGGTCTGGGAGCGCCGGCAGGCCGAACGACTCGATTCGGACCTGCTGCGCGCGGATGCCGGACATACGCTTTCCGACGTCGCCGTGACCATTGCGGTGATCTCGGGCTGGCAACTCGCCGCGACCGGCCATCCGTGGATCGACACGCTGGCGGCGATCGGGGTCGCCGCCTTCGTCGCCTGGCTCGCGTACTCCCTGTTCCGCCGCAGCATCCCCGTGCTGGTGGACAGCATGGTCATCGATCCGCAGGAACTGTCGGAGATCGTCCAGCCGGTGTCCGGCGTGGCCGGCGTTTCCCGCGTGCGTTCTCACCAGGCGGGATCCGAGAAGGTCATCGACATCGTCGTCACGGTGGACGGCCGGCTCACCACGGCCGAGTCGCATGTCATCGCCGACGCGGTCGAGGCGGCGGTCCGTCAGCGCATCGAAGGCGCGCAGGTAAATGTGCATGTCGAGCCGGCCGAGGCGCAGAAACCGCCGTCAACGTAACTCGAGAGTCGCGATCGCGACATTTTCGTTGCCGGCGTAGTCGAGCCTGAAGCCGATGTGCCCGGCGAGCCCCAGCATGGCGTTGTTCGCGCGCAGGATGTAACCGAGCAGTTTGCGCGTCCCGCGCGCCGTGCAATAGGCGATGATTTTCCGCATTAGGCAGGCGCCCAGTCCGTGGCCGTGGAAGTCCGTGCGCACCATGATGCTGAACTCGGCCTGTTCGTTGTTCGCATCGGTCACTGCGCGCACGACTCCCAGTGTTTCGGCATCCCGGCGAGGATCGCCGCGCACGGCGACGAAGGCCATTTCCCGGTCGTAGTCGATCTGCGTGAAGCGCGCCAGGTGGCCGTGGCTGAAGTCGCGGGAGTAGGCGAAGAAGCGGTAGTAAAGGTCCTGCGGGTCCATGCTCTCGAACAGGCGCTGGTGTGCGGCCTCATCTTCCGGGCGGATCGGCCGGAGCAGCAGCGTTTCGCCGGACTTCAGCGTGGTGGTTTCTTCCAGTTCCTTCGGATAGGGGCGGATCGCCATGCGCTCCGGGCCCGAAAGCGTCGTCGTGGCGATGCGCATGCGCGCGTCCAGGACCATGACGCCGCGCGCGTCCGCCAGCATCGGGTTGATGTCGAGTTCCATGATGGCGGGCAGGTCGATGACCAGTTGCGACAGGCGCACGAGGTTGAGCGCGATCGCGTCCAGGTCGGCGGCGGGGTGGTCGCGGTAGCCGCGCAGCAGTCTGAAGACGCGCGTACGGCTGATCAAGTCGCGCGCCAGGACCATGTTCAACGGCGGTAAGGCGATGGCTTTGTCGGCCAGCACCTCAACCGCCGTGCCACCGTCGCCGAACAGGATCACCGGTCCGAAGGTTTCGTCGGTGGCCACGCCCATGATGAGTTCGCGCGCGCGCGGGCGGCGCACCATCTGTTGCACCGAGAAACCGACGATGCGCGCGGCCGGATTGTGCCGCGCCAGGCGGTCCTCGATGCCGCGCGCGGCGGCGAGCACGGACGCGGCCGATCCCAGGTCGAGAGCAACGCCGCCGACGTCGGACTTGTGCGTGACCTCCGGCGAGATGAGCTTGAGCGCCACCGGGAAACCCATGGCCTCGGCCAGCGTTGATGCTTCCTCCGCGCTTCCGGCCACGCGCGTTTCGACCACCGTGAAGCCGTAGGCCTGCAGGACGGATTTGGCATCGACTTCGCCGAGCACTTCGCGGCCATCCGCGAGCGCCGCGTCGAGGATCGATCGCGCCTTTTTGAGATCGGGGGTGAACTCCTGCGACAGCGACGGCGGTGTCTGCAGGAGCAGGTTCTGCGTGCGCCGGTGCCGGACCAGCGTCATGAACGCCGTGATCGCCGCGCGGGGCGTCGCATAGGCGGGGATGCGCGCGTGGGCGAGCAGCCGGCGCGCCGGTTCCGCGCTGACGCCGCCCATCCAGCAGGTCAACACGGGCAGGGCGCTCGCGGACACCGGTTCGATCATCGCCTTCGCCGCGTCCTCGCCCGGCAGCAGGGCCGTGGGCACGTGTATGGCCAGGATGGCCATCGCCGACGATATCGACGGGATTGCCGCGCGACCAGTTGCGGGGCAGCACGGCATCCAGCTCACTGAGCGTAATCTCGCCCAGCCTGGCCAGCTCGGCGCCCAGCGCGACGACTTCATCCGCCGCGAGCACGCCGGGTCCGCCGCCGTTGGTCAGTATCGCGAGCCGGTCACCCTGCAACGGGCGGCGCGACAAGGCCAGGGTTTCGGCCGCGTCGAACAGCGCCTCGGTGGAATCCACCGTCACGATGCCGCAGCGCTGGAACGCGCTCTCGAACACGGCGTAACTGCCGGCGAGTGCGCCGGTGTGGGACCGGGCGGCGTCCACGCCGGCGTCATGCCGGCCGGCCTTGATCGCCATGACGGGCTTGTTGCGGCACACCGCCCGGGCCGCGGAAAGAAACTTGCGCGGCGCGCTGATCCCTTCCACGTACAGCAGGACGCCGCGGGTTGCGGGGTCGTGGCCGAGGAAATCGAGCACATCGCCGAAATCGACGTCGATCATGTCGCCGAGCGACACGACGTACGTGAAGCCCACGCCGTTGGCGCGCGCCCAGTCGATCACCGCCGTGCACAGCGCGCCGGACTGGGCGACAAAGGCCAGTGAGCCGGGATCGGCGCCCATGTGCGCGAAGCTCGCGTTCAGTCCGATGTGCGGATTCAGCAGGCCGACGCAGTTGGGACCGAGGATGCGCAGGCCCCAGGGTCTTGCCGCGTCCAGCAGTTCCCGCGCGGAGGGCGAATCGCCCTGATGAAAACCGGAGCTCAGCACGACCGCGGCCCGCGTCCCGAGTTGCCCCAACCTGGTGATGATTCCCGGCACGGTGGTGGTGGCGGTGCAGATCACGGCGAGCTCCGGGACTTCGGGCAGCGCGGCGACATCGGGCCAGGCCGTCAGGCCCTCCAGCTTTCCGTGGTGGGGGTTCACCGCGTACAGGGGACCTTTGAATCCGCCCTCGATCAGGTTGCGCAGCACCGTGCGCCCCACGGACAGCGGCCGCGAGGAGGCACCGATGACCGCCACCGATTTCGGATAGAACAATCGCTGTAGATTGATCGTGCTCATGGATACGCGATATTTCCCGGTACAATCGCTGCCTGCGCATCATTGTCGAGGGCTGCAACGCCAGCGGCAAGGACGCAATTCCGCCCGCGTTCCCGACTGGAGCCGGAGTACATGGCAACGAACGACAGGCCTAAGCACGCGCTCAAGGTGAGGCGGCTCGGCATCGACACCTTTCTCGAACCGGTGGTTTTCATCCGCCGCGATAGTCCGATTACGCGTTCGGAGGGTTTCGGATCGCGGTCGCGCGTGGAAGTGCGCGTCGGCGATCGCGCCGTGATCGCCACGCTCAACGTCGTGCAGGGGGACCTGGTCGCGTCCGACGAGGCCGGGCTTTCCGAGGCCGCCTGGAAGGCGCTTGCGCCCGCGACCGGCTCGCGCGCCCAGTTCACGCATCCGCCGAGCCTGGAGTCGCTCGGATCGGTGCGCGCCAAGATCTACGGGCACCGGCTTGGCGCCGCGGAAATGAAGAACCTGATCAACGATATCGCCGCGGGACGCTATTCGGATGCGCATCTCGCCGCGTTCATCGCGGCCTGCGGCGGCGATCGCCTCAGCGTCGACGAGATCGTGGTGCTCACGCGCGCCATGGTGGAGGCGGGGGACCAGCTTTCCTGGGGCCGGGACATCGTCGTCGACAAGCACAGCATCGGCGGGATACCCGGGAACCGCACGACCCTGATCGTCGTGCCGATCGTCGCGGCCCTCGGACTGATGATGCCGAAGACCTCCTCGCGCGCGATCACCTCGCCCGCCGGCACCGCGGATACGATGGAGGTGTTGGCGCCCGTGGAACTTGCGCCCGCGCAGATGCGCAAGGTGGTGGAACGGGAGGGCGCTTGCATCGTCTGGGGCGGCGCGGTGCGGCTGAGTCCTGCGGATGACATCCTCATCCAGGTGGAGCGGCAGCTCGACGTCGACAGCGAGGGCCAGATGGTGGCGTCCGTGCTGTCCAAGAAGGCGGCCGCGGGATCGACGCACGTCATCGTCGACCTGCCGGTCGGGCCAACGGCGAAGGTGCGTTCGGCGACTGCGGCGCATTACCTGGTCAACACGTTCAGGGACGTGGGCAAGGCCATCGGGCTCAAGGTCGACACCATCGTGACGGACGGCAGCCAGCCGATTGGGCGCGGCATCGGACCGGCGCTGGAAGCGCGCGACGTGTTGGCCGTGCTGCAATGCCAGGCCGATGCGCCGAAGGACCTTCGCGAACGGTCGATCATGCTCGCGGGCGCGATCCTGGAACAGTCGGGACGCGCGCCGGCGGGAAGCGGCGCCGGCCAGGCCGCGTCCATCCTCGATTGCGGCGAAGCCTGGAAAAAGTTCCAGTCCATCTGCGAAGCGCAGGGCGGCATGCGCGATCTGCCGCCGCTGAAGAACCGCTTCGAAGTGTGCGCGACGCACGGCGGAACCGTGAGCGCCATCGACAACCGGCGCATTGCGCTCACCGCGAAACTCGCCGGCGCCCCGTACGATCCGAACGCCGGGCTCGATCTCCATGTCCGGATCGGCTCCGCCGTCGAAGTCGGACAGCCGCTGTTCACCGTCCACGCCGATTCGGCCGGCGAACTGGAATACGCGCTCGATTATTACAACCGCCAGCCGGGCATCATCGAGATTGACGGGCAGGATTGATACGCAAGAGGCGGTCCGGCCGGATTCATCTTTGGGGTAGTTAGCGGCCAGATGAATCCGTCCCAAGGGCATGGAGAGGAAAGGGACGAGCACCCGGCAATCCGCTGGTACTAACGCGAACGATGCGGCCACGGCCCTCTTCAGCGGTGCAACTACTGAGCTTTGCGCGCGAGATCGGTGACGCGGCGGTGGAGCGCGTCGGTAATGCGGGCCTCCACGGTGGATCCGATGCCTTCTGCTTCCAGCGCGACGGCGGTGGCCGGTTCGCCAATCGTGATCCGGATCGGGCTCCGCCGCGGCCGGAGGCGGTTGCGCGGCAGCGCTTCGTAAGTTCCCGAGAGGTGCACCGGCAGCGCGGCCGATCCACTGCCCGCTATCAGAATACCGACGCCGGTGAGGAACGGCAGCATCTCGCCTGTGGGCGAGCGTTGCCCCTCCGGGAACCAGACGACGATCTGCTTCCGGGCCAGCACCTCGCCCGCCAGCGCGAGACCGGCCGCCGGTCCGCGATCCGGATCCACGGGGAACGCCTGCCCCACTCGCGAGGCAAATCGGCGCAATGGGCTCGCAAACAGGTGCCCGGTCCATGCCGCCCAGTACACGTCACGCTGCAACCGCCACGGCAGCGCGGCGGCCATCGCGAAGGGGTCGAGAAAGCTCGCGTGGTTCGGCGCGATCACCAGCGGGCCCGTGGCCGGGAGATGCTCCCGTCCCTCGACACGGAGTCGGAACACGGCGCGAAACGCCAGGCGCAGGACCAGGCAAATACACCAGGCGATCGCCGCGAGGAACGGCCCGCGGGGTTCCAGCCAGCGCCGTTCGCCGGCGGTCACGATGGGTTCCGGGATGCCGGCCTTCTCCGCTTCCGAGACGGCGCGCATCAAATCGCTTACCGAAATGACGCTGCTTAGCGCCTGATCGGTCAGCCGCACGCCCAGCGACTCGTGCAGCTCGATCGACAGGTGGATCCAGTCCACGGAATCGATCCCGAGGTCGAGTTGCAGGCTGGCGCCAGGCGCGATCGCCTTCCCCGGGAAACGGCGCCCAAGCCATTCCCAAAGCCGCGTCTCGATCGGCGTCAGGCCGGGCGGGGGCGGGGTGAGTGGGCGCGCGCCGCCAGCGCCCGCCGGCACAGCGGCTTCGATTGCGCGCGTATAGATCTCAGGCAACAGTCGGCGCCGCAATTTGCCGAGGCGCGTGCGCGGCAGCGCGCCAGTGACAATCGCGGTCCCCGAGACACGTTCATATCGCGCAAGTCCCTGACCGATGACCTCGATCTGGTCGTTGATCAGGCCCTTGATGCGCGCCGTCCCGCGCGTCCGCAGCGCGTCCAGGTCCGGCACGACGATCGCGACGAGGCGTCCCTGATGGACGAGGATCGCCAGTTCCCTGAGGTACGGGTTTGTGGAATAGGCGCGCTCCAATCGCTCCGGAAAAATCTTCTTGCCGTCGGGCAGGACGATCAGCTCGTCGGCGCGGCCGGCGACGCGCAGGTAGCCGTCCGCGTCCAGCGATCCGAGGTCGCCTGTGCGGAACCAGTCGTCCAGAAACGCGGCGCGCGTACGTTCGGGGTCGTTTCTGTAGCCGGAGAAGACATTCGGGCCGCGCACCAGGATTTCTCCAGGGCCCGTTCCCTCTCCCGGGTCGATGCGGATCTCCACGCCCGCAATGCCCTTTCCTTCGGTGCCGCTTCGGCCCCTTCCGGGCGGCGTGAGCGTAATGAGCGGCGCGGTCTCCGTCAGGCCATAACCGGTGAGGACCTCCCAGCCCAGGCCCTCGAGACGCTCCCACGTATCCTCCTCCAGCCGGGCGCCGCCGCAGGCCAGTCTCCGCAGGCGTGCGCCGCAGAAACGGTGCAACGCCGGAAACAGCAGTCTGCCGATCCTGCGGCCCGTGGCTCGGCGCAGGACGATCGAGAAGCGCAACAGCGCCCTGAACGCGAGCGCCGCCGCCCCTCCCGCGGCCGCGACGCGGCCTTCGATCGCGAGCAGAAGCGCGTCGTACAGGCACGGTACTCCGACCAGGATGTCAGGCCCCGTCCGCTGCATCGCTTCGACGATCTGCAGTCCGCTCAGCCCCTCCGGGAAGATCACGGTGCCGCCGCTGGTGAGCGTGGACAGCAGTCCGACCGTGAACGGATAAATATGGTGCAGCGGCAGCGGCAGCAGCACGCGATCTCCGGGTGCGACGAGGCCTTCGGAGCGCACGGCATCCACGCTGTGCATCAGGTTGCGGTGCGTCAGCGGGACGATCTTCGGCGTCCCGGTCGTGCCCGAGGTGAACAGCAGCGACGCTTCGGTGTCCGGACCGACAGCGACCGCGCCCTCCGGGACAGGCGGAGGCGGGGCGCCGGTCTGCGCGTCCGCCATCGCGCCGGGATCCAGAAACCGGATCGCCGCGGATCCCGGGAGGACGCGCAGGCGTTCGATGCGATCGCGCGGCGACAGCCACAGGCGGCAATCGGCGGCGACCGCAAGCCGGACCGCCTCCTCGTCGCTCACGCCGACATCGATCGGGACCGCCGTCCCTCCGATCCGGATGATCGCGAAATACGCAGCCACCCATTCCGGAGCGCTCGGCGCGCAGAGCGCGATCGCGGGTTTGTTCCGGGGCGACAGCGCGTGGAGCCGGGCGGCCAGTCCCTCGATGGCGGCCGAAAGCCGGCTGTACGTCCAGCTTTCGAGCGAAGCCCCACGCACCATTTGCAAGGCGATCCGTTCGCCGCGCGCGGCGAACCCATCGATGATCGCGAGAAGGGTCATCTTGTCATCCACTGAGCGCGCCTGCTACGGTGATATCGGTCACATGTCCGTCACGTTCCGGCAGAGCCGGCCGGCCCGGACCGCAAAGAACGACAGACGAATGACGGATACGCGAAGCACGCGCATGCCCCCGCCCGATTACAGCACCCGCGACCCGGCCGTGAACAGCGGCGAACTCCGCTACGCATGGTACGTGGTCGGCGTGCTGATGGTCTGTTACACGCTGTCGTTCGTCGACCGCCAGATTCTGAGCCTGCTGGTGACCCCCATCAAGGAAGACCTCGGGATCGGCGATACGCAGATCGGTCTGCTCCAGGGTCTGGCCTTCGTGATTTTCTACACGCTGCTCGGTTTGCCGGCAGGCTGGCTCGCGGATCGTTACAGCCGGCGCACGATCATCGCCACGGGCGTATTGCTGTGGAGTTTCATGACGGCGGTCTGCAGCGTCACGCGCAGTTTCTGGTCGCTGTTCGGCGCGCGTGTCGGCGTCGGCGTCGGCGAGGCGACGCTGGGGCCCAGCGCGTTCTCGCTGATCACGGATTATTTCCCCCGCGACCGGCTGGGGACGGCGCTCAGCTTCTACTCGATGGGGATCTTCATCGGCTCGGGGCTGGCTTTCGTCGTCGGCGGCGCGGTGGTCGGGGCCGTTTCGCACATGCCGGCCGTCGCGATCCCGTTGCTCGGCACCATCGCAGCGTGGCGGCTCACGTTCCTGATCGTCGGCGTGCCGGGGCTGCTGGTCGCCGTGTTGATGTACACGGTGCGCGAGCCGCTGCGCCGGGGCCTTCTCATCGGAGCGGACGGCGCGGCCAGTCGCCTGTCTCTTGCGGATGTCGCCGCCCAGATGACGCAGCGCTGGCGCTCGGTCCTGGGCATATCCAGCGCGACGATATTTCAGGCAATGGCTAATTACGCGGTCGGCGCCTGGCTGCCGGTGTATTTCGAGCGGGCGCATGGCTGGGCGACGGGACAGGCCGGCCTGCCGCTCGGGCTGATGATCGTCACTTTCGGCTGCCTCGGTATGTATGTGGGCGGGCGGCTGTGCGATCACTGGCAGCGTCTCGGGCGACACGAGGCCCCGCTGCTTGTCGCGATGATCGGCGTGACCGGGGCCGGGGTCTGCGTCGTGCTGGCGACCACGGCTTCCAGCGCGACGGCGAGCCTGCTGTTCATGGCGCCCGGATACTTCTTTCTCGGCCTGCCGATCGGCAGCATCTTCGCCTCGATCCAGTGGATATTTCCGAACCAGGTCCGGGGCGTGGCCGGGGCCGTGCTGCAGCTTATCCTGAACATCGGCGGGCTGAGTCTGGGCCCGCTGCTGCCCGGCCTGTTCACCGATTACCTGTTCCACGACGAACGGATGATCGGTGAGGCCGTGGCGCTGACGGTCGGGGCGGCCTCGGTCGCCGGCGCGGTGCTGTTCCGCTTGAGCTTTGCGCCTTATCGCGCGGATTTCGCGCGCATGCACGCCCAGGACTGACGAAGACCGCGAATATGCTGCGGCGGCGCCGCGACAGGATGACGGGGCGTGGACATGGGCGCTGTCCTTATTTGCCGGGCAGGCGGACACAGGGCAACGCGCGGCAGGTTGGTCTAGACTTGGGCTGATGTCTGAATCCAGCCTTGTCTATTCCTACTATCCCGGCATGGGGACCGGCAGCATGTATGTCGCGAGCTACGATTACGGCGGCGTGGACCCGGGCGTGTCCACGGACCCCGTCTACAGCAGCGTCTCCTATGTGTTACCGCCGGTGATCAAGGGCCTGATCCTTACCGGAAGCGCGAACATCAACGGTATCGGCAACGCGCTCGCAAACAGCATCGTCGGCAATAACGCGGCCAACATCCTCAGGGGACTCGACGGCAATGACAGGCTGAGTGGCGGGGGCGGCAACGATATTCTTGTCGGTGGACCCGGAAGGGATGTCCTGACAGGCGGCGACGGCGCCGATCGCTTCAATTTCAACAAGCTTTCCGAGTCGCTGCCCGGAGCGAGCCGCGATGTGGTGCGTGACCTCGGCAGTATGGACAGGATCAACCTGTCGGCCATCGATGCAAATTCCGCGTTGGCGGGGAACCAGGCATTCACATTCATAAGCGGGACCGCCTTCACCTCCGCCGGCCAGATCTTCTACAACGCCTCCAATTACGTCCTCTACGGCAATACCGACGGCGACGCGGCCGCCGAGTTCGAGATCCTCATATACCCGAGCGCGGGAAACGCGATTAGCTCCCCGGATTTCATCTTGTAGAATTGGCAGCGCGCTGCGGCGGTTCACGGACAGCGACCGTCGTTGATCTGGGACAATGGGCAATGGACGAAACCATCCGCCGCGTGGCGGTGTTGTACGCCGACGTTTCCGGCAGCACCAAGCTTTACGAGAAATTCGGCGACAAGATTGCCCGTGCCGATATCCACGTTTGCCTGGATCTTCTGACCAATGTCGCCGCGCATTGGGACGGCCGCGTGTTGATGACCATCGGCGATGAGGTCATGTGCCAGTTTCCCAACGCGTTCAAGGCGGCGAACGCGGCCATCGAGATGCAGGAGGAGCTGGCGGCCGCGGGTGAACAGGGGAAATTCCAGAGCGGACCGCTGCGCATCAAGATCGGCTGGCACTACGGCACCGTGGAATGGCGCAAGGGTGACCTGGTTGGCGAGGCCCCGATCATCGCCCAGCAGGTCATCAAGCTGGCCAAGGCGAACGAGGTCCTGACCACCAGCCAGAGCATCGCCATGCTGCCGCCTGAAATGCGCGAGCAGGCCCACGTCATCGATCGGATCAATTCCGAGGCGGCGGAGTTGCCGGGGCAGGTGGAAGTCTGCGTCATGCAGTGGGAGGAGACCGAAGAGGTCACCCGCATGGGCGTCGAGGAGACGAAGAAGGCCGCCGCGCCGCACGGGACGATGGTGCTTATGCAGGGCGACCAGGAGATACGGCTCAACGAAGAGAACCCCGTATGCCGCATCGGCCGCGCCCCGGAGAACGATCTCTGCGTTCAAGGGCGGTTCGTGTCACGGCTTCACGCCGAGGCGCGGTTCCGGAACGGGAACTTCCACTTCCGCGATCTGAGCGTAAACGGTAGCATTATCGAATTCAGCGACGGCCGCCACGTGAGCCTGCACCGCGACGAGGACCTGCTGACGGGAAGCGGCCGGATCGGTTTCGGCTGCACGCCCGACGAGGAGCCCGAGGCGGCGGTGTCATTCCGCGCCGAACCCCAGCACTAAGGAGGCAATCGAATGTCGTTGAAACTCTACCACGCGGAACCCGTGGCGAATTCCCTGAAAAGCCTGATCCCGCTGAAGGAAAAGGGCCTGGAATTCGAAAGCGTCTACGTCGACCTGCACAAATTCGAACAGCACGAACCCTGGTTCGTGAAGATCAATCCCGAGGGGCAGGTGCCCGTGCTCGATCAAGACGGTGTCATCATCACGCACACGACGGTGATCAACGAATATCTCGAGGATGCCTTCCCTGACAAACCGCTGCGCCCGGCCGATTCGGTCGGCAAGGCCCGCATGCGCTACTGGAACAAATTCATCGACGAGCATGTAATGAACTATGTGTCTATGTGGGGCTGGCACCGCATGATCGGCGTGATTGCGCGGAGCATAGACGCGGGAGAATTCGAAAGACTCGTTGCGAGGATCCCGCTCTACGAACAGCGCGAGAAATGGCGCACCGCGCGCTCGGGGTTCGGCGAAGCGGATCTCGCCAACGCGACCCGTAAAATCAACGTCGCTGTCGACAAGGTCGAGGATCAGTTGAAGAGTACGCCGTGGCTGGCCGGACAGATGTTCACGCTGGCCGATATCAATTTCTTCTCGCATTGCGGGATGATGCTGGCGCGCATGTTCCCGGACATTGGCACGCCGCAGCGTTGCCCGCGCCTGCTCGACTGGGCGGAGCGGATGCGCGCGCGGCCCGGCGTCGCCGCCGCGCTGCAGATGCCGGATCGCACCAACCCCGCCCTGCGCACCTTCACAGGGGAAGTGCATTAAGTCCATGGCCAGCCTGCCACGCATCGGGGACAATCCGCCCGTGAGAACGGTCGATACGGAAATCACCTACGTGGAGCCAGGGTCGTTCATCAACCGGCGCTTCGTTGCAGCCGGTGTCGAGGTGAACACGGGCACCTACAGACCGTACCCGGTGAAGATCGGCGATGCCCGGCCGATGCAGGAGTCCTTCCGCCTCGATACGCACGGCTTCGAGCTCTTTATGCACAAGAGCGCGGTCGGCGATTTCATGGACAAGGCGCAGGTGGATGCGAAATATCCCGCGGAAGTGACCGAACTCATGCAACGGCTGACCGGCGCCGATCTGGTGGTGCCGCTCGGCTGGATGGTGCGGACTTCCGGTGATCTGTCCGGCCGGAAGAAGGTCGTCGGCTACACGCACCGGGGCGGTATCCAGCCCCCGGCAGGCGAGGCGCACGTGGACTTCACGCCGGAATGCGCCGAGTACCGGGCACGGGAAAACTTTCAGCGCCTGTTCCCCGGCAGCCGGCCTTATACGCGTTTCATCGCCTCCAGCCTGTGGCGCGCATTCTCGCCGCCGCCGCAGGACTGGCCGCTCGCGCTGTGCGATGGCCGGAGTCTTGCCGATGACGAGGGCACGCCGAACACGCTGGTCGTGGTCGATCAGATCCCGGATCGGGAAACCATGCTGGGCAAGCTGCCGGCCGAATTAGAGGGCATGAATGCCTCCATCTTTCACTACAGTCCGAATCACCGCTGGTGGTACTACTCGAACATGAACCGGGATGAAGTCGTGCTGCTCAAGTTCTACGACAGCGATCACAGCCGCGCCTGGCGCGCCCCGCATACCGCCTTCCGCGATCCCAGCTTCCCCGATGTCCGGATCCGGGAAAGCATCGAATTGCGCAGCTTCGCGTATTTTCTCTGAACTGTAACAGGTTGATGCAAAAGTCCATCCATGGACTTTTGCATCTCGCGTCAAGCAAAGCACAGCTTCGGCCTCGCTCCGCATATCAAACACTTGTGTATTTGATATGCGACGCGTCCCATCCGACCGCCAGGGATGGCGGAAGTGCAGATTTCGCAGGAGCAGGAAATCTGCCGACCGCCAGGGATGGCGGAAGCGCAGATTTCGCAGGAGCAGGAAATCTGCCCTGGGGCGCTGCAGGGTGACGCAAAACGGGTTTTGCATCACCCTGCTAACTTCCAAGTACCGGCGCGCGGCGCAACCGAAGGGTGACGATCGCGCCGGCCAAAAGCAGCAGCGCGAGCAGCAGCAGACCGCCGGTGAAACTGCCCGTCTGGTGTTTCAGGAGTCCCACCGCATAGGGACCCACGAAACCGCCGAGCGCCCCGATGGTGTTGATCAACGCGATGCCGCCGGCCGAGGCCGGGCCTGCGAGGAAACGTCCCGGCAAGGCCCAGAAGGGTCCGCGGCTTCCCAGATCGCCCACCGCCGCTACCGTCAGCGCGATGATCCCGGGGACGGGCGAACCGATCCAGGCGCTCGCCGCAAAGCCGATCGCGGCGACGATGGACGGCACCGCGATGTGCAGGAATCGCTCGCCACTGCGGTCCGAGCTCATGCCGATCAGCATCATGCCGATCGCCGCACCGATGTAGGGAATGGCCGAGATCAGCCCGACCTGGAAATCGCTGAGCCCGGAGAGTCCCTTGACGATTTGCGGCACCCAGAGCGTCAGCCCGTAACTGCCTGACTGGCAGGTGAACATGATGCAGGAGAGCAGCCAGACCGTCGGGTGAAGCAGCGCCTGGCGCAGCCCCAGGCCATGCCGCTCCCTGGCCTGCGTCTGCTCGGCATGGATTCGCGCGGCCAGCCAGCCCCGTTCCTCCGGTTTCAGCCAGCGCGCCTCCATGGGATTCTCGGTGAGATAGAAGAGCACGACGATTCCCAGGATCACGGCGGGCGCGCCTTCCAGCAGGAACAGCCACTGCCAGCCGGTAAGTCCAAGCAGTCCGTTCATGCCTAGAAGCAGGCCGGCGAGCGGACCGCCAATCACGATGGAAAGCGGGATCGCCACCATGAACCACGACACGGCGCGCGCGCGCTGCGTGGCCGGGAACCAGTTGCTTAGGTAATAAATGATGCCCGGGAAGAAACCGGCTTCGGCGACGCCCAGCAGGAAGCGCAGGACATAAAAACTCGTTGGCGTGCGCACGAACATCATCGCTGCCGAGATCACGCCCCAGGTGATCATGATCCGCGCAATCCAGCGCCGCGCCCCCACGCGCACCAGGATCAGGTTGCTCGGCACCTCGAACAGCGCGTAGCCGGCAAAAAACACGCCCGCGCCGAAGCCATACACCGTCGCGTTGAAGGCGAGATCCTGGTTCATCTGCAGCGCGGCGAAGCCGACGTTCACCCGGTCCAGCCAGGCGACGATGTAGAGCAGGAACAGGAACGGCATCAGCCGCAGCGTCACCTTTGCAAGCGTCGAGCGCTCGAACAGGGCGGTACCGTCAGGGGCGTGAGGCATTATTGATGGTCGATATTTGTCTAACGTTGATTTGCTTTGTCCCTGGATTCCGGATCCTCGCCCTTGCAGGGCTCGGTCCGGAATGACGCAAGGCGCTCGTCATTCCGGACCGGCCACTGGCCGGTTCCGGTATCCAGCCCTCGTGCAGTATGACCGGCTTTATTGCGGGTTTTGCAGATCTCAGCTTGATGCTCTCATGGAGAATTGCGGATCACGGAAGGAACTGTCTGGAGCGGGGCATTTTAGGTAGGATTCGCCGTGGTGGGCAAAAGGAATTGCCGCTTTCCGCGGTTGGCGCGGCCTGCATGAAGAACGATAAATTGCAAAGTTCGACGCTGACAATCCAGGCCGGCGACGTGGCGCTGGAAGGCGATCTGATCGTGCCCGGCGGCGCGGGCGGCATCGTGGTGTTCGCGCACGGCAGCGGCAGCAGCCGGCACAGCGCGAGGAACCGCTTTGTCGCCCGCGTCCTGAACGAGGCAGGGCTCGCGACTCTCCTCTTCGATCTGTTGACGCCGGAGGAAGAGACGATCGATGAGGAGACGCGCGAGCTGCGCTTCGACATCCCCCTGCTTGCCAGGCGACTCATCGCCACGCTCGACTGGCTCAAACGCGATGTCCGCACCGCGGAGCTCGGCATCGGGGTATTTGGCGCAAGTACCGGCGCGGCCGCCGCCCTGATCGCCGCGGCGCATCGGCCGGAAATCGTCCAGGCCGTTGTCTCGCGCGGCGGCCGTCCCGATCTGGCCGCCGACGATCTGCAAGACGTCCGGGCGCCGACATTGCTCATCATCGGCGGCGAGGATGACGTCGTGATCGAGCTCAACCGCCGGGCCGCGCGGCGCCTGACCGCGCCGCATCACACCGAGATTGTCCCCGGCGCCACGCACCTGTTCGAGGAGCGGGGAACGCTGGAGCGGGTGGCGGAGCTGGCCAGCGGCTGGTTTACCGGACATCTCCGCGTCTCCGCCACGCGTTGAGCGCCCGCAGATGAATTTGCCGGGTCCGGACCCGATCACCTTGTTCCTGTGCGGTGACGTGATGCTGGGGCGCGGCATCGACCAGGTGTTGCCGCATCCGGGGAAGCCGGAGCTGCACGAGAGTTACGTGAAGAACGCGCTCGAATACGTGCGGCTTGCGGAAGATGTCAACGGACCGATTCCGCGGCCGGTCGACTTCGCCTGGATCTGGGGCGATGCCCTGCCTGTACTTGCCGGGCGCAGGCCCGATCTCCGCGTCGTCAACCTCGAGACCAGCGTTACCTTGTTCGATACGCCGGAACCCAAGGGCATCCACTACCGCATGCACCCCGGCAACATCGGCGCCCTTGCGGAAGCGCGCGTCGACTGCTGCGTGCTGGCCAATAACCATGTGCTCGACTGGGGCAGGGAGGGCCTTGCCGAAACGCTCGCGACCCTGCACGGCGCCGGGTTCAGGACCGCCGGCGCCGGACGCGATCTCGCAGAGGCCCAGGCGCCTGCGTTATTTGATCTCGGAAATCGGGGGCGCGTGCGGGTGTATGCATTCGCCCTGGAATCGAGCGGCGTCCCGGGTCACTGGGCCGCCGCGGCGCACCAGCCCGGCGTATCCCGACTGCCAGACCTTTCGCAACGCGCGGTGCAAGCGGTGACGGCGCTAATCGGGAAAGCAAGGCAGCCGGACGACATCACGGTGGTGTCGCTGCACTGGGGCGGCAACTGGGGATATGCCATTCCGGACGCGCACCGCAGGTTCGCGCACGCGCTTATCGACGGGGCGGAAGTCGATCTCATCCACGGCCATTCCTCGCACCATCCGCTGGGCATAGAGGTCTACCGGCAGAAACTGGTCCTCTATGGCTGCGGCGACTTCATCAACGATTATGAAGGGATCGCCGGTTACGAGGAGTTCCGCGGGGATCTGCCGCTGATGTATTTCGCCGGCATCGAGCCGGGCGCGCGCCGGCTCCTTTCCCTGTGCATGGTTCCGCTTCAAATCAGGCAGTTCCAACTGCACCGCGCCGTGCCGGCGGATGCCGAATGGATCGCGGGCGTGCTGGATCGGGAAGGGGAAACGCTGGGCACGGGCGTGCGCCGGACCGGGGATGGCGCGCTCGAACTCACCTGGTGACGCGCGCCTCCCTGACGACCACCTGGTTGCGTCCCTGCTCTTTGGCTTCGTAGAGTCCCTTGTCCGCCTTCTCGATCAGGGACTCGAGCGATTCGTCCGGTCCGAGTTGCGCAACGCCCACGGAGATGGTGACGGACGGGAGCGGTGTGCCATCCCGGTTCCTGATCGATCGATTCTCCACGGCCTTGCGCAGACGCTCGGCCGCGGTGATGCTCCCGACCGGGCCCGTGCCTGACAGAAGCACGCTGAATTCCTCGCCGCCGAAGCGCGCCAGCAGGTCGTTGGGTCGAATGCTGTCGCGCAGCGTCGCCGCTACGGCGCGCAGACACTGGTCCCCCGCCAGGTGCCCATGCGCATCGTTGTAAGCCTTGAAATGATCGATATCGATCATCAGCAGGAATACCGGCGTCTGGCTTATGCGCGCCCGTTCGATGCTGCGGCGGAACATGTTGTTCAGCCAACGCCGGTTGTAGATCCCGGTGAGCGGATCCAGGGAGGCGCTGATTTCCTGCATCAGCAGCCGTTCCTGCGTGGAGGTCAGCGCCTCGTTGCCGGAGCGGATGCGGCTGCCGAGGACATGCAGCAGGTTCTGGGCGAAACGGTTCGAATCGTCGATCAGCCGCCACACGACCTCCTTGTGCACTCTGTACACCCGGCTGTCGGCGGTGGCGATGACATAGGCCGACGGCAGTTCGCCCTCGAACACCGACAGTTCGCCGACGCACTCGCCCGGGCGCAGCACGGCGATCGGCTGCATCTGCAGGTCGATCTGCACGGCGAGCACGCCGTCGAGCAGGATGTAGAGCTCGGAGTTCGGTTCCTGCGGCGTCAGCAGGACGTCGCCCTTCTTGAGCACGGTGACCTGTCCGCGCTCGAGGTCTTTTGCAAGACGCGCAAGCCGGACGCCGTTGAACAGGGGGACTCCGGACAGCAGGCGGTCGATTTTGCCGACCTTCTTCTTTGTTGTTTTTCGGGGGCGTTTCGGCATGTCACATCCCTATATCCGCAGGAAGAGTATAGGTCCTGAGGGGCGCGCACGCCCATCCGGCTCACGCCCCTTCGCTGTAGATCCTGTTCGACAGCAGCCAGCGCACGGATTCCGCCCGCAGCTCGTTGATCGGCTCGTTTGGAATCGCCGCCATCAGCGCATCGCAGCGCGCGGCGATCACGTCGCGGAATTCCGGATGGCTGAGGATGAACAGCTTGTTCTCCTTGATGCCTTTTAGCACGCAGCGGCCGGCCTCGACCGCCTCCATGCCGTGGATCATCATTGGATGCGGCGGCGCGTCCTTCGGCATCGGGGGCAAGTGGTAGCCCGTGTCCGCGAACTCCTTGGGGCGGACCCGGCTGCCTTCGCCGATATTCGACTTGACCGGGCCGGGGCAGTAGACCGACACGCCGACGTTGCGGCCGATCATGTCCGTGCGCAGCGATTCGGACAGTCCGAGCAGCGCGAACTTGGTGGTGGCGTACAGGCCGGCGCTGCCCAGCGCGCAGACGCCGCCCATCGAAGACACGTTCACGACGTGGCAGTCGAGCTTCGAGGCGAGCATGCGCGGCAGGAAGGTCATGATGCCGTTGACCACGCCGCCCAGGTTGACCTTAATAATCCAGTCCCAGTCGCTCCAGGTCGCGTCCTCCATCATACCGAGAATGCCGACGCCGGCATTGTTGACCAGCACCTGCACCGGTCCGAGTTTCCGTTCGACTTCGTCCGCGGTGAGCCGGAAGCCGTCGCGGTCGGTCACATCGAGCTTGACGGGATATACGGTCTGATCAGGCCGCGACTTGAAATATGCCATCGCTTCGTCGAGATGTTCCTGTCGCCGCCAGGTGAAGGCAACCTTCATGCCATCCCCGGCCAGCACTTTGACGATGCCGAGACCGATGCCGCTGCTGCCGCCGGTGACGAATGCGATTTTGCCTTTGAGGTCTTTCATCTTGCTAACCGTCTCCGTAATTACTCAGGCGTCATTCCGGACCGAGAGCGGCGCAGCCGGTCGAGAGTCCGGAATCCAGAGGAACCCGCGTCGTGCCTGGATTCCGGAGCCGGCCGGAGCCTGCCCCGGCGCAGGCCGGGGGGCCGTTCCGGAATGACGCCAGAGTGCGCAGCTGCCTATTTGTGATCAATCGACTTCGGAGGGCGGCAGCATTCTGCCGCGAATGAGGTCCGCGCCTTTCTCGGCGATCATGATCGCCGGCGCATTGGTGTTTCCCCCAGGCACGTTCGGCATGATCGAGGCATCGATCACGCGCAATCCTTCCACGCCGCGCACCTTCAGATCCGCGTCCACGACCGCGAAGCCGTCGCTCTCGGCGCCCATTTTGCAGGTGCCGACCGGATGCTGGGTAATGGCGCCGACCTCGCGCACGAACTTTTCGATCTCCTGGTCCGACTGCACACCGTCCCCGGGCACGAGTTCCTCGTCGTGCAATCCCTTCAGCGGCTCGCTGTTGTAGATCGCCCGGATTGCGCGGATCCCGCGGATCATCCGGTCCACATCGGATCGTTCCCTGAACAGGTTGAACAGGATGCGCGGCGGGGCGAACGGGTCGCGCGAGCGCAGCGAGACGACGCCGCGGCTGTCCTGTTTGATCATGGAGATGCCGGCGCCGAGCTGATGCACCGGCCGGCCGCCCAGCAGGGGATACCAAATGTCGCGCGTGCTCACGCCGGTAGACATGCACGTGTATTGCATGTCCGGGCGGTCCAGTCCGGGGGCCGTGCGGATGAACACGTTTCCCGCGGCGCCATTCGTGGAAAAGAATCCGCTGCCGAACAGCGCCCAGCGCAGCACGGAGATCGCCGCGCGATCGACGCGCAGTTCGCTGACGAAGGTGCCGGGACGCGAGCGCCAGCCGACGAACAGGAACGGGTGCTCGACCAGGTTCTGGCCGACGCCCGGCAGGTCGACGAGCGGCGCGATCCCGTGCTCCTTCAGTTCGGTGGCGGGGCCAATGCCGGAGAGCATCAGCAACTGCGGCGAGCCATAGGTCCCGCCGGCGAGGATGACCTCGCGCTCCGCGCGGACGGCGAAGGTCTGTCCATTGCGGACGTACTCCACGCCGACCGCGCGCAGGTCTTCGAAGATCACGCGCGTCGTGTGGCTGCGCGACTCCACCTTCAGGTTGCGTCGGCCCATGACAGGGTTGAGGAAAATGCGC
>JACPSH010000010.1 GCA_016193395.1 Gammaproteobacteria bacterium
CGATCATCCATACGCATTTCGGCGCGCAGAAAGTCAAGGACGCGGTCGTGGACCAGATCCGCGCACGCACCGGCCGGCGCCCCTCCGTGCAGAAAACACGGCCCGATCTCCGCATCAACGTGTATCTGTACCATGACCAGGCAACGGTCAGCCTGGACCTGTCCGGCGAGAGCCTGCACCGCCGTGCTTATCGTTCCGAGCGCGGCAAGGCGCCGCTCAAGGAAAACCTGGCCGCGGCGATCCTGGCGCGGGCCGGCTGGCCGGAGATCGCACGCGGGGGCGGTGCATTGATCGATCCGATGTGCGGGGCGGGCACTCTGCCAATCGAAGCGGGGCTCATCGCGGCGGACATCGCCCCCGGCCTGTTGCGGCAGTATTGGGGTTTCGCCGGCTGGAAACGGTACGATGCGCAGCTCTGGTCAGGTCTGATTTCAGAAGCCCGGCAAAGGCGCCTCGCGGGTTTGCGGCGCGTCGCGCCGATCCGCGGCTACGACAACGACCGCGGCGCGGTCGACACCGCGCGGCGCAACGTGCGCCAGGCAGGACTCGACGGCAAGGTCGTCATCGAGCGGCGCGATATTGCGGACTGCGTCGTGGAAGACGATGTCTTGGCCGGGATCGTCGTGGTCAATCCACCGTATGGCGAGCGCATGTCGGATCGGTCCGACGTGCCGGAGCAATACCGGCAACTGGGTTCGGCGCTGAAACGCTGCTACGCGGGTTGGCGCGCAGCGGTATTTACCGGCAATCCCGAGGCCGCGCATCATCTCGGTTTGCAGGCTCACAGGACCCACACGCTTTACAACGGCGCCATTGCCTGCAAGTTGCTGCACTACCGGATCCATCCCAAGCGCGACTGAAACCGTCATGACGACGATCCACCGTGCTGAAGTGTTAAAAAAGGGGACAGATTTATTTTCCGGAAAATAAATCTGTCCCCTTTTTCGCTGCGTCCCGCCTGGCTCAAGGAGGCGCGCGACAGGTTCCACAAGGGACAGTGATCTACCGCTTGAATATTAATAGTAACGCGTTACAATAAATAGATGACACCGAAGCGAAGCCGTCGCGGGCGGCCGCGATCGGCGAACCCTCTCACTCCGGCCGAGCGCATGCGCGCCTACCGGGCACGCAAGCGGGCCGCGGGCCTGAGGCGTGCCGCGGGTTGGGTGCCGGCCGAAACCTCCGAGTCCCTGACTTGGTCGGACCACCGCTTGCTGGAAGTCCGGAGCCTGGCGCTGCATTGCTTGATTGCGCGCAAGATTTCCAGGGACGCGCGCCTGCTGGCTGTCCCACGTCGCAACCTCGAACGCTGGCAGCAGCGGACCTCGGAATCGGTGCCGGACTATCTGCTCGAATGGAAGCGGATCCTCGAGCGACCCTGGCCGGTGATAGCCGAATTCATCACCAGCCGTTCGGAGAAGGCGGCGGAACTTCGACAATCCTCGCCATTTGCCGGTGTGCTCGACCCCGGGGAACGCAAGCGGATTTATGACGCGTTCCGAGCTTGAGCACCTCATTCGCGCCAGCGGCGCCATCGTCGACGACAATGAATTGGTCATCATCGGCAGTCCGGCCATCCTCGGACAATTCCCTGAAGCCCCCGCCGTACTACGCAGATCCATGGAAGCCGATCTGTACCCCCGTCATGATCCTTCGCTCGCGGAACTGGTAGATGGTTCGATAGGGGAAGGCTCGTCCTTCCACGAACAGTTTGGCTATTACGCCCAAGGTGTCGGCCCGGATACGGCCGTACTGCCCGCAGGCTGGGAGGAGCGCCTCGTGCGCGTGGACAATGCCAATACCCGGGGGATCGCCGGCCTGTGCCTGGAAGTGCATGACCTGGCGATCTCCAAATATGTCGCGGGCAGGCCCAAGGGCTTGGCGTTCACTTCGGAATTGGCGCGGCACAAGATGACCGACCATAAAGTCCTGCTGCGGCGACTGGCAAAGACCAGGACGCCGCGCGCGGTTCGCGTCCGGGTCAAGTCCAGGATTGCTGCCGATTTCGCCCGATAGCTCAATACGGCAATGACGGGCTAGCGCGACTCCTCCAGCCACCGCTTCCACATTTTCCGGTATAGCCCTTCCAGGTCCCGCGCCATGCCGGCGTCGTCGCAGATCGACGAAGCCGCCATGCGTCCGCGCACTTCGCGGTGCAAAGCCTGGATGCGTGGCACGTCGCTGGCGAGCGCTGCGGCGATGTGTACGTATTCCTCCTCCGTCCGCGCCGCCAGTTCCGGCAAGCCGAGGATCTCCAGGATCGAGGCGCTCATGCGGCCACGGAACATGTCGCCGCGCAGCGCGACGACCGGGACGCCCATCCACAGGGCCTCGCAGGTGGTCGTGCCGCCGTTGTAGGGCATCGGATCGAGCGCGATGTCGAGGTGGCTGTACTCGGCATAGAAGTTCTTCTTGTCCGTGGGCGGCACGGTGATCACGCGTCCTCCGGCCACGCCTGCATCAACGAAGCGCTTCTCGACGACGCCGCGCACTGCATCGTCGGCGAAGGACAGCGACTTCAGCAGCAGCCGCGTGCCCGGTGCGGCCTCCAGCAGGCGCGACCAGAGCCGCACTGTCGTGTCCGAAAGTTTCTGCAAGGCGTTGTAGGAGCCGAAGGTGACATGGCCGTTCGTGCCGACCGGCGCCTCCGCCGGCGACGGCGCCGCTTCCGGAGGCGCGAAACACCAGAAGCTGCGCGGCAGCCGCGCGACGCGCTCCGTGTAAAAACGATCGTGTTCCGGCGGACACACGCGCTGGTCCGCGATCAGGTAATCCACTTCCGGTAGGCCGCTCGTGCCGGGATAACCGATGTAAAGCACCTGGATCGGCGCCGGCCGGGAGCGCAGCACGCGGGCCCGGTTCTGCGTTGCAACTGAGCGTACCGCACCCACCGTCACCCCGGAAGCCGCGAAACGGCTGTCCGTGGACCCCGGCTCGCGCGCCCCCGGATCAAGTCCGGGGCAAGCTTCGGGGGCTTGACCGGGGAGACAAAAAGAGGGTGGCCTTTGGGGCTTGGCCGGGGTGACGAACAAAAAAGGGGCCGGAGCACGTGCTCCGACCCCCGGATTGCAGCGTTGATCTAGATGCGGACGGTAACCGCCTTGCTCTCGGTGTAGTTCTCCAGCACCGCCTCGCCCATCTCCCGGCCCCAGCCGGACTGCTTGTAGCCGCCGAAGGGCAGGGACGCATCGAAGATGTTGAAGCAGTTGATCCACACCGTGCCGGCCTTGAGCCGCGCGGCCAGCGCGTGAGCCTTACTGACGTCGCGCGTCCAAATCCCGGCGGCGAGACCATAGATCGTGTTGTTGGCCTGGCGCACCAGCTCGTCGTCGAACTGCCTGAACGGCATGGCCGTGACGACCGGCCCGAAGATCTCCTCGTCCACCACCTTCATGCCGGGTTTGGCATCCACCAATACCGTCGGCTCGACGAAGAAGCCCTTGCCCTCGCGCTTCTTGCCGCCGGCGATCGCCTTCGCGCCCTCGCGGAAGCCGGACTCGAGAAAGCCGCAGACACGCGAGAACTGGATCTCGGAGACCAGCGGTCCCATCTGCGTGCTGGGGTCGAGGCCGGGGCCTAGCTTGATCTTCTTTGCTTCTTCGGACACGCCCTCGACCACCTGGTCGAAGATCTTCTGTTCGACATAAAGCCGTGAGCCCGCGCAGCAGCACTGGCCGTGGTTGAAGAAGATCGCACTCGCCGCGCCGGGGATGGCGGTTTCGAGATCGGCATCCGCGAGGATGATGTTCGGCGACTTGCCGCCGAGTTCCAGAGACACCTTCTTCAGATTGTTCGTCGCGGCCTTCACGATCAGCCGGCCGACTTCCGTTGAACCGGTGAACGCGATCTTGTCCACGTCCGGGTGTGCGGCCAGGGCCGCACCCGCGGTCTCGCCAAATCCCGTGATGATATTAACTACGCCAGCGGGCAGACCGGCTTCCTGCATGATCTCGCCGAGGCGCAGTGCCGAAAGCGGTGTCTCTTCCGCGACCTTCAACACGACCGTGCAGCCCATGGTCAGCGCCGGGGCGAGTTTCCACGCGGCCATCAGCAGCGGGAAGTTCCAGGGGATGATCTGACCGACCACGCCGACCGGTTCCGGCCGCGTGTAGCTGTGGTACTGCACGCCGGGGGTGTAGAGACAATCGACGGGAAGGGTGACGCCGTGGCGCTTGGTCGCCCAGCCGGACATGTAATGAAACATGTCGGCGGACAGCGCGACGTCCGCGGCGCGGGCAACGGCCACCGGCTTGCCGTTGTCGAGCGATTCGAGCTCGGCCAGCTCATCCGCGTATTTCAGCATCAGATCGCCGATCCGGTGCAGCAACTTGCCGCGATCCGACCGGGACATCGCCGGCCAGGGGCCGGTTTCGAAGGCCTTACGGGCGGCCTTGACCGCCTTGTCGACGTCGGCCTTGTCGCCTTCCGCGACCCTGGCGATCTGCTCTCCCGTCGCGGGATTGATGACGGGGAACGTTTTGCCGGATTCGGCATTCGTCCACTTGCCATCAATCAAAAGCTGCCTCGGCTTGGCGATGAATTTCGCCGCCGCCGCGCCGACGGTGAAGACTTCTTTTGGAACTGCGCTCATGTTGACCTCCTCCTGCGGGGATTATCTCGGCCGGCCTTGGGCCCGCCATGGTCGTATGTTAGCACCGGGCCGTGGCGGCCGCCCTGAAGCTCGGATTGCCGGCTGAATGTGCGGGTATGGACCCGCCTGGAGTTGGATTCCACGGCAGCCGACCAGCGGCCAACTGCATGGACAAGACTGGCGCCGGGCCATGGTTTCCCGGTTGCGGCACTGCCGCATCCGGTCCGTGGCCCGGCGCCCTGGGGAGCCTGTAGAACTCCCTCTCACCCCGGCGCGTAAACGTGCCGGGGGACGCGCCCCTTGCCCTCCGACCCTATCAGGTCCCGAGCAGGTAAACGGCGACCACCAGTACAACGACTGTAATGACCTGACTGGCGACGCGCGCAAACATCAATTCGGTCGCGTGTTTATCGTCGAACTCCCCGCCGTGCGCCATCGACCAGACCCCGACGCCCAAGGCGAGCACGGTCAAGAATAGGCCAATGGAAACCAGAATCGTGGCGAGCAGCATCGACCACCTCCTCCGGGGCGAGCCCGGGATCGACCGGATGCTGAACAAATAGCACATGTCCCGGCGGCTGCCTTGACAAAGATCAACGGTGGGCGCTTGACAGGGGCCGGGTGACCTTCGCCAAGCCGCCGCACGTGCTCGATTCGCTGGCCGCGGGTGCGGGGAAAGTTCCCAATTGTGGAACTTCATGTTATGCTTGTGAAGGTGTAACTGGCGAGGAAGGGATGCGCATCGTCGGGCTCGAAATGTTGAATGAATTCTCCACCACGTACGGGGAAGCGCGTTGCTGGATCGCCAACTGGGTGGCGGAAACCACGGCGGCGACCTGGACGAAACCTCAAGACATCAAGGAGCGTCATGCCTCCGCGAGCTTTCTGCCCGAAAATGTCGTCAACTTCAACATCAAGGGCAATTGGTATCGGCTGGAGACGCAGATTTCACATGAGCTTGGTGTCGTGGGCATCCGTTGGGTCGGGACGCACAGTGCATACGACCGGCGGACAAAGCGGAGCCGGCAATGATTGAGCCGAAGATCATAAAGACGAAAAAGGAGCACCGAGCCTTCCTCGCGGAGGTCATGCGTCTGGTCGCTGAAGATCCGCGGCGCGGCACTCCGGAGGGCGACCGGCTCGAATTGCTTGCCAAGCTCGTGGAGGATTACGAGAAGGAGCGCTTCAAGTTTGAGAAGCCGGATCCCATCGAAGCCCTCCGCTTCCGAATGGAGGAGCAGGGGCTGCGTCAAAAGGACTTGGCGCCAATTCTCGGCGGCAAGAACCGTGTCTCGGAAGTGTTGAACCGCAGGCGTCCGCTTACGCTGGGCATGGCGCGTGCCCTCAGCGAATCGCTCGATATTCCAGCCGAACTGCTGATCCGCGAGCCGAAAGGGGAATACTCAATTCGTCGACCCGGCTTGAAAAAACGCGGGACGCGACGACGGGCCGGAAAATGAATATCGCAGACGACATCGTCGTCATCGGCTCCGGCCATAACGGCCTGGTCGCGGCCGCCTATCTGGCGGTCGCAGGCAAGAAAGTGCTGGTGCTGGAACGGAACGGCTGGTTCGGCGGCGGCGTGATCACGCGCGAGCTGACCCTGCCGGGGTTCAAGCATGACCAGCACAGCATGGCGCACATCTTCATCCAGGCGAACCCGCTGATCAAAAACGACGAGTTGAAGCTGCTCTCGAAGTACGGCCTGAAATACATCCGTCCCGAGATGCCGCTGATTTCGGTGTTCAGGGACGGCACGACCCTCGGCCTGCACTGCGATCGCGGGAAGAACTACCGGGAGATCGCGAAATTCTCGAAGAAGGACGCGGAAGCCTACCTGCGCTTCTCCGAGCTTGCCGAAGGCTACCTGCCGGCCCTGGTCGGCACGCTGTATTCGCCGCCGGCGCCGATCGGCGCGATGTACGCGATGATGGACCAGAGCCGCGAAGGCAGGGAGCTCATGCGCATCATGCAGCGCAGCGCCTACGACATCGCCCTGGACTGGTTCGAGGACGACCATGTGCGCCTGCACTTCATCCGCATGATGAGCGAGAACCTGATCGGCCCGGAAGAGAAGGGCACCGGCGTCGGCCTGTTCATGTTTCTCGCCTTCCTTGAAAAATACGGGATCGGCGTGGCGGTCGGCGGCAGCGGCATGCTCTCGCAGGCATTGATCCGCTGCATCGAGGATCACGGCGGCACGGTCATGGCGAATGTTTCGATCAACCGCGTGCTGGTGAAGAATGGCCGCGCGGTTGGCGTCCGCGCCGACGACGGCCGGGAATTCCCCGCGCAGGACGCCGTCATCGGCGCAATCCACCCGCACCTGCTTGGCCGCTTCATCGAGTGCATCGACCCGAAGGTGGCCGCGGACGCCGCCAAAGTGCAGCTCACGCCGAACTGCGTGCTGACGATCCACGCGGCGCTGAAGGAGCCGCTGAAGTTCTTCGCCGGCGAACACGTGGGCCGGGCGATGATGATCGAACTGCTGCCGGACAGCCTGGAGCGCCTGCGCGAGCACTTCGACGATCTGCGTTACGGCCGCATCCCGCGCCACTCCCTCATCGGCCTCGGTTCGGCCTCCAATATCGATCCCAGCCGCGTGCCGCCCGGCAAGGCCATCATGCACGCTTGGGACTACGTGCCCTATGAACACCCGGACGGCGGCGCGCAACGCTGGGACGAACTCAAGCGGCCGTTCGCGGAGGGCATGTTGAAGAAGATGGGCAACTACATCGAGAACCTCACGCCGGACAACATCCTTGCTTACCATTGCGACAGCCCGCTCGACATGGAGCGCACCTCGGCGAGCTTTCTCAGGGGAGACATCCATGGCGTCGCTCCTTACCTGTACCAGTTCGGCGCGCACCGGCCGACACCGGATCTCGGCCAGAACACGGTGCCGGGGATCGAACGCTTCTACCTGGTCGGCCCGTTCCAGCACCCGGGCGGCGGCGTGTTCGGCGCGGGCCGCGCGACCGCCATGAAGATGTTCGAGGACCTGAAACTGAATTTCGACAAGGTGGGCGAACGCGCATGAAGATCTATTCGCAGGACGGCAGCGAACTGATGGACGTCAGTTCGCTGGAGCAGGACGGCAACCAGTTGGTGATTAGGGGCAAGGTTTCAGATTGGCGTGGTTCCTGCTGACGCTATTTTTCCGCCGCTGATCTCTCTACCGTCATTCCGGGCAAGCACGCGAAGCGTGCGCGACCCGGAATTCATGTACGATCGAGCCGTAGGGTGGATTGAGCCGTAGGGCGCATAGAGCCGTAGGGTGGATTGAGCGCAGCGAAATCCACCATTTGACAGGTGGGATTCGCTGACGCTCATCCCACCCTACGTTCATCCCACCCTACGGGAATGATGTGGGACCGGATTATTCCGTCCAACCATGAGGGTGGACACATGCATTTCCTGATGTTCTATGAATTCGTGCCGGATATTCTGGAACGCCGCGCACCGTTCCGCGCCGCACACCTGCAATACGCGTGGCGGGCCCATGAACGCGGTGAGCTGATCCTGGGTGGCGCCTATGCCGATCCCGTCGATGGCGCCGTGCTGCTCTTCAGCGGCGATTCGCAGCGCGTTGCGGAGCAATTCGCGGCCGAAGACCCGTATGTCAAAGCGGGCCTCGTGACGCGCTGGCGCGTCCGGCAGTGGGTGACCGTGGTTGGAGAGGATGCCGCCACGCCGATACGCTGATACATTGCACGCCGTCGTTGCGAATCGGCCAGATGAACACCCGCCAGGCACTGTCCTTCATCCGCAAGCACGGTGTGGTGCTGGTGTCCGCGCGCGGCCCCGTTCCGAATCTCGCGGAGGCCATTGCCGGCGAGCGGATCCACGGAAGCTGGTGGGGACACGCGAAATCGCAGCAGATTTTCAATGTGCTGGAGGAGGTGCGTGACTCGGACGAGGTGCTGGTTTGCCGGCTGGTCGGGGGCAAAGTGACGCTGGTGCACCGCCGGCTCTGGCCTGCGTTGATTCGTCTTGCCGGGCGCTTCCCGAAGCGGAGCCTGGATGCGATCCGCGAGGAACACACCGCGAGCGGCCGGCATCGCGTGATCGCCACGCCATACCCGCGCTGGGTGCCGAAGGTCGTCCTTGCCCAGGGCAAACGCCTCAGTGTCGAGAAGGCCCTTTCGCTATTCGACCCCGCCGCCGTAATAATGTCGTCATTCCGGACCGGCCCGTAGGCCGCGTCCGGAATCCAGGTACGAGGAGTATCACCCCGGAAAAACTTGCATGTATACGACGAGACGAAGACTCCTTAAATACTCCGCCAGCCTTCTGGCCACGCCGCTCCTTCCGGCTCCCGCCCGCGCGGCCATCCGTCTCGGCACGAGAAGAACCGAAGACGAGCTCTGCGCCCTCGGAGCGACCGACGCCATCGCGCTCATGAAATCCGGCGATCTGAGGGCGGAGGATTACGCCGCGGCGCTGCTCGCACGGGCGGAACACAAAAAGAATCTCAACGCATTCATCGCCCTCGATCCTGAGCAAGTGTTGGAAGCCGCCCGCGCCGCCGATAAGCTGCGCGCATCCGGCAATCCTCTCGGCCGTCTGCACGGCTTGGCCGTCCCGGTCAAGGACAGCATCCTGACCGCGGACTACCCGACCACCGCCGGCACGAAGGCATTCGGGCCGTTATCGCCGCGCCGTGACGCGCCCATCGTCCGGCGGCTGAGAGAGCAGGGCGCCATCGTCATGGGCAAGACGAACCTGCACGAACTTTCCTCCGGATTCACCAGCAACAACGAGATCTTCGGCCCGGTCCGCAATCCATACGATCTCGCGCGCATTCCCGGCGGCAGTTCGGGCGGAACCGCGGCGGCGATTGCATCCGGCATCGCGCCGCTCGGGATCGCCGAGGACACGGCCGGATCGATCCGCGTGCCGGCCGCGCTGTGCGGCGTGTTCGGTTTCAGGCCGACGGTCGGCCGGTATCCCGTGGAGGACGTCGCCCCGCTCGTACCGCTGTTCGATACGCTCGGGCCGCACGCGCGCGACGTCCGGGACATCGTGATCTTCGATTCGGTATTAACCGGCCTCCCCGCAAGCCCGAAACCCGTGTCCCTCGACGGCGTCAGGCTGGGCGTGCCGCGGACCTATTTCTACGAAGGCGTGGCGTCCGAGGCGTCGATCGTCATCGAGAACACGCTGGTCGCTCTCGAAGAATCCGGCGCGATCCTGGCCGAGGCCGATATCCGGGATGCGAAAACGCTGATCGAACAGACCTTCATGCCGATCCTGTTCCATGACACCTACGGCGTTCTCGATGCGTGGTTCAAATCCGTCGGCGTCTCAGGCGGCCTGGAGACGATTCTCGTGGAAGCAGGTCTGCGAATACGCGAAGCGTATACCACCGTCCTCTCGCCAGACGGCCCGAGCGCCATTCCGCGCGAGGTCTACGAGAACGCGATCAATGTCGCGCGCCCGGCGCTGAAGCAGGCAATTCAGCGATACTTCGCGGACAACCGGCTTGACGCGATGATTGTCCCGGCGACCCTCTGCGCCGCCCCACTCATCGGCGAGGAAAACGAGACGACCATCGACGGCCGCAAGGTCTCCATCTTTGATGCCCTCGGCCACAACGCCGTGCTCGCGCCCTCGTGCGGACTGCCGGCGCTCACTGTCCCCGCGGGGCTGACGAAATCCGGACTGCCCGTGGCCATCGAAGTGGATGTGCTTGCGGGTGGCGATGAAAAGCTGCTGGCGCTGGGGCTCGGCATCAGGGAAAGCGCCTTCGGGTAGCCCGGGACGCGGGCGCGGATGCATGCGCCCGTCAACGCCGATTCCCTGTTTTACTGATGGATGATTTCTTCCCGCATCGGCGCGAGCAGGCTCAATAGCCTGTTGCGGGCCGAGTGGGGGATGCCGGTCCCCACCATCGCGTCGGTTAAGCGTTCGACAAAGGCGTCGAATTCCGCCTCGTTGATGTCCATGCCGGAGTGCGCTTCGGACATCGAGCGTCCCTTGTATTCGCACGGTCCGCCGCTCAGATAACAGATCTGATCCTGGAGCTGCCGGATCAGTTCCGCATCGTTCATTTTCTCGAACAGGAAGCTGATGCGCTTATCCGAATGCGCGAGCCGCACCGTGGCGGTGACCAGTCTCTCCACGCCCGGCTGGCCGCCGAGATCTTCGTACAGGCTGCGGCCGCCGGGTCCCGGCGTCGCGGCGCAGGCAACGACGAGCAGCAGCACGGGTAACGGCGTGCAAGGAAGCATCGATGAGCGCATTCAATACGTCCCTTCGACGCTGAAATAGAATCCGTCCTGGCCGGACTTGCCCGCCACCGAGCCCAGGTCAATCCATGCGCCGGTCAGGCTGAGATACTTGTTCGGGAACCAGGCGAGAAAGGCGTCCTGCCAGTCGTCTTCCGCCGCGAAGCTGAGGTTGTCCGGCTTCTGCCTGTATTCGTAGCCGAGCAGGAGATCGCGCCGCAGGAGGATGCCGGCGCTCGCCTCAAAAAGCGTGTCTCGGCTGCCGTCCTTGTCGCCGCCGAATCCGAGCAACCCCAGCTGGTTCGCCCGCGAGAAACGCAGCCCGACATTGACCAGCACCGGATAGCCGTAGATCCCGGAAAGCCACAAGCGGCTCGCGTTCAGATAAAAATCGATATCATCGTCGTCGCGCGCGCCGGTGAGCGCGGGAACGTCGAAGTCGGCGTTATGCTTGTACTGCAGGCCGGCGCTGAACTGCGGCACGACGCCATAGATCAGATCGCCAAGCAACCGCGCCTTCACGCCGACGATCTCCTGCCGCAGCGTGTCGTCGGGCAGACCGAGATCGTCGGCGAGATCGTCAATGTCGAGAAGCTGCGTCGAGAGCGAGAATTCCACCCGGTTGCCGAACGCGACGGAGACCCCGGCCGCGCCCAGCGCATAGTCATCGGTCCGGGCATAGGTGACGAACAAATCGCCGCCCCATTCGTCCTTCTGCCCGTAGCCCGAAAGGACCGCCCAGGGCACCAGTCCGCCCCCCGCGGCGCCTTCGATCTGGGTGATGCCGCCGGTGGCGAGCAGGCGACTGCCGGTGTCGAAGCCTTGGACGGGAGGCAGCGCTATGCCGAACAGGACTACGCCCATCACCCGTTGCAGGATTCCGCGCCACGGTCCGGATCTGTGCCGGGGGCGTCGCTGATGGATCGGGTTTCCTGCGGTTCGCATTCGGCCGGGTTTCAGCTAAATAACCTTAATAGGATAATATAATTGCATGATATTTCAAGGATTCAGTTTATGCTCTCCTGACTTGGCCGAAGCGGCAGACCGCCCCGCATTACCGGATGCGGGTACCGGCACGCGGACGGGCGCGAATGTGAAAGACCCCACAGGCGGCAGACGTTCCGGGTGGAATCCACGCTCCGCGGCGGGTTCTAATACTCAAACCGCCGTCGTGGACGAGCCGGACCTTTCATCGATTCGGAGGTATTGGATGCGAACGACCCTGCTGACCCGTGTCTTGTGTTTGCCAGCCCTGCTCGGCGCCGTGAATGTCGCCGCCGCGGATTTCAACGGCCGGGTGTCGCTTGCGGAACAGGGCAAGTCCGCGGCCGCCGAGGAATACGCGGACGTGGTCGTGTACTTCGTGCCGGACAAGCCGGCGGCCGCACCTGCGCCGCTGACGGGCCCGGCGCAGATGCGCATGGAGAATAAGGAATTCGCTCCGAGGGTTCTGCCGGTGACGGTGGGCACGGAGGTCAGCTTTCAAAACTTCGATCCCATCCTTCACAACGCCTTTTCCACCTCCACGAACAACGCCTTCGACCTCGGCTTCTACGCCGGCGGCGAGGCGCATTCGCACCAATTCGCCGACACCGGACTGGTCCGCGTGTACTGCAACGTGCATCATTCGATGGTGGCCTACGTCCTGGTCATGAACACGCCGCATTTCTCGGGTGTTTCCGGCGGCGGGGAATTCACGCTGAGCAATCTCCCGGCGGAGACCGGCACGCTCTACATCTGGCATCCGCGCGCCGACGTGGTGAAAAACTCCATGGATTTCAGCCAGGCCGGAGTGCCGAAGGGCGAATACAAGCTGGACCTGACGCAGCGGCGCATCCCGACGCACATGAACAAGGAAGGCAAGTCCTATCGCAGGAGCCGCGAGCGGGAATACTGACGTGAAGCTCGGCCTCGGACAACGGATCTTTCTCGCCTTCGGCGGGTTGCTGGTGCTGGTGCTCGGACTTGCCGCGGGGGTCACCTACTATCGCGGCAACAGGATCGCGGGCCAGGCCGTGGTCGAGGCGCTGGAAAACATCCGCGCGGTCCAGTCCGGATATGAATCCCAGCGTTTCCGGCAACTGCGCCTGATCTCCGAAATCTTCGCCTCGGATCCCTATTTTTCCAGTTACGTGGCGGAGGCGACCGGCGGCGACCTGGGCCTGGGCGGCGGGGTGGACAAGACGTCGATTGCGGATCTGCTCTCGGAACGCCAGGAAGACCTCGGCTTCGATTTCGCGATGGTGCTGGACAACGCGGGCAAGGTCATCGCACGCACGGATTTCCCGGGATTGTCCATGGATGATCTCGCCGGCGACGCCGTCGTCGGCCCGGTCGTCCAGTCGCTTGAATCCGCCGCCGGTTACTGGTTCCGCGATGATGGCGCCTACCAGATCGCCGTCGTCCCGCTGGCCGATGAGGAAAACCTCGTCGGTTTCCTGCTGACCGGCCTCGTGGTCGGCGATCGCTTCGCCGAGGAGATCAAGGACATCAGCGGCTCCGAGCTGGTGTTCCTCCTGAACGGAAAGGATGGCCTGCAGCCCGTCGCCGGCACGCTGGATGACAGGGAACTGGATGCGCTCGCGCAGCAGCGGTCATCCCTGATGGCCGCGCAGCAGGGCGCGCCGGTCGAGATCGAGATCGCCGGCCGCCACTGGCTCGCTTCGGTCAGTCCGGCGGGCAGTCCCGATTCGGGAGGGCTCGCGGTGGCGCTCACTTCGCTGGATGAGGCGCTCGGCGACTTTCGGGACATCACGAACGGCCTCCTGATCGCCACCGGGATCAGCATTCTTCTGGCCCTGCCTTTGTCGCTGCTCGTATCGCGGGGCGTGCTCGCGCCGGTCAGACGGCTCGCCACGGCGGCGCAGGCGGCGGCGCGCGGGAACTATCAGCAGCGCTTTGAAGCGGGCGGCAAGGACGAGGTCGCGCAGCTCACGGCTTCCTTTGACTCGCTGCTCAGCGACTTGCGGGAAAAGAGCGACATGCAGGGCTACATGGCGGCACTCGCCAAGTTCCTGCCCGACATGCTGGATACCAAGGGTTCCGGCTCGGCCCGCAGGAGCATCGGCCACCAGCCCTCGGCTTACGGCCCGTTCGCCTTGCTCGGCATCGACATGCGCCGGTTCGCCAGACAGGTGGACAAGACCGCGCCGGAGGAAGTTTTCAATCTGGTCAACGCCAACCTGGAAACCATCGAGGCCCTGGTCAAGGCGCACGCCGGCAGGATGGTCGGCATGTCCGGACATCGCGTGCTGGTCGTCTTCGACGGGCAGGACGGCTACAAGCGCGCGCTGACCGTGGCCGGCAGCGTGATGTCGAACCTCGTGAGCCAGGGGGAAGGGATCGCGGCGGCCGTCGTGCAAGGCCATGCCGCGTCCGGACGGATCTACGTCGGCGAAGAGAGCGCGGAGAACCTGCTCGGGCTGGCGGTGTATCAGCTCGATCGCCTGCTGCAGGAGGCCGTTTCCGGCCAGTTGTTTTTCACCAAGGAGATTCACGAGGCGATCCGCAAGGAGGTGCCCGATTTCAAGCCGTTGATCTCCCAGGGCGTGGTCAGCAAGAACAAGTTTTATGCGCTCAATGCCGCCGACACCAACGTGTTCCAGGTGGAAGGCGAGGAGGCGACGATCCCGGGCGGCGGCGTCACGCTGGCGAGCGTCGCCACGCAGATGGGGGATGGACGACCAGGCCGCAGAAAGGTGAAGGTCATGCCGGGCATCACGCTCGGCGATCGTTACGAGATCATCTCCGAACTCGGCGCGGGAGGGATGGGCGTGGTCTACAAGGCGCACGACCACGAACTGAATGACCTGGTGGCCCTGAAGATGCTGAAGATCTCGGGCGCCGAAGGCGAGAAGGAATACCTGGAGGCGATGAAGAGCGAGATCCGGCTGGCGCGGAAGATCACCCACCCCGCGGTGCTGCGCACCTTCGATTACGGCGAACTGGAGGGCGTGCCCTACATCTCCATGGAATACGTGCGCGGCCTGACGCTGAAATACCTGCTGGCGCAGCGCGGCCGGATCCCGTATTCGGCGGGACTGCATATCGCCAAGCAGGTCGCCGCCGGACTGCAGGCCGCCCACGCGCAGGGCGTGCTGCACCGGGACATCAAGGCGGAGAACGTCATTCTTGAACATAACGGCAATGCCAAGCTGATGGATTTCGGCATCGCGCGCCAGGTGTCCGGTCCGGGGCTGGGCGACCTCGAAGGGGCGGTCGTCGGCACGCCGCGCTATGCCGCTCCGGAGCAGTTGATGGGCAAGCCGGTGGACGCGCGCGCCGACATCTACGCGGCGGGCGTGTTGATCTACCAGATGTACACGGGCGAGTTCCCGTTCAAGGTCAAGCGCATCAGCGAACTGGCGAAGGCGAAGAACGAAGAGGATCCCATCAAGCCCTCGACGTACTGGAAGGAGATCCCGCCGGCGCTGGAGGACCTCATCATGCGCTGCATCGCGCGCAATCCGGACGACCGGCTGCCGAGCGCGGAAAAGCTGCTCGAAGGGCTGGAACAGCTCCGCGCATGACGAGCGCCGCGGCGGGAGGCCAGGACGGTTCCGATTTGCGCATCGAGGGCGATGCCTCTTTCCTGTCCGGACTGCTTTTCCTGCTGCTGTTCCCGTTGACCCAGCCCTGTGTCGCGGCAGATCCGCCGGTGGCGGAGGACCTGGCGGCAATGGAGCGCAGCTTCGAGTACTTTGCCGACGCGCGGTTGCGGGGCGATTTCGTGCGCGACCTGCCGCGGCCGATCGAGAAGGACTTCGAGCGGGGAACGATCCGCGTCCGGCCGGGCATATCGTGGTTTCCGAATGAAGTCCTGGAATTCGGGGTCGCGGCCAGAATCAACCTGAGCACGCAGGGCAACAGCAAGACGCGCTTTAACCTGGACAACGAGAAGGCCGATGATGTCCTGCTCGACGAATTGTTCATGACGGCGCACCTGTCCGAAGAGACCGAACTGCTTGTCGGACAGAGCCAGTTCCCGTTGCGGTTGAGCCCGATGCTCTGGGACCAGGACCTGCGCCCCCAGGGTGTGTCGCTGCGCCACCGTGTCGGGATCGGAAATTTCAATTCCTTCGAGGCGCTGGGCGGCGCGTTCCTGGGCAACCACCTGTATGGCGATGATTCGAAAATCCAGGCCGCGCAGGCGGCCCTGCGGATCGGCGAAGGCAAGTCGATCCAATACCTGCTTCTGCTCTCCTGGGTGGACTTCGACGATCTCGACGAACTGGCGCGCAAGGGCCTGGGCCGGACGAACCTTTTGAATCCTGACGGCACGTTCGCGGACGATTTCAACATCGCCGATCTGCAACTGGGCGTCGAATTCACGGCGCGGAACTGGCCCGTCCGGGCGCGGATCGATCTGGCCCGCAACACGGCGGCGGGTGAGGACGGCTTCGGCGGCCGCGCCGATCTCGTGATCGGCAACAGCATCCGGCGACAGGGGTTCGAATTCGGCGTCGCGCACCAGCGCGTTCAGAGACAGGCGGTGCAGGCCGCCTTCAACGACGATGACTGGTGGTTCCGATCCAGGATGCGCGGCACGATGGTCTGGCTGGGTTATGGATTCAGCGAATCGCTGCGCATCCGCCTTGCCGGATTCAGCGAGCGGCTGGATGTTGCGCAGAACCGGAACGAGCGCGGCCTGGTCGACCTGGAGTGGTTCTACTGACTCGCCACCGATTCCAGCCTGTCCACCGTTCTTAGCGAGGGAAACATCTTCGCCCACAGGGCGACCACCAGCACCGTGCCGATGCCGCCGATGACGACGGCCGGCACCGTGCCGAAAAACGCGGCGCTCACGCCCGCCCGGAACTCACCCAGCTCGTTCGAGGCGCCGATGAACACGGATTCGACCGCGCTGACGCGTCCGCGCATCTCGTCCGGTGTCGCGATCTGGATCAGCACGCGGCGGATGATCACGCTGACCATGTCCGCTGCGCCGAGCAGGGTCAGCATGGCCAGCGATACCCGCAGGTCGGTGGAGACACCGAAGGCGATCGTCGCCAGACCGAACACGGCCACCCAGCCCAGCAGGGCGAAGCCCGTGTTACTGCGGATCGGGAAGCGCAACATGATGACTGCGGCGATGAGCGCGCCGACCGCCGGCGCGCTGCGCAGGATGCCGAGGCCGGAGGGACCCACTTCGAGAATGTCCCGCGCATAGATCGGCAGGAGCGCGGTCGCGCCGCCCAGCAGGACCGCGAACAGGTCCAGCGAGATCGCGCCCAGCACCAGCGGATGCGTGCGGATGAAATGCACGCCCACCAGCGTGGATGACCAGTCCATGCCCCGGACTTTCTGCGCAGCGCCGGCCAGTTGCAGTGTCATCACCATCGCGGCCGAGAGGATGAGCAGCAGCACACAGACGCCATAGGTCGTCACGGGACCCACGAGATAAAGGATCCCTCCGAGGGCCGGCCCGAGGATCGAGGCGGTTTGCCACGCCGTGGAGACCCACGCCGCTGCGCTGGGATAGGCAATCGGCCTGACCAGGTTCGGCATCAGTGCAAACGATGCCGGCACCTGGAACGCGCGGGCGGAACCGGTGAGCACAAGAATGAGGAAGATCCAGCGCGGATCGCGGTTGCCGGCCACGGTGAGACCGAGCAGCATGGTGACGCATGCGCCGTCGAGCAGGGTTGCCAGCGCGAGTACCCTGCGCCGATCGTAGTGATCCGCAACCTGCCCTGTAATCAGCGCCAGGGCCAGCTGCGGCAGGAACAGCGAGAGCCCGACCCAGCCGAGATCGATCGCGCGCCCGGTCATGTCGTAGACCTGCCAGCCGACGGCGACGGCCTGCATCTGGCTGGCCGCGCTGCCATACAGGCGCGCGATCCAGTAGCGCCGGAATTGCGGGTAGCCGAGGGCGGATTCGACCATCTCCCGTTCGGGAGCAGGCTGGGGTCCGGTGGTCACGGTGGCGGACTATAATGGAAATCCAGTGAAACGACGAAAAGCGCCGCTCAGTGCTCGAATGGTTCGAGGGGCATCTGCGACCGGCCCCTGCCTCCAGCACGGACCAGTATTCAGGCGTGGTGCGGGAAGTGCTGCAGCGGCAGACGGAGGGCCAGACAGGACCGGTGACGGTTCGCACCTGGTGAAATTCATCTTCTTATTGACTGGCACGTGACGGACGAGGAACAACTACGGCAGCTCCTGGAAGTCGCCCGCGAGATCCGCGACGCGCAGCGCGAGGTCGTGTCCCTGCTCTCGGCGCAGCGCGCGCTGATCGAGGAGCAGGTGCGGCGATCGCGTGATTCGGTAGGGGAATCGCTTGCGTTGCAGCGCACCGCGCTGCGGCGGCAGAAGGAGATTAGCTGGATCGCCGTGCCCGGGATCCTGGCCTGCATCGCGGCGATCGCCTATCTCGTGTTCCGCTACTTCTGATCGGGTGCGCGGTGAAGACTGAACCGGAAGGCGCGGCCAGGTTGCTGAACGCAGTCGCCTTCGCCGCGCACAAGCATCGGGACCAGCGGCGCAAGGGCGAGGACAAGTCGCCGTACGTCAATCACCCCATCGAGGTCGCTGAATTGCTGGCGGGCACGGGCGGCGTCGGCGAGATGAACGTTCTGATGGCCGCCGTCCTGCACGACACGATCGAGGACACCGATACCACGTTGAAGGAGCTGGAGGCGGCCTTCGGCTCCGAGGTCCGCGCGCTGGTGGAGGAGGTCACGGACGACAAAAGTTTGCCCAAGGACGTGCGCAAGCGGCTGCAGATCGAGCACGCGGCGCGTCTCTCGGATGCCGCCAAGCTGATCAAGCTGGCAGACAAGATCGCCAACGTCCGCGACATGACCGACCATCCGCCGAGCGGCTGGCCGTTGCAGCGCCGGCTGGAATACCTCGACTGGGCCGAACGGGTCATGGCGGGTTGCCGCGGCGTCAATGGTGCGCTTGAGAAGCTCTTCGACGCCGTGCTGAAGAGGGCACGGGAAACGGACCTGTCCTAGGCCAGTCGCTGCCGTCCTGTCCTGGATTTAACCGCCTACCGCGGCACTTCGCCGGCGACGGTAGTGCGGTACAGTTCGCGGCGATGCCCGTCGTAGTCGTTGAACGCCTGGTGGACGCACAGGCGGTTGTCCCATAACGCCAAAGTTTTCGGCTCCCAGCGAAGGCGGCAGGTGAAGGCAGGCTGGGTCAGGTGCGCGGCCAGGAAATCCAGCAGCGCCTCGGCCTCCTGCGGCGCCATTCCCTCGATGCCGACCGCATAGGAACCGTCGCAGTAGAGCGATTTCTCGCCGGTCACCGGATGCGTGCGCACCAGCGGGTGAAACGCGCCCTTGATTTTTCGCTGCACGTCCTCGGGTAGCGCGCCGCTGCCCTTGAGCGCGGCGAGGCGTCCCGCCGGCGTGTCGCCGGGCGTGGCGTAATCCATGACGGAGGCCACCACGTTGATCATGGACATGTGCACTCTCAGGGGCGCAATCAATTTCTGCATGGTCTCGCTCAGAGTCGCATAGGCGAGCGCCGCATTCGCCCAGATCGTGTCGCCGCCGTAGGGTGGAATATCGACGCCGTAGAGCATGCTGATTGCAGGTGGCTCGGCCAGGAACGGCGAGTCGGTGTGCCAGCCGGAGCCGAAAATGTGCGCGTCGCGCGCGTCCGCTTCCCGGATCAGCGGCTGCACGTCCGGATGCTCGGCTATGCCGCGGGTGTAGGCGTCTTCCGCAAACGGCCCGAAGCGCAGGCTGAACGCCGCCTGGTCGCCACGGGTCAGTTCCTGCCCGCGGAAGAAAATCATCTTGTGGTGGAAGAGTGCGTCGCGGATCTCGTCGAACTGCTGATCGTCGAGTCGTGCGATGATCACGCCGCGAATTTCCGCTCCCATCGCCGCGGCGATGGGCACCGCCTCGATCTGCTGGTAGGTCCTGGCGTGATTGTCGAACCTGCCGGTGGGGTGGACGAGTATGGAACGCTTCACGGTAGGTACCTATTCTCTTACGGCCGCCAGCGCCGCCTTGCGCGCTGCCTCGAACTCGTCGCCCGGCACCCAGGCCGGCAGCTCGTCCGCGTTGGCGATTTCCAGTCCGACGTAGAAGCCCAGCCGGGCGTCGTCGATCATCCCGTCGAAGTTCCAGCCGTCATCGATCTCGTCGCTGGGCTGGTGGTAGCGCTCGTTCTCGAACTCCTCGATCCGGTCCTGGCCCCAGCCCGCGGGCCGGCCGATGAATTCCGTGCCGATGTCGAGATAGAGCGCCGGGACGCCGATGCGGGCGAAGTTGAACTGGTCCGAGCGGTAGAAGTGGCCGCGATCCGGGTATTGATCGGGTTTGACGGCCCGCCCCTGCAGTGCCGCGTGGCGCTCGACAATCGCGTCCAGCGTGGACTTGCCCTTGCCGATGAAGGCGATGTCGCGCGCGCGGCCCCAGATGTTGCCGCCGTCGTAGTTGATGTTCGCGGCGATCTTGCCCGCGGGCAGGGTCGGGTGGGTCGCGAAATATTCCGACCCGAGCAGGTTCTGTTCCTCCGCCCCGACGAACAGGATCAGGATGGAACGCCGCGGCGGTGCGGGCAGGGCCTTGAATGCCTTCGCGATCGCCAGCAATTGCGCCATGCCGGCGCCGTTGTCCAGCGCCCCGTTGTAGATGTTGTCGCCTTCTGCGTCGGGCGTGGCGATGCCGAGATGGTCGTGGTGGGCCGTGTAGATCACGGCCTCATCCCGCAGCGCCGGATCGCTGCCGCGCAGCAGACCGAAAACGTTGAAACTTGTCTTCTGGCTGACCTCGTTGGCGAAGCTCATTGAAGTCCGGATGCCGAGCGGCACCGGCGCGAAGTCGCGCTTCTTCGCGGCCTCCACGAGTTGCCCGAGTTCCTGGCCGGCGAGCGCAACGAGTTCTTTAGCCGCGTCCTCGGTGACCCAGGCTTCGACCTGCACGCGTGGCTCATCTTTTTTGGCGGGCAGCTCGAACTTCTCGCTCTCGGAGGAGGCCTGGAGGACCTGAAACGGATAACCGGCGGAAGGGGTGGTGTGGATGACGATGGCGCCGGCCGCGCCCTGGCGCGCCGCGCTTTCGTACTTGTAGGTCCAGCGGCCGTAATAGAGTCGCGTATTGCCGGCGAACAGTTGCGGATCCCAGTCCGGATCGTTGTTCAGCATCAGCAGCACCTTGCCCTTGAGGTTCTGCCCCTTGAAATCGTCCCACTGGAATTCGGGCGCCTGGATGCCGTAGCCGACGAACACGACCTCGGCGTTCTTGATCGTCGATTGTGGTTTCTGCACGCCGCTCGAGGCGAGGAACTCCTCGTAACGCTTCAGCGGCAGGTTCCGGTCGCCGTGGCTGAAGACCCACTGCTCGGGCACGGCGGACTTGATGCCAATGATGTCGAACGGCTGTTTCCATCCATTGGCGCCGGCCGCCGGTTCATAACCCAGCGACTTGAGTTGCTCGATCAGATAGTCGCCCGCCTTCTCGCCGCCGGGGGCGGCGGTGCCGCGCCCTTCGAACTCATCGGCCGAGAGTTTCGCGACCTGAGCGCGCATGTAGTCGGCCGTGATCTGCTTCGCGGCGGAGGTGTCTTCGGCGCGTACGCCGGGAGTGAGCGCGATCATCGCCGTCATGCACGCGGCGACGGGAAGGGTGGCATGGCAGTGTATTTTCATGGCTCAGGGTTTCTCCGGAGGAGGCTCGGCATGGCAATCTGTCATTTCGCATCCGTCATTGTCCGGCATCCATGCTGTTGCGAAGGGGTTCATCGTACACCATGGATTCCGGGTCGCGGCTGCTCCGCAGCCTTGCCCGGAATAACGGAGGAAAATCCGGCGCTTCGGTCGCCCGGAATGACACCCATCCGTCATTGCAGCATGGGCCTGCCGCGCGTACCGAACAGCGAGAGCATGTTCTGGCGCATGATTTCAGGATGGCTGGTGACGTGGCGCAGATTCTCGCGATCCCGGCGCCGCCGTTCCGGGTCCTTCTCTCCGAGCAGCCGCCGGTATTCGGTGGCCGCGGGCGTCGTGACTTCCAGGAACACGCGCCGGCGCTCGTCGGCGTAGAAATCGAGCACGGATTCGTGCGCCTTGCCGTGGATGACCGCGCCGAGGGCGTCGATCAGCGCCTGCGCGTCCATGAGACCGGTGGTCAGTCCCATGCCTCCGCAGGGGTTGCACACGTGCGCGGCGTCGCCGGCGAGCAGCACGCGGCCGACGCGCAGCTTCTCGCTAATCCGTTCATGTACGCGGTAGGGGGAGACCGCGACCAGCTCGTAGCGTCCCAAGTCCGGGAAAAGCTCCGCGTACCGTTGCGGGACGCGCCGGATCGCCTCCTCGTCGGAACAGTCGCCGTCCTCGTTGTACGTCACCCGCCACAGGCCGGTCCGGCTGACGACCGCGACCACCGCCCAGCGCACGGGGTGGGAAAAGAAGTTCGCCAGGCCGAGGCCGTAGCGATCAAAGTGGTCATAGCGCACGTTGGTCGCGACGAAGCGTTCCGGCCAGGTGTGGCCGTCGAAGGAGAGGTTGAGCGCCTTGCGCACGCCACTGCGGCCTCCGTCGCAACCGATCAGCCAGTCGCAGCGCAGCTCGGCGTCGCCCCTCGGCGTGCGGGCGGTGGCCGTCACGCCGCCGGAGTCCTGCGCGATCGCGACGAGGCGCGTGTTGAAGCGCACTTCGGTCTCCGGTATTCCGGCCAGGCGCCGGTGCACGAGCTCGGCCAGCTCGTTCTGGCCGAAGTGAAGCTGGTAGGGATAGCGCGTGTCGCCGCGGAGGACCGAGGGCGAAAGGACGTAGGCCTCGTCCGCGTCGCGGTAGCGGATCTGCAGCTTGTCGTTCTGCACGCCGATCGCGTGCGCCTCGTCCACGATGCCGAGCCGCTCCAGGAACTCGAGCGTGACCGGGAAGTAGACCGCCGCCCGCGGAGAATCGTTGATCTTCTCCTCGGCCTCGATGACGGTGACCGGGATCCCGGCGCGCGCCAACCCGAGCGCGGTGATGAAACCCACCGGACCGGCCCCTGCGATCAGCACTCCACCCGGCTTTTCCACCCGGAAGTCCCTCACTTACAATGGCCGTATTCTAACAATCGCGGCAATCACGTCATTGCGGACGCGGCCCCGGAAGCGGGTCCGGGGCAGGCTGCGCGGCTGTCCGGAATCCAGTCTTTGCCTGGCGTGGCATGGATTCCGGGCCGCCCTCCGCTGCCGTTACGGTCGCCCGGAATGACGAAAAACGTAAGGGGAGCAGCGATGGCAGAGCATGGCGAGCGCGTTTCCGGGATGCCGCAGGGTTTCGACCGGAACGAATACACGATCAACGGCGTCAAGACCGTGGTCTACAGCGCGGGGCAGGGCCGCCCGCTGGTGTACTGGCACGGCGCCGGCACGTTCAGCGGCATCGACTTCGCGCGCGAGTGGACGAAGCGCTTCAGGGTCATCCTGCCGTTTCACCCGGGATATGGCGAGTCCGCGGACGCGCCGGGGATCGGCTCGATGAACGACATGCTGCTCCACTACCTCGACGTGTTCCACAAGCTGAAGCTGACGCAGTTCGACCTGGTGGGGATTTCGCTCGGCGGCTGGATGGCGGCCGAGTTCGCGGTGGCCCACGGACACCTGCTGCGCAAGCTCGTCCTGGTCGCGCCCGCCGGTCTCAGCGTGCCGGAACATCCGTTCCCCGATCTCAGCGGCGTCCAGCCCGGAGATCTTTTCTCGTATCTGGTCCATGACCTGAATTCGATCCGCGCCTATCTCCCGGAAGGGGGCGCGGATGCAACGGAACTCGCCGCGAAGATGATGCGCGAGATGCAGTCCACGCGGCGCGTGGCGCCGGCCGGCCCGGTGAATCCGCGGCTGGAATACTGGCTGCACCGCGCCACCATGCCGACGCTGCTGATCTGGCCGCGGATGGATCGCCTGATCCCGGTGGGCCAGACCGCGCAGTGGATGAAGTGCCTGCCGAATGCGAAGCTCCGGATCATCGAGGACGCCGGCCACCTGGTCCTGAACGAATCGAAGCAGGCGCGGCAGGCGGTGGTGGATTTTCTGGCGTAAGGAGCTCGTCGTTTTTGCCGTCATTCCGGACCGAGCCCGGCGCAAGCCGGGTGAGCGTGCGGAATCCAGGCACGAGGAATAAGACCCGCGTCATCGTGACTCATGGAGCACGAGGGCTGGATTCCGGCTCGCGGCTGCTTCGCAGCATTGGCCGGAATGACGACGTAATCTATTTCCGGCCGATCACCAGCGAGTAGTACCCGTACGTCGCGGTCGCGCTCACGTCCCTGAAGCCCGTCTTCTCCAGCAGTTCCGCCAGCTCGTTCAAGGTGAACTGGCGTCCTTCCGTGCCGAGGAGCATGAGCACGGAAAAAGCCGCGGCCGTGAGGGGTCCGTCGCCACTGCCGTTGACCAGCATTTCGTGCAGGAAAATGCGGCCGCCCGCCGGCAAGTTCGCGAAGGCCCTGCGCGCGAGTTCGGCGCAGGTCTCGAAGCTCCAGTCGTGGAAGATGTTGGAAAAAAAGACGGCGTCGTAACCGGGAGGCCACTCCTGCCGGAACATGTCGACCGCGCACGTATCGACGCGATCGGCGACCTCGCCCTCGCTGAGGCGAACGGCGAGAAAGCCGAGCGCGGCGAGCAGCCGAAAAAGCGCTTCCATGCCGCGTGCCGAGAACCCCGTGTGCCGGATGAGATCCTTCACCGTGCCGGGGTTCTGCGAGATGGTATCGAAGAGATCCAGCTCATCGGCCGCCGTGACCGCCGGCATCCAGAGGGACGACAGCCACACGTCCCAGATCGGGCGATCATCCGTATTCGGCATCTCGTATTTCATTTGCGTATGATAATGTGCCGCGCGGAGTGATTGCATCGCGCAGTCCGCCGACCTCCATCCCCGTGATCGCACCCTGACATGACGCCGCGCGTTACTCTGCAAACCTGCATCATTGCCGCGCTGCTGGCGATCGTCGCGGCAGGCCACGCCGGGGAGAACCGGTTCGACTACGACGCCATCGCGGAGAAAACGTTCTGGGAAGTCCTCTATCCCGACGGGGGATGGACGCTGTATTGCGGCATGCGCTTCGGCGCCGATCGGCGCGCCGAGGACGGCGGAACCGTGGTCATCGACCATGTTTACCCGACGGAGTCCATGCTCGAGTTCACGGGTTGCCGCAATCGCAGCGCCTGTCGCGACAGCCGCAACGCGAAATTCGCGAAGATGGAAGCCGACATGCACAACCTCTATCCCATCCAGCAGTCGCTGTTCACCTTTCGCAATGGCCGCAGGTACGGGCTCGTCGAAGGCGAGGACTGGCGCTTCGATGATTGCGACATCGAGTGGAAGGACGAGGTGTTCGAACCCCGGCCGCTGGCCCGCGGCAACATTGCCCGTTCGATCCTGTACATGCGAGCGACCTACCGCCTGCCGGTGGATGCCGCACTGCTGCAACTGCTGAAGGAATGGAACCGCGAAGATCCGCCGAGCGAGCAGGAGACGGCGCGCAATGACCAGATAGAGACATTGCAGGGGATGCGCAACCCTTACATCGACGACCCATCGCTCGCCGATCGCCTGAAACCCCCCACGCCGAAGTAAATAATGAACGAGCGCGGTATTGCATGCGCTGAAAGCGGCTTTACCGTGGTGGCGGCGAGCAGCCGCCTCGCGCAACGCCTGCAATACGAATTCGCGCGCCGTCGCCTCCAGGAAGGCCGGACCGCCTGGGAATCCCCCGACGTCCTGCCGTTGTCCGCGTGGCTGGATCGGACGTGGAGGGAAACGCGCCGCTTTGCTGCCGAGCGCCCGCTGCTCCTGAGCCCGGCGCAATCGCTGTGCGCGTGGCAGCGGATCATCGAGGAATCCGGCTTCGGCCGGAACCTGCTGCATCCGGGCGCGGTCGCGCGGCAGGCCATGGAAGCCTGGGAGAGACTCGCCGCCTGGCGCCTGAAGCCCGCCCGGCCGGATCGGGGCATGAGCGAGGATGCGCGCGCCTTCGGAACCTGGGCCGGCGCGTACGCGGCACAATGCGCGGCGCGCGGCTGGCAGGATCCATCCAGCCTCGCGGAGGAATTGCTGTCTGCGCCGGCGCGCGGCCCGTCGGCGGGGCCCGCGCGGCTGGCACTGATCGGTTTTGACGCCCCCGAGCCGGGCCTGCTTGCACTCGCACGTTCGCTGGCGGATCGGGGTGCGACGGTCGAATGGATCGTGCCCGGAACGCGCAACCGGTTCGTGGCCGCGGAAGGGTTTGCCGACCGCCGGGCCGAGATCCGCGCGGCGGCGGCCTGGACGCGGGAACGGCTGGGCGCGCGGCCCGGTGACAGCATCGGCATCGTTATGCCGGATCTCGCGGCCCGGCGCCGTGCGCTGGAGTACGAGTTCGATGGTGTGCTCTTCCCCGGCGCGTACACCCGGCCGCCCGGGGAGACCGCGCGGCCCTACAGCATCGCGCTCGGCAGCCCGTTGACCGAGTATCCCGCGATCGCCGCAGCGCTGCTCATGCTGCATGCACTGCACGAACCCATCACTGCTCCCGAACTGGGCAGCCTGCTGCGCTCGCCGTTTCTCGCCGACGCCGAAAGCGAAGCGGCGGCGCGCGCCGGCCTGGATGCGTCGCTGCGGCGTCGCGGTGCATTCCGGCACGATCTCGCGTCCCTGATCAGGGCGACGACTACCTTCAACGCCAGGCACCGAGGTTGCGAAGGACTGCTCGCGCGATTGCGCGATGCGGCGCAGTTGCTGCGCTCGGCGCGCGGCATGCAGTCCACCGCGACCTGGGCGGAACTTTACTCGCGTATGCTCAGGACACTGGGGTGGCCGGGTTCGCGCGCGCCCGACAGCACCGAGTACCAGTGCATGCAGGCCTGGCTGGACGCCTTGTCCGAGTTGGCGTCGCTGGAGCCGATGCTGGCAAGACTCAACGCCGCGTCCGCGCTCGCGGAACTGCGGCGGGTCGTGGCGCAACAACGCTTCCAGCCCCGCACCGGGGAAGCGCCGGTCCAGGTCATGGGGCTCTCGGGCGCGGCCGACATGCAGTTCGATCACCTGTGGGTCATGGGGCTGCAGCAGGAACTCTGGCCCGGTCGGGCGCAGCCGAATCCCTTCATCCCGCTGCGACTGCAGCGCGAGCAACGCATGCCGCATGCTTCACCGGAGGTGGAATTGGCCCGCTGCCGCGAGCTGACCCGGAATCTGGTCGCCTCCGCGGAGAATGTCGTGCTCAGCTATCCATGCAACGAGGACGACAGGCCGTTGCGCCCGAGCCCGTTGATCGCGGCGTACCTGCGGGCCGCGGGGCAGTCAACGGTCGCGCGGCCGACGGCCTACGCCGCTTCAATCCAGGCGGCACGCAGCGTGGATTTTCTGGTGGACGAGTCGGCGCCGCCGGTGCCGACGGATCAAACACAGTCGGGCGGCGCGGCATTGTTCCGCGATCAGGCCGCGTGTCCATTCCGCTCATTCGCACGCCACCGCCTCGGGGCCCGCGCGCCGGACGAGGTCGACGCAGGATTGGGTCCGCCAGAACGCGGGACGCTCGTGCACCGGGTCATGCAGAACGTGTGGGAGACGCTTCGCGATCACTCCACGCTGACGACGGCCGGTCACGCGCGGCTCGATGCCGTCATCGGATCGGCGGTGGATTCGGCGCTCGACGCGATCCGGGATCGGCGCCCGGGAGGACCGGCGCCGCGCTTTGCCGGACTGGAACGAACCAGGCTGCGGCGGCTTGCACGCGCCTGGCTGGAAATGGAGCGGCAGCGCGACCCGTTTTCCGTCGAGGCGTGCGAGCGTGAACAGGAAGTGACCTTCAGTGGATTGCGGTTGCGGAACGGCCCGATGAACCGCAATTGCCGCTGTACGCGGTCGCCACGAACACGCAGGTGTCCGTGGTGGCATTTGCGCTGATCCGGGCGGGCGTTGCGAAATTCAGCGGCGTCAGCGCCGCGCCGGGCGCGATGCCTGGGGTGGAAGCGATAACCGAATCGCGGGCCTTCCGCGAGCTCGGCGCCTGGGAACCGCTGCTGGAGCATTGGCGCGCAGCGCTGGCGACGCTCGGCGCGGAATTCCGCGCCGGCGACGCGCGCGTCATGCCCAAGGGACCGCAGGCCTGCCGCCAGTGCGATTTGCACGCGCTATGCCGGGTGAACGAATTGCAGCCGGAGCAGCCCGAGGAAGGATATGAATAGTCCGATTGCCGATCGCGCGCAGCGCGATCGGGCCGTGGAGCCCGATGCATCGTATATCGTCAAGGCGCCGGCCGGGTCCGGCAAGACCGGTCTCCTGATTCGCCGCTACCTGCGCCTGCTGCAGGGGGTGGCGCATCCCGAGGAGATCGTAGCCGTGACCTTCACCATCAAGGCGGCAGCCGAGATGCGCGACCGGATCGTGACGGCGCTCGAAGGAGCCGCCACGGGCGCTTCACCGCAGGATGAACATGCAGCGGCGATCCAGGAGCTGGCCCGGCGCGCGCTGGCCCGCGACGCGGAACTCGGCTGGGACCTGCTCAACAATCCGGGGCGCCTGCGCATACAGACCATCGACGCGCTGTGCGCGCACCTCACGCGCCACATGCCCATGCTGGCGCGATTCGGGGCGCAGCCGGAGACGCTTGAGGACTGCGGGGCTTGTTACCGAGAGGCGGCCCTCGCCACGCTGGAAGAACTGGAAGGCGGCGAATTTTCCGAACCCGTTGCGGTGCTGCTCGCCCATCTCGACAACGATCTGCGGCGCGCCAGGGACCTGCTAGCCGACACGTTGGCGCGGCGAGATCAGTGGCTGCGGCACGTGGTCGGCGCGCGGCGTGAAGCGCTGGAAGGGGCCCTGCGCCGACTGGTGGAAAGTACCCTGGTTGCCGCGCGCGCCGCGATCCCGGCGGACGCGGTGGTGGAACTCACGGCCTTGCTGCGGTACGCGGCCGCCCATCTTGAACGGGACGGCAGTGGATCGGCAATCCGGGGTTGCGCCGGGATGCGCGAACTTCCCGGGCCGGACGCCGATCAATTGAATTTGTGGAAAGGGATTGAAGGGTTTCTGCTGGCGCAGTCGGGCGATTGGCGAAGGAAGGGAAACGTGAGTCTCGGTTTCCCGCCGCCCGGCAGAGGCGGGGCGGAGGCGGAACTCCGGCGGGAAACGAAGGATCGCTATGAAGCCCTGCTTGCGCGTCTGTCGGGGAACGAAGCGCTGCGCCTGCAACTGGAAGAAACCCGGTACCTGCCGGTTCCGGCCTACAGCGTCGACCACTGGCAGGTGATCGAGGCCCTCTGCCGGCTGCTGATCGTGGCGGATGCGAAGCTGCGCATCCTGTTTGCCCGGCACAATCTGATGGATTTCGCGGGCATCGCCATGGCCGCGGCGGACGCCCTGGGCGGGGACCAGGAGCCAACCGATCTCGCCCTGCACCTCGACTATCGGATCCGCCACGTGCTGGTGGATGAGTTCCAGGACATCTCCATCAACCAGTATGAGTTGCTGCGCCGGTTGACGGCGGGTTGGGCGCCCGGCGACGGGCACACTTTGTTCCTGGTCGGCGATCCGATGCAGTCCATTTACCGCTTCCGCGAGGCGGAGGTCGGCCTGTTCGTCGACACATGGAACCAGCGGCGGTTGGCGCAGGTGCCACTGGTGCCGCTCGAGATCAGCGTGAATTTCCGCTCCACGCGCGGAATCGTCGACTGGGTGAACCGGACCTTCGTGCGCGTACTGCCGCGGACCGCGGACGCAGCGCGCGGCGCGGTCACCTATGCACCGGCCGAGACGTTTCATGCCGAACGGGAAGGTGAGCCGGTGCTGCTGCACGCGCTCGCGGTCCGCGATCCGGCGCGCGAGGCCGGCATCGTGCGCGACCTGATCCTTGCGGCGCGGCGTCAGAGCCCGGAGGGGAACGTCGCGATCCTCGTGCGTAACCGTTCTCTCCTGACGCACATCATCGCGCGGCTGCAGCGGGACGGGCTGCGCTTCCGCGCGGTCGAGATCGAGGGCCTCGGGCACCGGCCGGCGATCCAGGACCTGCTGGCTTTGACGCGCGCGCTGCATCACCTTGCCGATCGCGTAGCCTGGCTCGCGATCCTGCGCGCCCCCTGGTGCGGATTGACACTGGCGGACCTGCTCGCGCTCTGCGGCGAAGCGGAACAGGGATCGGTCTGGGAGCGCATTCTCGACCGGGATCGCGTGGCCGCCATGAGTGCGGACGGCCAGTTGCGGCTTGCCCGCTTCAGAGATTCCCTGGCTCCAGTTATGGCGCAGCGCGGCCGGTGGACTCTCCGGCGCTGGATCGAATCGGCCTGGCTCGCGCTCGGCGGGCCCGCGACCCTGCCCGAGCCGACCGATCTGGTGAATGTGCAGACTTATTTCGATTTGCTGGAGGAATTCGACGCCGGCGGCGATCTGCTGGATGCTGTCCGGTTCGATGCGCGCGTGAAGGCGCTGTTCGCGGCGCCTGACGTCGAGGCGGACGATCGGCTGCAGGTGATGACCATCCACCGCGCCAAGGGTCTTGAGTTCGACACCGTGATCGTGCCCGGACTGGAGCGGTCGCCGCGCGGGGACCCACCGCGCCTGCTGTTGTGGTCAGAGCGGCCCGGCGCTGATGGCGGTCAGGATCTGCTGCTCGCGCCGATACGCGAAGCGGGTTCCGATGTCTCGCCGATTTACGAGTGCATCCGCCGCCTGCTAGATGAAAAGGCCGGTTATGAAGAAGGCCGGCTTCTGTATGTGGCGGCGACGCGCGCCAGGTACCGCCTGCACCTGATCGGATCGGTGAATGTGAAACCCGACGGTATCGCCGCGCCGCGCTCGGGCTCGCTGCTTGCGCAGTTGTGGCCGGCCGTGCGTGAAGAGTTCGAGCGCCGGCTTGCGGGGGCCGCCGAGACGCCGCCGGATTACGCGGCCGAGCCGGGGATGGGCCAGCGTCGGTTGGGACGATTGCCGTTGGAATGGCGTGCGCCCGCCGCACCGGCGCCGGTCATGCTGCCCGCGGAATTTCTGCTGACCGCGCCCGGCCCGCAACCTGCAATCGAATTCGAATGGGCAGGCGAGACCGTGCGGCACATCGGCACGGCCTACCACCAGTGTCTGCAGTGGTGGGGGCGGCTGGGCGAAGCCGCCGCTCCGACTTCGTCGCCCGGGGATCGGGCGGCGCTGCGCCACCTCCTTGAACAACTCGGTACGCCGCAGGCGGATCTGGAATGGGCGGTGGGGGAACTTGCACGGGCCGTGGCGAACACGCAGGAGGACGAGCGCGGACTCTGGCTGTTTGCCGGCACGCACCGGGACGCGCGCGGCGAGGTTGCCCTGAGCGGCATGCACGGGGGCCGGCTGGTCAACGTGAAGATCGATCGTACCTTCGTCGATGCGGATGGCAGGCGCTGGATCGTGGATTACAAGACTAGCCGGCACGAGGGCGCGGATGTGGAGGCGTTCCTGGATCGCGAGCGCGAACGGTATCGAGCGCAACTGGAGCGCTACGCGGACCTGATGCGCGCGATCGACCCGCGCCCGATCCGTCTCGGTCTGTACTTCCCCCTGCTGCGCGGCTGGCGCGAGTGGCCCTATTAAAGCGATTCTTTAAGTGGGGTCAGGCCTGCATTCTTGCGGAAAAAAATCGGCCCGGTCAGTGCCAACAGGGGGAGGAGGGTAGGGGCACCGCCGGGCCAGCCACAAACATCATTAGGGAGGTAATGATGCAGTTTAAGAATAGGAAACCGGCCGGCTGCCCGGCGTGATTGATCTCACAACTCTGCACAATTTCCGCAATAATTCGGTCCTTCCTGTGATCGGGTTGGCAGGCGTCCTGGCCGGTCTGTCCCGGCGCGGGTTCTCAGGAGCAGGGTGCGAAAACCGGGTAAGTCGCGGCGACGCGCCCGGCAATGCGGTTCAGATACGTGCGCTGGATGGAATACGCTTCGCGCTCGCGGGCAAGCTGGTGATCGCAGACCTGCGGATCGTACTTGCCGCTGAGATCCTGGAGGTAATGCACCAGCTCGTGCACGATCACGCTGCGCACGACCGGGTCCTCGAGGTCCTCCACGCGGTCGTCGAGGTAGATCGTGTCCCTGTCGTCGTACCACGCGACGGCGCGGCAATTGCGTGGCTCGCCGGTACAGGCGTGTTCCACCAGGAATTTGTGTCCGACGCGGTTCAGCTCGGGCACGGTGTCGGGGTAGGGGTAGCCCGACAGGTGGGCTGCCCAGCTCAGCAGCACGGCGATCAGTTGCGAGGTCTCCATATATTCATTGTGCCACCGAAGGCGACGCCGTGCCGCGCGTTCCCTGCACGGCCGGATTCACTTTGCATGGATCGGCGGGCGGGTCCTGCCATCGGGTACCGTCTTCGTGCTCGCTACCGCTGTGCGCGAAGAGCGGTGACCCGATGTCACCCGCCCGGTATGCACCCGATCCTGAATCCGGCCGGATTCACACGCCAGCGCTGAACGGACGGGTGGCACCGGGCATTCCCCTTCTTCCGCGCGCAAGCGAGGGAACGAGCGAGCACGGAAAAGGGGTGCCCGGGGACAGGACCCGACTGGCACCATGAGCAAAGATGAATCCGGCCGGACGTCACCGGGTGACAGGACCCGTCTGGCACACTGCCCCAATAAATCCGGCCGGGTTAGCAGGCCGATGCAAAACTCGTTTTGCATCGGCCTGTGGCGTCCCAGGGACGGGACGCATCATTTACCAAGCACGCAAGTGCTTGGTAAATGGAGCGAGGCCGAAGCTTTGCTTTGGCCGAAGCGAGATGCAAAAGTCCAGGGATGGACTTTTGCATCAACCTGTTAGGTACTAGGAAAAGCGGCGGAAGACGAGGGTGGCGTTCGTGCCGCCGAAGCCGAAGCTGTTCGACATGACCGTGTGCAAGCCGGCACCATCGATGCGCTTGCGGACGATCGGCAGTCCCTCCGCTGCGGGATCGAGCTTCGTGATATTCGCGGACTCGCAGACGAAATCATGCTTCAGCATGAGCAGCGTGAAGATCGCCTCGTTGACGCCCGCAGCGCCGAGACCGTGACCGGTCAACGCCTTGGTGGAGTTGATGAGCGGAATCTTTTCGCCGAAAACTTGGCGCACCGCGGCGAGTTCGGCCACATCTCCCGCGGGCGTGCTGGTCGCGTGGGTATTGATGTACTGGACCGGATCCTTCACGTCCGCCAGCGCCTGGCGCATGCACCGGACCGCGCCTTCGCCAGACGGTTTGACCATGTCGAATCCGTCGGAAGTGGCCCCGTAACCGGCGATCTCGGCGAGGATCCGCGCGCCGCGCCTGCGTGCATGTTCCAACTCCTCGAGCACCACGATCCCGCCGCCGCCGGAGATGACAAAGCCATCGCGCCCCGCGTCGAACGGGCGCGAAGCATGCGCGGGGTCATCGTTGTAGCGCGAAGACAGCGCGCCCATGCCGTCGAACAGCAGCGTATCGGTCCAGTGTATTTCGTCCGCCCCGCCGGCGAAGATGATGTCCTGCTTGCCGGCCTGGATGATCTCGCAGGCGTTGCCGATGCAATGCGCGCTGGTGGCGCACGCGGAACTGATCGAATAGTTGACGCCCTTGATCTGGCAGGCTACCGACAGGCACGCGCTCACCGTGCTCGCCATGATGCGCGGAACCATTGTCGGCAGGACTTTCCTGGCGCCCTTCTCGCGCAGCGTGTCCACCGCCAAGAGCAGGTTCTGGGTGGACGAGCCGCCGCTGCCGGCGATCAGTCCGGTGCGCGGGTGGGAAACCAGCGCTACCGCCAACCCGGCGTCGGCAATCGCGTCCTTCATCGCGAGATAGGCGAACCCGGCCGCATCGCCCATGAAACGCCTGAGCTTTCTATCGATGAGCGCGTCGAGGTCGAGGCGGATCGGGCCGTGCACGTGTGAACGAAACCCGAGTTCCGCGTATTTCCCGCAGAATTCGATCCCGGAGCGTGCGTTTCGCAGCGAATCGAGCGCTTCGGCTTCGCTGTTGCCAATGCTGGACTTGATGCCAAGGCCGGTGACGACGACGCGACGCATAGCCCGTCCCGGATTCAGAAACTGTTGGTCGCGCGGAACAGCCCGACGCGCAGATCGCGCGCGACGTAGATCTGTCCGCCGTCGACTTCCATGCGTCCGTCTGCGACGCCCATGACCAGTTTGCGCTTCACAATCCGCTTTATGTCGATGACGTACCTGATCAGCCGGTTATCGGGCGTGACCTGGCCGCTGAATTTTACCTCGCCGGCGCCCAGCGCGCGCCCGCGACCTTGGGCGCCGGACCAGCCGAGGAAGAAACCGACCAGTTGCCACATGGCGTCCAGCCCGAGGCAGCCGGGCATCACCGGATCGCCCTCGAAGTGGCATTGGAAGAACCACAGGTCGGGATGGATATCGAGCTCCGCCGTGAGGTATCCGTGGTTGAACGCGCCGCCCGTGGCGCTGATCCCGGTGACGCGATCCACCATAAGCATGTCCGGCAGCGGCAGCTGCGCGTTGCCCTTGCCGAACAGTTCGCCGCGCGCGCAAGCGAGCAGGTCTTCGCGGTTGAATTCGTGTCTTTCGCCGACCAGCATGGGGCGCGTAGTATCGCATGGGAACGAGCCTTTTGCCCCATCGGAGGGCGATGAGCATTGCCGCGCAGGGGGCGATTGGAAAGGGCGATCCGGCGGGTCGAATATAGAATGTAGAATATAGGGGTCGCATTTCATGTCTACACAGCACGTCATGCTCTCCAGACGAAGAAGCATCGGTGTCAGGGTTGGCCCCGTTCTGATCGGCGGCGGCGCGCCGATTGTCATCCAGTCCATGACCAATACCGACACCGTGGACGCCGAGGCCACGGCGCGGCAGGCGCAGGAGCTGGCCGCGGCCGGCTCCGAGCTCGTGCGCATCACCGTGAACACCGAAAAGGCGGCGGCGCAGGTCGCGCGTATCCGCGAAAAGCTGGATGCGATGGGCTGTGGCGTGCCGCTCATCGGCGATTTCCACTACAACGGCCATAAGCTGCTGACCAAATTCCCGGACTGCGCGCGGGCGCTGGCCAAGTACCGGATTAATCCCGGCAATGTCGGCATGGGGGAGAAGCGGGACACCCAGTTCGCCATCATGATCGAGAAGGCCATCGAGCACGACCGTCCGGTGCGCATCGGCGTCAACTGGGGCAGCCTGGATCAGGATCTGCTCACACGCATGATGGATGAAAACGCCAGGCTGTCCGAGCCTAGGGACGCCGAGGAGGTCATGCGCGAAGCGCTGATCGTCTCGGCGTTGTCCAGCGCCACGCGTGCCGAGGCACTGGGGCTGTCGCGCGACCACATTGTCCTGTCCTGCAAGGTCAGCGGCGTGCAGAAACTGATCTCGGTTTACCGCGATCTCGCGGCGCGCTGCGATTATGCGCTGCACCTCGGACTGACCGAGGCCGGCATGGGGTCGAAAGGCATTGTGGCGTCCACTGCCGCGCTCGGCGTCCTCCTCCAGGAAGGGATCGGAGACACGATCCGCATCTCGCTGACGCCGGAGCCGGGCGGCGATCGGACGCGGGAAGTGATCGTGGCGCAGGAGATCCTGCAAACCATGGGGCTGCGCTCGTTCACGCCGCTGGTGACCGCGTGTCCCGGCTGCGGCCGCACGACCAGCACCGTGTTCCAGGAGCTGGCGAACAGCATCCAGGCCTACGTGCGCAGCCAGATGCCGATCTGGCGCGGCAAATACAACGGCGTGGAGGACCTCAACCTGGCCGTGATGGGGTGCGTCGTCAACGGCCCCGGCGAAAGCAAACATGCGGATATCGGCATCAGCCTGCCCGGTTCGGGCGAGGCGCCCGCCGCGCCGGTATTCATCGACGGCAAAAAGGTCACGACGCTGCACGGCAGGAACATTGCCCAGGATTTCCAGCGCATCGTCGACGAGTACGTGGAGCGGCGTTACGGCAAGGCCGGTTCCGATTGATTGCCTATGCGCAATCCGGGACAAATCGTCGAACGGGGAGAAGCGCATGCCTGAAGTCGTTTATCCGGTCCCGGAATCGCTGGCCACTAAGGCCCATCTCAGGACGCCGGAATACCTGGAGATGTACCGGCGATCGCTCGCCGAGCCGGAGGCGTTCTGGGCCGAACAGGCGCGCCGGTTTATCGGCTGGACCCGGTCCTGGGACCGGGTACTGGACTGGGACTTCACGGCCGGCCGCATCCGCTGGTTCGAGGGCGCGCAGCTTAATGTGTCCTGGAACTGTCTGGATCGACACCTAGCTGAACGCGGGGACCAGACCGCGATTATCTGGGAGGCCGACCAGCCGGGGCAGGGACGCCGCATCACGTACCGTGAACTGCACAGCGACGTCTGCCGGTTCGCGAACGTCCTGAAAGCGCACGGAGTCCGCAAGGGCGACCGCGTATCGATTTACCTGCCGATGATCCCCGAGGCTGTCGTCGCCATGCTCGCCTGCGCGCGCATAGGCGCCATCCATTCGGTGGTATTCGGCGGCTTTTCCGCGGAGGCACTCAAGGATCGCATCCTCGATTCGGATTGCCGCATCGTCATCACGTCCGACGAAAGCATCCGCGGCGGACGTCGGACGCCGCTGAAGGCGAATGTCGAACAGGCACTCACGCACTGCCCGATGGTGCACACGGTCCTGGTCGTGCGCCGATCGGGGGGAGACGTTCCCTGGAAAGCAGGGCGCGATCACTGGTATCACGACGAAATGGAACGCGCCGCGCCGGAATGTCCGGCCGATGCGATGGACGCCGAGGATCCCTTGTTCATCCTTTATACCTCCGGTTCCACCGGCAAGCCGAAGGGCGTCCTGCACACGAGCGGCGGCTATCTCCTGTTCGCGGCCATCACGCATAAATACATCTTCGATTATCAGGACGGCGAGGTTTTCTGGAGCACGGCGGACATCGGCTGGGTCACCGGCCACACCTATATCGTCTACGGCCCGCTATGCAACGGTGCGACCACGTTGCTGTTCGAGGGCGTTCCCACCTGGCCCGATGCCGGACGCTTCTGGGAAGTCATCGATCGCCACAGGGTGAATATCTTCTATACCGCGCCGACAGCCTTACGCGCGCTGATGGCGCTCGGCGATTCGCACGTGACGAAATACTCACGCCGCAGCCTGCGCATCCTTGGTACGGTGGGCGAGCCGATCAATCCGGAGGCCTGGGAGTGGTACCACCGCGTGGTCGGCGATCGCCGCTGCCCGGTGGTCGACACCTGGTGGCAGACGGAGACGGGTGGCATCCTGATCACGCCGCTGCCGGGCGCCACCGATCTGAAGCCCGGTTCGGCGGCGCTGCCGTTTTTCGGCGTCGAGCCCTGCCTGGTCGATGACCAGGGCCGCGAACTGGAAGGCGCGGCGGCCGGCGCGTTGTGCATCAAGCGCCCCTGGCCCGGGCAGATGCGCACGGTGTACGGCGACCACCCGCGTTTCGTGGACACGTATTTCCGGACCTTCCCGGGAAAATACTTCACGGGCGACGGCGCCCGGCGCGACGCGGACGGTTACTATTGGATCACGGGCCGCATCGACGACGTGCTGAACGTGTCGGGGCACCGGATCGGCACCGCGGAAGTGGAGAGCGCGCTGGTGCTGCACCCGGCGGTCGCCGAGGCGGCCGTGGTCGGCTATCCCCATGACATCAAGGGACAGGCGATCTACGCCTACGTGACGCTGATGTCCGGGCTTGAGCCGAGCGAGGCGCTGCGCACGGAACTGGTGCGCCACGTGCGCAAGGAAATCGGTCCCATCGCGACGCCGGACATCATCCAATGGGCGCCGGGACTGCCCAAGACCCGCTCCGGGAAGATCATGCGCCGCATCCTGCGCAAGGTCGCGGCCAACGAACTGGAGAACCTCGGCGATACCAGTACGCTTGCAGACCCCTCAGTTGTGGACGAACTTATCATCAACCGCGCCAATCGTTGATCGCGCTTTAAATCAGTATCTTATTGTTTTAAATATGTTTTATTCACTATCTCCGCTCCGGGGACCGAGCTCCTAAACAGCGGTTGACACCCCGGGTCAATTCTCTTATTGTGCACTGCATCATAATTGATGCAATGCATCAAATGCCATATACGACGGAGGGTCAAGTCATGCAAAACGCCTTTATCGACTCATTTCAGGACGCCAACGCCCCGGGTTACCGCACGCTGCAGGAACTGAACGAGATTGCATCACGAGCGGTGCGCAAGCTCGCTGAGATCCAGTACAAGATCGCCGCCATCGGCATCGACGGTACCGTCGGACAGGCCAAGCTTCTGACCAACGCGTCCGGCTATGCCGAGTGGGTACAGGCCCAGCAGAAACTGGCGAGCGAATGCGGCAGCCGTCTGGTCGCTGTGAGCCGCGAGGCCGCCGAGGTGCTGGCCGAATCCCGCGATGAATGGGTGGCATGGATGGAGAAGGGCATGTCCGTGGCCACGCTGCCGGGAAAGGCAAAGACCCAGGTCAAGGCGAAGGGAACGGCTCGGCGCGCGGCAACCGGAAAGGCGGCCTGACGGGCCTCGCAACAATTTCGATCTCCTCCTCAAATCGAGCCCGGATTGTCAGAAATCAATCCGGGCTCTTTTTTTTCTTCCCGGGTTGCAGGGGTTTGATGCAGAATTTTTTTCCATGTGCATTACCTGTCCCGAAACCGGTGGCGGTACAGGCCGGGAGAATACGCAATGACCCAAACCGAAACTCCACTTCGCGCGCGCGCCAGCGTCCAGATTCTCGGTCCCGTAACGCCAGCATATGAATCGTTGCTGACCGCCGGGGCGCTTTCCTTCATTGAGGATCTGACCCGCCGCTTCGCGCCGCGCGTGCGGGAACTCCTGGCGCGGCGCGCGGAATTCCAGAAGCGGCTGGATTCCGGTGAGCGCCCGGACTTCCTCGCTGAAACCGCACACATCCGTGCGGCTGACTGGAGCATCGCGCCGTTACCCGCCGATCTGCTTGACCGACGCGTCGAAATCACCGGTCCCGTCGATCGGAAGATGATCATCAATGCCCTGAATTCGCGGGCGCGGGTATTCATGGCCGATTTCGAGGATGCGTCAACGCCCTCCTGGCAGGTCATGATGGACGGGCAGTTGAACTTGCGCGACGCGGTAGCGGGTACGATTGAATATTCCGCGCCGGGCGGCAGGAAATACACACTGGCCGGGCAAACCGCCGTGCTCAAGGTGCGGCCGCGCGGCTGGCATCTAATCGAGTCCCACGCTCTCGTAGACGGCAAACCCGTTCCCGCGGGGCTGTGGGACTTCGGGTTGTTTCTGTTCCATAACGCCGCCAACCTGGTCGCCCGTGGAACGGGGGCGTATTTCTATCTACCGAAGCTGCAGAGCCATCTCGAGGCGCGTCTCTGGAACGAGGTATTCAACCACGCCGAGGATACCCTCGGACTCAGGCGCGGAACGATCCGGGCGACCGTGCTTATTGAAACGATCCTGGCCGCTTTCGAGATAGATGAGATCCTCTACGAACTGCGCGATCATGCCGCGGGCCTGAACTGCGGGCGCTGGGATTACATTTTCAGCTTCATCAAATGCTTCAGAAACCACCCGGACTTTGTGCTTCCGGATCGTGCGCAGGTCACCATGGAATCGCACTTCATGCGATCCTACTCGCGACTGGTTATCAAGACCTGTCACCGGCGCGGTGCCCACGCCATCGGCGGCATGGCCGCGCAGATCCCGGTGAAGGACGATCCTTATGCCAATGACATGGCCATGCTCAAGGTACGCCGGGACAAGGAGCGGGAAGCTCGGGATGGGCATGATGGCTGCTGGGTCAGCCATCCGGCCCTCGTGCCGTTGTGCACGGAGATATTCGACCAGTACATGGCGGGCCCCAACCAGATCAGCAAGCGCCTGGCGGATTTCGACGCTTCGCGGGAGGATTTGCTGCGGGTCCCCGAAGGCAGCATCACGTTGCATGGCCTGACGGGCAACGTCAGCGCCGCGCTGCGCTACACGGAGGCGTGGCTGGGAGGTCAGGGCGCCGTGCCGCTGTACAACCTTATGGAAGATGTGGCTACAGCCGAGATCGCCCGCGCTCAGGTCTGGCAGTGGATCCATTTCCCAGGCGGCATTCTCGATGACGGGCGTAGAGTGACGGCACAACTGTTCCGCGAAGTGCTGGCCCATGAATTGGAGACAATCCGGCTGCAGTTCGGCGATGCGCATTTCCAGGCTCGGCGTTACCGGCTCGCCGCGGACCTGCTGGAACGGATGGTCACGGGCGACGTGCTGCCGGATTTCCTGACGCTTGAGGCATACCATTATCTCGAGTGAACGTGGACGGACCGGACGCATCTCTCGGCGGATTTGACTGGGCGGGGGCGCAGAAACGCTTCCTTGACGCCGTGTCGGCGTTCGGCGTCGCGCAGGACGCGGCGCAGCCCGTTCCGAACCCGTGGCAGCGGGCAATCGACTTCTGGTGGCAGGGCGTGCGGTCCGCCGTCCCCGACCGCGATCGCGCCATCTTCGAGAACCTGGTGCGCCAGTCGCGCGCCTTCTATTCCGTTTCCGGGCAGTTCAGCAGGATTCTGGCGGCAATGTCCTCGCCCCAAGGCGGGCAGGACTGGGAAGCGCTGCTGAATCAGCAGATGGAGGCGTGGAGAGCGCAGGTTGTCGCCGCGGAGGATCCCGTCCTTCATGGGCTGCTCGCCATCTGGCAATTGCCGGCCGATACCTGGCAGCGGACGCAGGCGCTGTTTTCCATCGCGCCCGGCGGGGCGGTACCCGGTTATGCGCAGGAATTCCATGAAAGGATCCACGTCGGGGCGCGGTTGTGGGAAGAGTACCAGCATGCATTGCAGGATTACCGGACGAGCCTGGCCACGACAACGGTCGTGGCGCTCAATCGCCTTCAGGAACGCATTCTGGCGCGGGGGACGGCGGGCCAGGGGCTGAACAGCCTGCGCGAGATATTCGATCTCTGGATCGAATGCAGCGAGTCGGCCTGGGCCGAACAGGTCTTTACCGACGAATACGCGCGGCGCTACGGGCGGCTGGTCAATGCGCTGATGGCGTTCAAGTGCCACGTGCAGGGGCTGGTGGACGAGACGCTGGCAGCCGCGAACATGCCGACCCGCGAGGGCATGGACTCCCTCCAGCGCTCGCAGCGCGACATGAAGCGCGGGCTCCAGGCCGCCGCGGCGCAGGGCACCGCCAACGCGGAATCCCTGAGCGAGATCCGCAGGGAACTGGAATCCCTGCGCCAGGCGCTGTCCGGGGAGGGACAGTCAAAGCCGGGACGCGACGGGGAGGCGACATGAATCCATTCGCCATCACTCCCGAGGCCGCGGTGCGGGAGATCAGCGAATTCAACGCGAAACTGGCGCAGGGCCTGAATACGATTGGCCGCCTTGGCGGCATCGAAGTGGGGACGTCGCCAAGAGATCAGGTCTACGCCGAGGACAAGCTGGTGCTGTACCGTTACCGGCCGCGCACCGAAAGCCAGAATCCCGTGCCGGTGCTGATCGTTTATGCGCTGGTCAACCGTCCGTACATGGCCGACCTCGAAGGAGGGCGTTCGCTGATCCAGTCGCTGCTCGACCAGGGGCTGGACCTCTATCTCATCGACTGGGGATACCCGGACGATGGCGACCGCTACCTCAGTCTGGACGATTACATCAACGGTTACATCGACCGCTGCGTGGACGCGGTTCGCGGTCAGCGCGGCGTCGATCGCATCAATTTGCTCGGCATCTGCCAGGGCGGCACCTTTGCGCTTTGCTACACGGCGCTGCACCAGGACAAGGTCAGCAATCTGATCACGACCGTCACGCCGGTCGATTTCCACACGAAGCGCGATCTGCTCAGCCACCTGGTGCGCCACGTCGACGTGGACCAATGCGTCGAGGCCTTCGGCAACCTGCCCGGCGAGGTGCTTAACTGGACCTTCCTGGGGCTGAAGCCGTTCCAGTTGCTGGTGCAGAAGTATCTCGACCTCGTGGACATCCTCGACGATCCAGATCGTGCGGCCAATTTCCTGCGCATGGAGAAGTGGATCTTCGACAGCCCTGACCAGGCTGGCGAGGCCTTCCGGGAATTCATCGGCCAGTTCTACCAGGAAAACCGGTTGGTCAAGGGCACGCTGTCAATCGGGGGCCGGCCCGTGGACCTTGAGACCGTGACGGTCCCCGTGCTGAACATCTACGCCCGCGACGACCACCTCGTGCCGCCGGACTCGTCCCGCGCGCTGGCGGGTTGCATCGGCTCGAGCGACTATCAAGAGGTGGAATTTCCAGGCGGCCACATCGGCGTATACGTGAGCAACCGGGCGCGGGAGATGCTGCCGCCGGCGATCGGCCGGTGGCTGAATGAACGCACCTGAATTTCCGGGCGTCGGCAAACCGGGGGCGTATCGCCGGTTGCTCGCCCTGCTAAGTCCTCGGTATTGGGCGGGTTGCCGGGTATTCGTTGCGCTTAATCTTGCCGCACATCCCTGTGCGGCTGCGAATCTGTACTCGCAAGCCGTTCTGTCCTGAACGGCTCGCTGCGCGTGACGCTTCACGAACACCCGGCAAGCCGCCTCAGACGGTTCACGGTTGCTCTGGCGATGGCGTTCGGAAGCCGCCGGTCCGGTGGCGCTGAGCGGACGGGTGGCAGCGGGTACCGTCGTCCGCGCGCAGCGGAAGGGTCCCACCGACCAATACGAAACCGGCTCGGTAGCCGGTTTCAGCAGTAACCGTTTTCGCGGAACCAGGCGATCGCCGCGGCCATCGCTTCGCGGGCCGGGCGCGGGTTGTAGCCGAGCTCGCGCGCGGCCTTCTCGTGGGAGAAGTACATGAACTTTCGCGCCATGCGGATCCCGTCCACCGTGGCGAACGGCTCGACCCCGGTCAGTTTCGCGAACTGTTCGGCGGACCAGGCGAGAGGCAGCACCACGTCGTGCGGGATGCGGATCCCGGGCGCGGGGACGCCGCTGATCCCGGCGATGGCATCGAGGATCGCCTTCAGGCTCAGGTTCTCTCCGCCGAGTATGTAGCGCTCGCCGGGCTTGCCCTTTTCATGTGCGAGCAGGTGTCCTTCGGCGACGTCATCGACGTGGACCACGTTCAACCCTGTTTCCACATAGGCCGGCATGCGCCGGCGCAGCATGTCCAGGACGATCCGCCCGGTCGGGGTCGGCTTGATGTCGCGCGGGCCCATCGGCGTGGAGGGATTGACGATGACGATCGGCGCCCCGGCTTCGCGCACGAAATCGAGCACGGCTCGTTCCGCAAGGTACTTGGAGCGTTTGTAATGCCCAATCATGTCGGCCTCGCCGGCCGGCGTGGTTTCGGTCGCGGGCCGGCGATCCGGGCTGATGCCGAGTGTCGCCACGCTGCTCGTGTAGACGACGCGGGACACGCCGGCCTCCAGGGCGGCGCGCATCAGGTGCCGGGTCCCCTGCACGTTGGTCCGGTAGATGGATTCAGGCTCGCGAACCCAGAGCCGGTAGTCCGCCGCAACGTGGAACAGGTTGCTGCAACCGGAAACGGCGCGTTGCAGCGAGGCGGCATCGTTCAGATCCCCGGTCACCACCTCGACCGGCAGATCCGCCAGGTTGCGCCGATCGCTGGCGGGACGCACCAGTGCGCGGACTTCGTGGCCGGCATCGAGCAATTTGCGCAGGACCGCCGCGCCGACGAAGCCGGAACCGCCGGTCAAGAGTGTTTTCATGTGGGCGCCCGGCCGCGGAGCGCCAGGAATTCCCGCAGCACCCATAGCGCGAACAGCGGCGCGCCGATGGCGGCGAGGATCAGGAACGGCTGCAATTGCCCGGCCAGGCTGATCACCGGCAGCAGGTAGAGCACATCTTCCGCTTCCATTCCCCCGGCATGGGGCTGGCGCGCGTCCAGCTTGCCGACAGCCTGTTCGATCGCGTTGCGCATGTGGAAGATCGCCGCGACCGCGGCGCCGGCAAGGACGCCGAGCAGAATGGCGGTCTCGCCCAGCGGTCCGTGGCGCAGGCCAAGCCCGATGCCGACGAACAGCAGGATGTTCACGAGCGCATCCGACGCCAAGTCGTAGTAATGGCCGAACCGGGTCATGTTGCCGGTGAGCCGAGCCAGCTCGCCGTCGGTATGGTCGAGGAAATTGGACACCGCGAAGCACAGCGCGCCGATATTCGACCAGAAATATCCGCCCGCGGACAGCGCGGCGCAGGCCAGCACGCCGAACAGGAGCCGCAGTGTCGTCA
>JACPSH010000014.1 GCA_016193395.1 Gammaproteobacteria bacterium
CGAACGCAGCGCCTTCGTCACGCACAACCATCCCGAGGGCATCAAGGGCGCGCAGGCGGTGGCTCTGTCGATCTATCTGGCGAGGACCGGCGCCGGCAAGGACGACATCCGGCGCGAGATCAGCCACCGGTTCGCCTACAACCTGGAGCGCACGCTGGAACAGATTCGGCCGGACTACAGCTTCGACGTCTCCTGCCAGGGTTCCGTGCCGGAGGCGATGATCGCCTTCCTCGAATCGAGCGGCGTCGAAGACGCGATCCGCAAGGCCGTTTCTCTCGGCGGCGACAGCGACACCATGGCGTGCATCGCCGGCGGCATCGCCCAGGCATTCCACGGCGGAGTCCCCGAGGAGATTGACTCCAGCGCGCGGCGTCACCTGCCGGCGGAATTCCTAGAGATCGTCGACAGATTCAACAGCACATTTGGACTCTGAACTGGGGAGAGGGAGATCGGAAACTACAGCTCGCGAAGCGCGACGGTGACCGGCAGGCGCGCCGCGTACAGGGCCGGGAACAGGCCGCCGAGGAAGCCGATCGCGAGTGCCCATTGCAGCCCCAGCAGCATCAGCGCAGGCGAAACCTGGAACTGGAACACGACCTGGCTGAAGTTGCCGCCCAGGGTGGAGGCCGTGTAGCCGTGAAACACGGCCCAGGCGACACAGGCTCCGAGCAGGCCTCCGACCAGCGCCAGCAGCAGCGTTTCGATCAGAAGCGCGGCGATGACCGGCGGGCTGGTGAAGCCCAGCGCGCGCAAGGTCGCGATCTCCCGCGCCCGCGCCGCGACCGCGGAGTACATGGTGTTGAGCGCGCCGAACACGGCCCCCACCGCCATGATCACGGCGACGCCCAGCCCGAGGATGCGGATGATCTGGGTAAGCTGCTCCGACTGCTTGTTGTAATACTCCCGCGTCGTCTGCACGTCCACCTTGAGCCGCGGATCGGCGGCGGCCGCCGCCTGGAAGTCCGCGAGTGCCGCGGGTTCCCTCAGGCGCAGGGTCACGGACTGGAAGGCGTTACGTCGACTGGCCGCGGCGAGCGATTCCACGTCCGCCCACAGCTCGGATTCGTGCGCATCCCCGGATTCGAACACGCCGACGACCTTCCAGCTCTGGTTGCTGAGCAACACAATCGAACCCGGTTCCAGCCCGGTGAACTGCGCCAGGGCCCCCTTGCCCACGATGATTTCGTTCCTGCCGGGCTCGAACGGTCGCCCTTCCTTCACGCGCACGTTCGGACGCAACGTCCAGACTTCCGGGCTGACGCCGCGGAATTCGACGTTCGCGTCCGTACCCGTGGATTTTTTCGGCACGTTGGAGACCAGCACGATTTCAGAGGAGGCCACCGGGCGGCCCAGCGCGTCGCGCACGATTCCGGGCAACTGCCGCAGCAACGTTGCGGTATCGCGATCGAACCCGGAAGACAGCTCGGAGTCCGCGCCGGAGCGGAGCACAATCACTGCATCGTCCGCGCCTGCCTGCCGGACCGTCGTCGCAAATCCCCCCGCCATCGCCAGCAACGCGACCAACACGCCCACGACGCCGGCGATGCCTACCACGATGACGGAACTCGCGCCTAGACGCTGCGGCAGGGTCGACAGTCCAGTCCAGGCGATCAGCAACGCCTGCCGGCCGCGGCGCGCCGCGGCAAGCCAGAGCGCGAACGGCACGACAAACGCGACAAGCGAGATCGGCGCCGCCAGCCACGCTCCGATAATCAGGAACACCAGGATCCCGATCCCGATGTTCGCAAGGAATGATTTCATCGTAGGGACCGGGCCACGATCAATGGCCTGCCAGCGCGTCCACGATGCGCAGACGCATCGCCCGCAGCGCGGGCGCCAGTCCCACGGCCAGGCCGAACGTCAGCATCAGCCCGACACCGGACAGCCAGGTTTGTGGCGGCAAGACAAAATCGAACCGACCTTCGGAGGCGGCGGCAAATACAGGCAGCAGCACGCGCGTCAGCAGAAGCCCGAGCAGGCCGCCAAGCACCAGCAGCAGGGCGGATTCCGCCAGCACGAGGGCCAGGATGCCGCGATTGGAGAAGCCGATGGTCTTCAGTACGGCAAGCTCCGGGATGCGCTCGCGGATCGCCTGCGCCATGGTGTTGCCCGTGAGCAGCAGCAGCGTGAAGAACACTGCCGCCATGATGGCGCTTACGATCAAGCCGATGTCGCCGATCTGCTTGGCGAATGAGAGCTCCCACGCCCGCTCGCTGTCGGTCCTGGTCTCGTCGGGGGAATTGGCAAACATCCGGTCAATGGTGCGCGCGATCTCCTCCGCGCGCCCCGGATCGTCGATGCGTATCGTGTACCAGCCGACCGTCCCCTGTTCGAAGGTGCGCCCCTCGTCGAAGTAGTCGTAGCGGAACAGCATCTGCCGCTCGAGGTTGCGCAGCTTCGGCTCGGAGGCATGGAAGATGCCCACCAGGTCGAAGATCCAGGTGTTGGTGCCGTCCTTGTTCGGGTAAATGGTGGCCTTAAGCGGGATCTTGTCGCCCAGCTTCCAGCCGAAGCGCTTCGCCAGCGTCGCGCCCACGATGGCGCCGGTTCGCGTGCTCAGGAACGCCTCGCGCTCTGCGGGGGACAACACGAATTCCGGGTTGGCGTCCAGCGTGGATTCGGGACTGACGGCGAAATTGGCGAAGAAATTCTTCTCGTCCTGGTAGATGCCGCCGAACCAGTTCGCCCAGGAGACCAGCTTGACGCCGGGCACAGTCTGGATGCGGCCGGCGTAGGACAGCGGCAGCGACTGGATGATGGAGAAGCGCGAGGCCACGACCATGCGGTCGATGCCGTTGATGTTCTCCGGGCCGTTGAAGGCGATACGCACGGCGTCCAGCATGCCGAACAGGCAGAAGGCGGCGGCAATGGAGAGCAGGGTCAACACGGTACGCGCGCGCTTGCGGAACAGGCTGGCCCAGAGCAGGTGCAGGTATTTCATGGCGTTGCGTTAGCAGGCTGTTGAAAAACAGCGTTTTTCGACAGCCTGCGCCCGGTGTAGGGCAGATTTCCCGCTCCTGCGAAATCTGCATTCCCGCCATCCCTGGCGGTCAGAGCCACCGGCATTTTTCAATCGCGTCAAGCAATTGAAAAATGGAGCAAAGCGGAAATCGCATTTTCGCTTTGCGAGTTGAAAAACGATATGGAAATCGTTTTTCAACATCCTGTTAGCTGACCTGGCCGTCGACCAGCGTGCCCTTGTCGAGGTGCAGGACGCGGCGCGCGTGGTCGGCGGCCTTCGGGTCGTGGGTGACCATGACGATGGTCTTGCCGTGCTCCCGGTTCAGTTGCTGCAACAGGGCCAGTACGTCCTCGGCGGACTGCCGGTCGAGATCGCCAGTGGGCTCATCGCAGACCAGCAGCGGCGCATCCGAGACAATGGCGCGGGCGATGGCGACGCGCTGCTGCTCGCCGCCGGACAACTGGCTTGGCTTGTGAGCGGCGCGCGCTTCGAGTCCGACGAGCTTGAGCGCAATACCGGCATTGCGCCTGCGCTGCGCGCCATCGAGTCGTGTCAGCAGCAGCGGCAATTCGACGTTTTTTTGCGCCGAGAGCATCGGCAGCAGGTTGTAGAGCTGAAACACGAAGCCGACATTGCCCGCCCGCCAGCGCGCGAGTTCATCGGTCGATAACTGATCGATGCGCCGGCCGGCCACTGTCACGCTGCCGTCGGTCGGCGCATCCAGGCCCGCGATCATGTTCAACAGGGTGGTCTTGCCCGATCCGGACGGTCCCATCAACGCCACGAAGTCGCCTTTCGGCACATCCAGGTTGACATGGTGCAGCACCTCGACATTCTGGCTGCCGCGGCGGTAGACCTTGCTCAGGTTGCGGACTTCCGCGAGGTTTTCCATGGTTCTCCAACCCCGATGAATTCGATCAGCCTGACGCTCCGCCCTGGCCAGACTTGACGCGCTGGCCGTCGGAAAGGTCCGCAGGCGGGTTGACGACGACCTGCTGTCCGGCCTTGATCCCGGATTCGACGAGCCGCTGTCCGCCGAAGTCCGCGCCGGCACGGACGTCGCGGCGGAGCGCGTAGCCCGCCGAGACAATAAACACCACGTCACGTCCGTCGCGTTCGACTACCGCGCCGGCCGGGACGCGCACGCCGCCCGGCGATGGCACGGGCGCGGCCTGCGTCTCATCAAGATAAGTGACGTGCACGCCCATGTCGGGCACGATGCGCGGATCCTTTGCCTTGATCGCGATGCGCACCCTGACGGTGGCCTTGCTGCGGTCGGCCGCCGGGATGATGGCGATGACCTCGGCCGGGATCTTCCACTCGGGATAGGCGTCGAGCACCGCCTCGACCGGCTGGCCCGGCGTCACGCGGTTGATGAAGGCTTCGTTGACATCCACTTCGATCTCGAGGGAATCCATGTCGACGATCGTGCCGATGCCGGTGCGCGTGTAGCCGCCTCCCGCGGAGATCGGCGAGACCATCTCCCCGGGCTGCGCCGCCTTGGCGATGACCACGCCCGCGAACGGCGCCCGGATCACGGTATCGGCTTCGTCGACCTCCGCGACCTTGAGCTGCGCCTCGGCCACGCCGATCTGCTCGCGCTGCGCCTTTAGCTGCGCCTCGAGCGAAGTGACCAGCGTCTCCGCGTTGTCCAGCAACTGCTGCGCCGTCAGGCCGCGCTCCTTCAGATTCTGCTGGCGCGCGAGGTCGCGCTCTGCCTGCTCGATCTGGGCCTGGAGTTCGCCGAGCCGCGCCCGCGCCGCGTCGATCTGTGCGCGCGCCACGCCGAGTTGAGCCTTGGCGGAAGTATCGTCGAGCCGCGCCAGTACCTGCCCCTCCTCCACTCGATCTCCCTCCTCGAACAGCACCTCGATCAGCTTTCCCGTGACCTTGGACGCCACGGTCGCCTGGCGCCGCGCCGTGACGTAGCCGGTCGCTTCCAGAACGGCGCGGCTGGCGCCGGGAGCGGGGAGCTCGGCAACGGCGATCTCCACCTCCACCGCGTGCCCGCCCAGAAACATCACCGCCGCAACGCCGGCAATCACCAGCAGCACGGACGCAGCGAACAGCAGTGGCCACACCGTTCGCGCGGCGTCGCTGCCAGCGCGCTGGGCGGGGTCGATACGGAGTTCCGAGAGAAGCTGTTTGTCGTTCATGAGTGTTCCGCACGCAGCATACCAATGCCACGAACACCCGGCCAATCCCGTCCACCGGCCCCGCGGACCCGGCTCCGGCAGCGTTCTTGTCTGGAGCGCGCCGTGATCCGTTGTCATAATGTGGGCGTTCCGGATCCGCGAAACGCCCGACATGACCCTTCCCCCTCTGACCGCCGGCGAGCCCGCGCCATGGTTTGTCGGCAGGACCGCGTTGAACCCGAACTTCAATTTTGAATCGGCTGCCGGGAGAAAAGTCGTTCTGGCGTTCCTCGGTTCGGCCGCGAATCCGGCCAGCCGTGACTTTCTGGCGGGCCTTTCCTCGATTCGGGATCGCTTCGACGATGTCACCACCTGCTTCTTCGGTGTATCCATCGATCCGGGCGACGAGCGGCTCGGACTGATCGCCGACGATATTCCCGGGATCCGCTTTTTCATGGACGACAACCGGGAAATCAGCCGCGCCTACCGCGCACTCGGCGAGCAGGGCGTCTATCGCCTGCTGGTCTACATCCTGGACGCCCAGCTGCGCGTCGTTGCCGCCCTGCCGATCGGTGCCGATGCCGGGGAGTGCATCGCGCACCTGCGACACGAACTCGATGCCCTGCCCGCAACGGGGGAACCCTGGCCCGCGACGGCGCAGGCGCCGGTGCTTGTCGTTCCGCGCGTGTTCGAACCGGCCCTGTGCCGCACGCTGGTAGAGACTTACGAGCAGGGCGGAGGCGAGGACTCAGGTTTCATGCGCGACGTCAAAGGCAAGACCACCCTGATCATCGATTACGGCCACAAGCGCCGGCGCGACTGCACGATCAAGGACGAAAAGCTGCGCAACGCGTGCATGGTGCGCATACACGACCGGCTTGCGCCGGAGATCCACAAGGCATACCAATTCCGGGCCACGCGCATCGAGCGGCATATCGTAGCCTGTTATGACGCCGGGGAAGGCGGCCACTTCCGCGCGCACCGCGACAATACGACCCTCGGCACCGCCCACCGCCGCTTCGCCGTTTCCCTGTTCCTCAACTCCGGCGAATATGACGGCGGTTTCCTGCGGTTCCCCGAGTACGGACCTGCGCTGTTCAGCGCGCCGACCGGCGGTGCCGTGGTGTTCTCCTGCTCCCTGCAGCATGAAGCCACGCCCGTGACCCGCGGCCGGCGCTACATGTATCTGCCGTTTCTCTATGACGAGGAAGCAAAGCGGCTGCGCGAGGAGAATAAGCAGTATCTCGATGAACGGCTCACGGGCGCGGGAGACACTACAGAAAAGTAGGTGGCAAATGGCAGGTGAAATATAGGGGCTAATGTTTTCACCTACATGCTATCTGCTATCTGCTACCTGCTACCTGCTTCCGCCCACCACCATCCCCGTGAACGGCCAAACCGTCGCCTGCAGGTGCACGAGCAGGCCGACCAGCACGGCGAGCGCCAGGCTGTGGAAGAAGACGTAACGCAGGATCGCGCCCTCGTGCCCGTACCACTGCGTCGCCGTGCTCGCGACCACGATGCTCTGTGCATCGATCATCTTGCCCATCACGCCGCCCGAGCTGTTCGCGGCGCACATGAGCACCGGGCTCACGCCGGTCTGCTCGGCGGTGATCTTCTGAAGGCTGCCAAACAGGACATTGGAAGCGGTATCGGAGCCGGTCAGCGCGACGCCGAGCCAGCCGAGCAGCGTGCCGAAAAACGGGTAGAACGCCCCCGTCCGCGCCAGAGCCAGCCCGAGCGTCGCATCGAGTCCCGAATAGCGCGTGAGGAAACCGAGCGCCAGCATGGCCGCGATGGTCAGCAGCGAGTACCGGACGCGCAGCAGGGTCGCGAAGTATTCAGCCAGGATTTCGCGTGGACGGAATCGCAGCGCGAGCGCGGCGATGAGCGAGGCCGCCAGGATCCCCGTGCCGGTTGCCGATAACCAGTTAAGTCGATAGACCGCTTCCTCCGCATATATGGGCTGACCGGGACGGGGCTTTGCTGCGACCGGATAGCTGCGCGCCACTTCGCCGTGCAAGCCGTTCACTTCGATCGCCGGCGCGGACATCTGATCGAGCGAATGCTTGACCGCGGGCAGGCCCCACAGAAACACGAGGCAACTCAGGATGATCCACGGCAGCCAGGCGCGCCGCAGGGTGCGGCGGTCCGCGGCATACGATGGATCCGCCGACTCCGTGTCCTTCCTGGTTGCCGACGGCTCCCAGAAGCGCAGCAGTATCAGGACCGTGCCCATGGAACAGACCGAGGCGACGATATCCACCAGCCAGGGACCGTGGAAATTGGACACCAGGAACTGCGGCAGGGCGAACCCGACGCCGGCGGCCAGCGCCGCCGGCCACACCGCAAGCGCGCCGCGCAATCCGGCATAGGCCCACACCAGCCAGAACGGCACGATCAGGGAGAAGAACGGCAACTGCCGGCCGGCCATGGCCGAGAGCGCGTGCAGTTCGAGCCCGGTCACGCCGGCGAGCGCGATCAGCGGCGTGCCGAGCGCGCCGAAGGCGACCGGCGCGGTGTTCGCAATCAGCGAAAGCGCGCAGGCATGCAGCGGCGTGAATCCGAGGCCGGCGAGGATTGCCGCCGAGATTGCGACCGGTGTTCCGAATCCCGCGGCGCCTTCGAAGAACGCGCCGAAACAGAAGGCGATCAGGATGAGCTGGATGTGAGGATCGGGCGTGACGCGCGCGAGGCTTGCCTGCAGGACCTGGAACAGCCCGCGCCGGACCGTAAGCGCGTAGAGAAAGATGAGGTTGAGCACGATCCAGCCGATGGGAAGCAGGCCGTACGCGGCGCCATAGGCGACCGCAGCGCCGGCGGCGCGTGCCGGCATGTGGTAGACCCCAATCGCCACGAAAAGCGCCATGGCCAGTGCGGCCAGCGCCGCGAAATGGATGCGCACACGCAGAAAGGCGATGGAACCGAGCAGGATGAAAATGGGCAGTGCCGCGACGAGCGTCGAGAGCAGCGCGTTACCGAGCGGATCGTAGTGCTGGAACCACATGAAGAAGCAGTGAGCAGATAGCAGGTAGAATATAGGGGTCGCGCGAGGAAGCTCCGTTCCTTTCCCTATATGCTACCTGCTACCTGCTACCTGCTGAACCGTCCTATAGCTTCTTGACGAGTACTTTGGAATTCCGCTGGTAGTTGTACAGCTTCTGCCTCTCGACCGGCAGGTTCTCGACTGCGGTCTCCACGAAACCGCGCTCGAGGAACCAGTGCTCCGCGCGCGTGGTCAACACGAACAATTGCTTCGTCCTGGCGCGTTGCGCGTCCCGCTCGACGATCGTCAAAAGCTGCTCGCCGCGACCGCGCTCATGGTACTCGGGATGCACCGCCAGGCACGCAAGCTCGGCCGCCGCGTTGCCGGGGAAAATGTACAGGGCGGCGCAGGCGATGATGACGCTGTCGCGCACCAGCACGGTGTAGTGCTCGATGTCGAGCTCGATCTTCTCGATTGACCTCTCGACCAGCGTACCGTCCTGCTGGAGCGGTTCGATGAGTTCGAGGATGCCGCCGATGTCCGCGGGCGTCGCCTTGCGGATCTCGTCGAAAGACGACAGGCTGATCATGGTCCCGGTGCCGTCCCGCGTGAACAGTTCGCGGAGAATCGCCCCGTCCAGCCGCCGGTCGATGATGTGCACGCGGCGCACGCCCTTGCCGCAGGCGAACACCGCCTGGCGCAGGTATTCCGATGCATCTGTCCGTCCATTCATGGATTCGAGCAGGGATGCCGCTTCCTCGCGCGTCAGTTCGCGCAGCAGCTTGCCGTTAGCGCCGGCGATGCCCTCGGCTTCAATCAGGTAGATGAGCTTGTCGGCGCCGATCTCCACGGCGAGCTGCGCGGCAAGGTCGCGCGACTCCAGGTTGAAGGCTTCGCCCGTCACGGAGTAGCCGACCGGCGGCAACAGCACGATCTCGTGACCGTCCAGGTTCGTGCGGATCGACTTGACGTCGATGTTGCGCACGTTGCCGGTGAATTCGTAATCCACGCCATCGACGATGCCGATGGGCTTCGCGGTGACGAAATTACCGGAGGTGACGCGCACTTCGGCATTGGACATGGGCGTGTTCGCGAGCCCCATGGACAGGCGCGCCTGGATCTCGATGAGCAGCTGCCCGGCCGCGCTGGTGACGATATCGAGCGCCTTCGCATCCGTGATGCGCAGACCGCGGTGGTAGCGCGACTCGATCCCGGATTGCGTCACGCGCTCCTCCACCGAATGGCGCGCGCCGAAGACAATGACCAGCCGTATGCCCAGGCTGTGCAGCAGGGCCAGGTCATGCACCAGGTTGATGAAGTCCTCGGACTCGACCGCGGTGTCGTCGAACTGCACGACGAAGGTCTTGCCGCGATGGACGTGAATATAGGGCGAGGCGCCCCTGAACCAGTCCACGAACTTCGAGCCTTTACTGCGCGGCATCTGCGCTCCCCTCCCGGAAAAAGTGCGCGATCATACAGTCAGGACGCGCCGCAATGAAATAATTCCGTGCATCGCCGGGCAACGCCTCGCCTGACACCGTTCCGGCGCGTATTGTATTCTAGCCGAGTCCCGCCCAACGACCAGAGCCGCACGTACCGCACATGTCGGAGAAATTGAACCGTTACAGCGCCAGGATCACGCAGCCGAAATCCCAGGGCGCATCCCAAGCGATGCTCTACGGCACCGGCCTCACCGCGGCGGACATGGACAAGCCCCAGGTCGGGATCGCCAGCGTCTGGTTCGAAGGCAACACCTGCAACATGCACCTGCTCGAACTGGCGGAGAAGGTCAAGGAGGGCGTGCAGGCCGCCGGGATGATCGGCATGCGCTTCAACACGGTCGGCATCAGCGACGGCATTGCCATGGGCACAGACGGCATGAGCTATTCGCTGCAATCGCGCGACCTGATCGCCGATTCCATCGAGACGATCATGGCGGGCCAGTGGTACGACGCCAATGTCTCGCTCCCAGGCTGCGACAAGAACATGCCTGGCTGCATCATCGCCATGGGCCGGCTGAACCGCCCGTCGCTCATGGTCTACGGCGGCACGATCCGAGCCGGACGCCAGGAAGGGAAAAAGGTCGACATCATCTCCGCGTTCCAGAGCTACGGCGAATTCATCGCCGGCAAGATGGACGAGGCGACGCGGCTCGCAGTGGTGAGGAGCGCCTGCCCGGGGCCCGGGGCCTGCGGCGGCATGTACACGGCGAACACCATGGCAAGCGCCATCGAGGCACTCGGCATGTCGCTGCCCTACAGCTCTTCCACGCCCGCGACCGATCCCGCGAAACTCGACGAATGCTTCAGGGCGGGCGAGGCGATCCGCAATCTGCTGGAGCGCGATCTGAAACCGCGCGACATCATGACGCGCGCCGCGTTCGAAAATGCCATGGTGCTGGTCACGGTCCTCGGCGGCTCAACCAACGCCGTGCTGCACCTGATCGCGATGGCGCGCGCGGTCGGCGTCACGCTGAAACTGGAGGATTTCCAGAAGGTGAGCGATCGCACGCCCTTCCTGGCGGACCTCAAGCCGAGCGGCCAGTACGTGATGGAGGATCTGCACAACGTCGGCGGCACGCCGGCAGTCATGAAGTACCTGCTGGATAACGGCATGCTGGACGGCGGCTGCATGACGGTGACTGGCCGAACCCTCGCGGAAAACCTGGCCGGCGTGCCGGGGTTGAAGCCGGGGCAGAAGGTGATCCAGCCGCTCAATGCACCGATCAAGCCGACCGGCCACATCCGCATCCTGCACGGCAACCTGGCGCCGGGCGGCGCGGTGGCCAAGATCACCGGCAAGGAGGGCGAGCAGTTCAGCGGCCCTGCGCGCGTGTACGATTCCGAAGAGGCGATGCTGTGCGGGCTCGAGGCTGGGGAGATTAAAAAGGGTGACGCCGTGGTCATCCGCTACGAAGGCCCGAAAGGCGGGCCGGGCATGCCGGAGATGCTGACACCGACCTCGGCCGTCATGGGCACAGGGCTGGGGCAGCACGTAGCGATGATCACCGATGGCCGCTTCTCCGGCGGCTCGCACGGTTTCATTGTCGGCCACGTCGTGCCGGAAGCCCAGGATGGTGGGCCGATCGCCCTGCTCCGCGACGGCGACCGCATCGTCGTCGATGCGCGCAGCAACCGCATCAGCATGGAAGTGGACGAGGCGGAATTGCGCCGGCGCCGCGAGCAGTGGTCAATGCCGCCCTACAAGGCTACCCGCGGCACGCTCCTTAAATATATAAAGAGCGTCAAATCCGCCTCGGAAGGCTGCGTTACCGACGAATAACGTCCATTGGGGTCAGGCTTGCGTTTGTTGCGCTAGGCACGTAACGCAAGATTCGCAAGCCTGACCCCACTTAAGGAATTACTTTAGATTTTGCCGAGGAGGTATTCGGCGGAGCTGGTGGTGCACTGGGCCGGCGATTCTTCCAGGTTCAACTGCTTGACCACGCCGTTATCCACCAGCATGGAGAAGCGCTGCGCGCGCAAGCCCATGCCGAAGCCGCTCGCGTCCATCGACAGACCGAGGGCTTTGGCGTAATCGCCATTGCCGTCGGCGAGCATCAGCACCTTGTCGCCCGCGCCGGCGCTCATGCCCCAGGCATCCATGACGAACACGTCATTAACCGACATGCAGGCGACGGTATCGATTCCCTTCTTCTTCAGGGCTGTCGCCTGATTGACGAAACCGGGCAGGTGCTGTTTCGAACAGGTCGGCGTGAAGGCGCCGGGAACTGAAAACATGACAACCTTCTTCCCCTTGAAAAGCTCATCCGTGGACAGGGCGCCCGGCCCATCCTTTTTCATGATTGCGAATGTGCCCGCAGGAACCTTATCGCCAGTCTTGATAACCACTGTTGCATCCTCCAATCAAGTGTTTGGGTGTTCGGGACAACTGTTCCGTCAACGGCGGAATTACTCCCGGAGTTTTTTCAGCGCCTGATTCCACGATTCCGTCATTGGGTTGTTCGTGAGCTGAAGGTCGACTCCGATCGGCCAGGACTTGCGTTTCCCCGCCGCGCCTTTCGGCGGCGCCTTTTGCGTCCAGACGACTGTCCCGATGAAGCGATATTTGCTGTAGGCGCCGCCCAGGTTGATCTGGAGTTCCAGGAGCGAATTCGGCATAGCCGGCACGTCCACATTCAGGCGCAGGCCGCCCTCGGACAGGTCTCGCGATGAACATTTGAATTCCCTGCCCTCCAGTATCGGGTTGCCGGGCGCAGACTGGATGCGGACTGTTACCGGCGCTTTTTCCCTGACTCGCGAAAATCGCCTTTTTTCCGTTGTGCTCACGAAAACCTGCCCTCCGGATGAATCGAATTTCCCGGGCGCCCACCCGGGGGTGTCAGGACATGGATTTCCGGTATTGCTGGTAAAGGGCCACGACCTTCTTCACGTAGCTGCGGGTCTCATTGTACGGCGGGATCTGGTGCCCGTGCTTGACTACCGCACTCTCTCCCGCGTTATACGCCGCCAGGGCCAGCGCGAGGTTGTTGTTGAACATCTGCAACAGGTCACGCAGGTAACGGGTTCCGCCGCTGACGTTCTCGGATGGATTGGTGCGGTTGCGCACGCCATACCGGCGCGCGGTCTCCGGCATGAGTTGCATCAACCCGACCGCGCCCGCCTTCGACACGGCATCCGGGTCATAGGCTGATTCCGCCGTAATGACGGCGTGCAGCAGCGAGGGGGGCAGTTGGTAATGCTTGGCGTAGAAATCAATGGTGGTCGTGTACTTCTTGCGGTTCTTCTCGAAGTTCTGCAGGGCGATCCCGCTCTTCGACTCTTCCCAGCCTTTCCAGGTCTTGACTAGGCGCTTGTACTGGGAATTCTTGGCGGTATCGGTCAGCGTGACGCGCCCGTGCTTGTCGACATACTTATATATGTCGGCGGCGGCAGCCGGCGCCAGCGTTGTGGCGGCCACCGCCAGTATCAGGCGCAGCGCAAGGCTTCTGCTGTCTCTTATCACTGCCATCGCAACCCCGTCAATTAATGTGGTTTCTCTGAATTCTAACTAAGGCACGAGCGAATAAGCAATTAAACGAGCAAATCGAGCGTCGTTAGAGCGGACGGTACAATACCGCCGCAGCCCTCCCGCTCACGGGTACGGCCAGGGACAATTCCTGCCCGGCGTGCGGTGCGGCCACAAATTTGGAAACTGAATGCCCTCCGAAGAGAAATTTCATTTCTGTCCGCGTTGCGGCAACCGGCTCGAAATCAGGCACGTGGACGACATTGCGCGCAACGCCTGCCCCGTTGCGGCCTGCGGCTTCATCCACTGGGACAATCCGGTGCCGGTGGTCGCCGCCATTGTTGAGCATGAAGGCACGGTCGTCCTTGCCAACAACGCCGCCTGGCCCGATCACCTGTTCGGCCTCATTACCGGATTTCTGGAGAAAGCCGAGACGCCGGAAGACGCGGTGCTGCGCGAAGTGCGCGAGGAACTGGGCCTCGAGGGAGAAATTGCCTCGCTGGTCGGCCTGTACCCCTTTGCTGAAATGAACCAGATCATAATCGCTTACCACGTCCGCGGCGCGGGAATGATCCAACTGGGGGCGGAACTTCGTGCCTTCAAGCGCATCGAGCGCGGGAAGCTGCGCGCGTGGTCCTTCGGCACCGGTCACGCCGTGCGCGACTGGCTTGCGCGCGAACCAGGCCGGTCGTGACGCTTTACCAGCGCATCTACGACCAGGTGCGGCGCGTGCCGCGCGGCAGGGTCGCGACCTACGGACAGATCGCGCTTTGCGCGGGCCGATGCGGCGCAAGACAGGTCGGCTATGCGCTCGCCGCGTTGCCCGATGATTCGGACGTCCCATGGCAGCGCGTCGTCAACAGCCGCGGTGAGATCAGCCGCAGGAGCTCGAGCGACGGCCACGACCACCAGCGCTGGTTGCTGGAAGAGGAAGGGATCGAATTCTCGACCGCGGGCCGGATTGATCTGCCACGCTTCGGATGGAACAGCGCTGCAATCCCGAAGGCGGCGCCAGCCGCAGTGCGAGCTTGAGCGGCAACGGCATGTATATGGCCTCACAGACCGTCGGTCGCGGCGCCCCCGCGGGCGCAGGGGCGTTCATCGATTAGTGATGCAAAAGTCCATGGATGGACTTTTGCATCAACCTGTTAGAGCCGGTGCAGGGGTTCGAGGGCCTGCGGTTCGGCCGCGGTAGGAGGCGCACTTCGCTGCTGCTGTTCCGCGGCGAAGGCCTGCCACAACCGCTGACCTTCCCAGCTTGCGCCGCCATTGGCGTACAACGCGCGGTTCAGCGCAGCGAGTTCCGTGGACAAGGCCTCGCCCGCCCGCGCCTGCAAATCGCCGATGCTGACCGGGGGATCTTCCTGCCACCGCGAACGCGCCCAAAGCAGCAGGGCGTCCTTGGCGCGCGCGGCGTCGCCCGCTTTGCACGCCTGCCGCAAATCACGCACCGCGCCGCTGGAGGAGTCCGCTTTGGGGGAGGGCATATGGCGCTTCCCTGCCCGTCCGCGCCAGAGCCACAACAGGGTCAGCAGCCAGCCGGCCCCGAACACAAGACTGAGCGCCTGCCAGATGAACTGATCGGGCGCGGCGGCCGCACCCTCACCTGCCGATGATGTCTGTTCAGCTTCGGGCTGCCGGCTCTCCGGACCCGTTGCCGAGTCCGGGGCCACGGCGGGAGCACCGGTCGCGCCCGAGCCCTGCACGCCTTCCGCCGGCAGCACGTTGATCCGCCGTGGCGGCAGCACGGCCTGCTCGAGCTTTCCCGTAGTCGTGTCCCACCACTGCATGCGGATCTCGGGCAGTTTGAAGTTTCCTGCCCGCGACGGTATCAACGCCGTCTTTTCCTCGCGCGTGCCCAGGATGCCGGCCGGCGACCTGGCATCGCGCAGCACCGGTTGATCCGGGTAGGACTTGAATCCGTCCGGGACCCATGCCGGGATTTCCGGCAACTGCCCCGCCGTGAGCCCGTTTGCCGTCAGGGTGAGCGTCCGGGTGATCGGTTCGCCGACGCGGAACTTCGGCGGGTCCTTCGACCATGCGTCGGAGAAATGCAACTGGCGCGCGGGCAGCCAATGACCGCCGCTGGAGCCCGCGGGGACCGGCGCGACCTCGATCGTCACGGGCGCGGACTGGCGCACCAGCGTTTGCGGCTGCGGCCCGAACGGATCCATGAGCGAGAACGGCATCCGGCCGGCCCGACCCTGGAACTGCACCGGCTGGATCGTGATCGTGCCGCTGGACTGGGGATAGACCGCGAAGCTGCGCTCGACCACTTCATATTGCCGGCCCATGACCTGCGTGTCGTATCCCCGGTCCTCGCCGAGCTTCTCGATCACCGCGCCGCCGTTCTCCACCACGGGATCGCTCAGCGTCGCATTCGACGTCGGAACCGAACGGAACAAACGCACGGTGTAGATCACTTCCGCCTGCACCCAGGTCTTCAGCGGTTTCGCTTCCACTTCCAGGAAGACCTCACCGCTGCCGGTCCCCGCGCCCGTTCCCGGCTTGCGTTTCCCGGGCGCCGTTCCACCGCGGACCACCGTGAGCGGCAGCGCCGGGCTGCGATCCTTTCCGAACGCGATCGACGGGATCGAGAGCGAACCCTCGCGCCGCGCGAGCAGCGTCAGCGTCCAGGTCCGCAAGCGCGACGTTCTGCCGTTGACGATACTGATGTTGCTGCTGTGCGCGCGCGACAACACTTCGAAATCCCTGTCGAGCGGCGAGAAATCCGGATCATCATCGACGTCGCCCGAGGCCTGGAAGATTACCTGGAAGGACTCCTCCATGGACGCGGGGTCGCGGTCGACGCGCACGTCGATCGCCGCTGCCGACGCGCAGCGCAGCGCGCCGAACAAAAGCAGCGCGATCACGCAGCCTGCGCGCGCGGTTTCGCGATACAGCCTCACCACGATTTCTCTCCCGGCTCGTTCGACGCGTGGCCTTGCTTGTATTGGTACAGGAACTTGCGCCTCAGCAGCCCTCCCGGATCGTCCGGGATGCGGCGCAGCCATTGTTCCGCCGCCTGCCGCTCCTCATCAGCCGCGTCACGATCGCCTTCCGTGACCGGTTTCCTGCCCGCGGGGCGACCGCTATCTTCCGGCGCCGGCGGGGGCTTCGATACGGTCTGTTCTTCACCCGCGGCCTGATCCCCGGAATCCTCCTCCGAAGTTTGTCCGTCCTGGCCTTCGCGGGGCTGATCCCGTCCGGTCCCGGGTGGCTCCTGTTGTTCGCCCTGCTGCGCCTGTGGTGCCTGACGCTGCAATTCCTGTTCCAGCAGCGCCTTGTTGTATTTCGCGTCCGCGTGTTCCGGGATGCGCCTCAATACCTCGTCGTAGGCCGCAATCGCCCCGGAATATCTGCCAAGCCGCGCCAGGGCATTACCCCGGTTGTAAAGACTGTCCGGCTGGCTCGCGCCGTCCAGCGCGGACGCGGCGGCATCGAATTCGCCGGCGCGGTAGTGCGCGGTGCCCTTCCAGTCCGGATCCCGGAATAACCTGGCCGCCCGGCCGGGATCGCCCGCTTCCAGGGCGCGCTTGCCCATCTGGTCGGCGCGCAGCCAGAGACTGTCCCAGTCCAGCGCGCTCGCCGGCCGCGGCAAAGGCATCAACCCGAGCAGCAGCACCGCGACGTATCCGCGCCGGAAAGCAATCGCGGCGAGCGGCAGCAGCGCGAGGAGCAACCACGGTCCCTGTTCCTCCCACACATCCGTGCGCAACCCGGTCGGCATCGCGTCCATCGCGTTAACCGATGCTTCAAACTGCCGGCCGAGCATGTCCAGATCCGAATCGTCCATGGAGAGGCGCGCAAACGTGCCTCCGCCGGTCTGGGCGAGCCGGCGCATTGGCGCCTCATCAAACCTGGCAACCACGATCTCGCCGCGACTGTCCTTGAGGAAGCCGCCCTCTGAAAGCGCGATGGGCGCGCCCTGCTCCGTGCCGACGCCGAGCACCGAGAGCCGGAATCCTTTCCCCACCAGATCGCGTGCCGCCTTCTCCGCCCGCGACGCGTCGACTTCATCGGTGATCAACAGAACGTCCCCGTGGCTCCGGCCCGCCTGGCGCAGCAACTCGCCCGCGCGTTCGAGGGCAAGGTCCGCGCGGCTGCCCTGTGCCGGCATGATATCCGTGGTCACGGCCGGCAACTGCGACAGGATCGTGGCGCCGTCGTCCGTCAGCGGCGCGACCGTGAAGGCATCGCCGGCGTAAACCAGCAGCGCCGTCTGCCCTTCCTGCCGCTGGCGCAGCAGATCGGCGATCTTGAAACGCGCCCTCGCAAGGCGCGAGGGACTGATGTCGTTGGCATCCATCGAGCGCGACAGGTCGAGCGCGATCCCAAGTGCGCTCTGCGGACTGAAGACCGGCTGCGGCAGCCGGCTCCAGGTCGGACCGGCGAGCGCCGCGATGGCGAGCAGGCCGCCGGCCACCAGACCGAGCCATGCGAACCGTCGTGGACGCGCCTCGGAACCGAGCAGGATGAAGGGCAGCAGTACCGGATCGCAGACGGCCTCCCAGCGGCTGCCGGAGCGGCGCCGGAACAGGAGCCACAGCAGCGCCGCGAGCGGCACGAGCGCGAGAAACCACGCCGGACGCAGAAAATGAAACTGGCTCCAGTCAATCACGGGATGCGCGCACTGATCTTGAAAGACAACAACAAGGCCGAAAGCAGCAACGCGAGGGCCAGCGGTACGTGGAACAGGGCGCTGCGCGGACGGAAACGCCTGGGATCGCCGGCCACGGGCTCGAGCTCGTCGAGCAGGCGGTAGATCTCCTCCAGCTCATTCGTGTCGCGGGCGCGGAAGTACCGGCCGCCGGTCTTTGCGGCGATGGCCTTGAGCGCCTCCTCGTCGAGCTCCGCGGAAGGATTCACGTTGCGGAAACCGAAAAAATCGCGCACCACCATCTCGTCCGCGCCGACGCCGATGGTGTGGATCCGCAGCCCGTCGCCCGCGGCGAGTTCGGCGGCCTCCAGCGGCTCGACCACGCCGGCCGTGTTGGCGCCGTCGGTAAGCAGGATCAGCACGCGGTTCTCCTGGTCGCGGCCACGCAACCGTTTGACCGCAAGCCCGATGGCGTCCCCGATCGCCGTGGCCTTCCCGGCGAGACCGATGGCGGACTCGTCCAGAAACGTGCGCACCGTGTCGCGATCGAAAGTCAGCGGCGCCTGAAGGTAGGCCTGCTCGCCGAACAGAATGAGGCCGATGCGATCGCCCACGCGGCGTTCGATGAACTCGCCAGCCACGCGCTTCGTCGCGGTCAGACGATCCACCTGCCGGCCGCCGAGGACGAAATCCTCCTCCTGCATGCTGCCCGACAGGTCCACGGCCAGCATGAGATCGCGGCCGCTTACCGGGATATCGACCAGATCGCCCAACCACTCCGGACGCATGCTGGCGCCGACCAGCAATATCCAGGCAAGCGCGGCGAGCAGCAGCAGCCAGCCCGGCCGCCGTTGCGTCGATTCCGGCCCGGCCTGCGCCTCGATGAAGTCGCGCAGGAACGGGACGCGCAGCGCCGCATCGCGGGGACGCAGCGCCGGTTGCAGCACGAGCCTCGCAAGCCACGGCAGCGGCAGCAGCACGGCCAGCCAGGGCCATTCGAAATGGATCATAGTGCGGCGATCCAGTGTCGGCAGAGATCGAACAGCGGCGCGAGTTCGATGTTCGGCACGTTCCGCCGATAGGGTCCATCGAGAAGAATGCGTCCAGCGCCCGTGGAGAATGGGCGGCCGGCCAGTGGCCGGTCCAGGAATTCGAGCCATGCGATGCCCGTCACCCCGGCGATCTCGCGGCGCGCAAAGCGGCTGACCGCAACCCGGCGCAGTAATATGGACAGCTCACGCAGCAGCGCCGGCGCTTCCTCATGTACCGCGCGTTCCCGCAGGGCGTCCAGTTCGCGACGGGCATAATCGATCGCCGAAAGGCGCGCACGGCGCCGCCGCCAGATCCAGAAAACCAATGCGCACAAAGCGCACCCGGCCAGCACCCACCAGCCGGGGGCCGGCGGCCACCAGGATGGATCCGGCGGAAAATGAATATCCCGCAAGGGCAGTGTCTGCGGGTCCATCATCGGCCGCGGGGAACGTTCAGGCCGGCCTGCAACACCGCCAGCGGATCTTCGTGCGTGCCGCACAGGATGAAATGCATGCCATTGCGGCGCGCGAGCAGCTCCAGCCGTCCGCTGCGCTCGACAAAGCGCTCGCGGTAGCGCCCGACTACGGCCGTGTTGAAGGTATCCAGCAAAAACTCGTCGCGGCCGTTGCTCAGCGGATACTGGCCAGGCGGCGGCAGATCGCGCTCCAGCGGATCGTGCAGCATGACCATGACCAGATCGGTGCTGCGCCCGAGGCGCACGAGCTGCGATTCGGCCCGCTCATCCAGATCGCGAAAATCGCTCAACAGAAAGACGAGGCTGCCGGGACGCGCCACCCGCCGCAGCCGCGCCAGGGCGCGCCCGCCGGAATCGCCGTTGCCTTTGGGTTCCCGATCGCCGCGCCACGCCGGATGTTCCACCATGCGGCGGATGAACTGGAGCACCGCCGCCTTGCCGCGCTGTGGCTTGATCTCGTGGTGCTCGTCCTCCGAGAAAATCACCGCGCCGACGCGATCGCCCTGCTGCGCGGCGCTCCACGCGAGCAGGCTGGCCAGCTGCGCCGCCAGCACGGACTTGTAGCAGCCGCGCGTGGCAAAGAACATCGGCCCGCGGAAATCCACCCACAGGAACACCGGGCGCTCGCGCTCCTCGCGGAACATCTTGGTATGCGGCCGGCCGGTGCGCGCGGTGACGCGCCAGTCGATGTTGCGGATGTCGTCGCCCGGCTGGTACGGGCGCGACTCGTCGAACTCCATCCCTCGCCCCTTGAACGGGGACTGGTAATCGCCGGACTGCCGGGCCGCGATGCGGCCGGCACGCAGCGGCACGCTGGCCCCATGCCGGTTCAGGCGCACCAGCGCCGGAACGCTGATCTGCACGGCCTCGTTGACCTGCTGCGCCCGGACGTTCACGGCACGGCGATGCGGGCGATCAGCTCCCCGATCACGGTATCGGGCGTGATCCCTTCCGCCTCGGCCTCGTAATTGAGGATCAGCCGGTGGCGCAGGATATCCGGAGCGAGGGCCTGGATGTCCTCCGGGCCGACGAAATCGCGTCCGTTGAGCCAGGCATGCGCACGCGCGCAGCGATCGAGATAAATCGTTGCACGCGGACTCCCGCCGTACTGCACCCATTGCGCCAGTTCCTTGCCGTAGGCGCCCGGCGAGCGCGTCGCGAGCACGAGTTGGATCAGGTATTCCTCAAGTTGCGGCGCCATGTGGATATCGAGCACTTCCTCGCGTGCCGCGAAGATCGTCGCCTGGCTGACGCGCCGCGCGCCCGTTCCGGGATTCGCGGCATCGCGGTGCGCCTCGGTCCGCGCCAGCGCAAGGATGGCTTTTTCCTCCTGGCCCTGGGGGTAGGTAATGCGCACGTGCAGGAGGAAACGGTCCAGTTGCGCCTCGGGCAGCGGGTAGGTGCCCTCCTGCTCGATCGGGTTCTGTGTCGCCATCACGAGGAACATTTCCGGCAGCTTGTAAGTCTCGCGCCCGACGGTGATCTGGCGCTCGGCCATCGCTTCGAGCAGCGCCGACTGCACCTTGGCCGGGGCGCGGTTGATCTCATCCGCCAGCACCAGGTTATGGAAAAGCGGACCCTGCTGGAAACGGAAGCTGCCGTCCTGCGGCCGGTAGATCTCGGTGCCGGTCAGATCGGCGGGCAGCAGGTCAGGCGTGAACTGCACGCGGTGAAAATCGCCCTCGATACCCTCGCCGAGCACCTTGATGGCGCGGGTCTTGGCGAGTCCCGGGGCGCCCTCGACCAGCAGGTGACCGTCCGCGAGCAGCGCGATCAGCAGGCGGTTGACCAGAACCTTCTGGCCGATGATGCGCGTGCTGACGAAATTCTGTAGATGCTGGATTTCCGTTCTGACAGACATGCGTCTTCCTCGAAAGATGAACAACTTCCCCGGGGGCGCGCCGGCTTCCTTATTGACTTGTGGCGCACCATAAAATTCCGTAGGCAGAATACAGTAGATGGCAGGTAAGCTGCCTACTTCACCATGTACTCCACCTGCCCCAAATGCGGCCACCAGCGCGGCGACGGCGGAGCGGAAGATTCGTGCCCGGCCTGCGGCATTGTCTATGCGAAGTGGCTGAAGAATAAACTGGGTTCGGCGGCGGGCGTGCGCACGTCAGCGCCCGCGCGGTCTTCCTCCGAGGCCGGATGGTGGGCGAGCGTGCCCGGACTGCTCATGCAGGTGGAGGGGCGCGTCAACCCCCTCATCTTCTGGGGCCGCGTGGTGGTATGGGTCGGACTGATCTACTGGGGCTGGCGCTTCATCGCGATGGATTTCGTGGAGAACCCCTGGGCGATCGGGAATGCCTGGATGCACAACGTCAACCTGGTTTTCCACGAAGCCGGCCACATTCTCTTCCGGCCGCTCGGCTGGTTCATGACCATCCTCGGCGGGACGCTCGGCCAATTAATCATGCCCGGGGTCGTCATGGGGGTGTTCCTTTTCAGGAACCGCAACCCGTTCGGAGCGGCGGTCGGCCTGTGGTGGCTGGGACAGAGCTTCATGGACTGCGCTCCGTATATAGATGACGCCCTGGAACAGAAACTGGTCCTGCTCGGCGGCCATACCGGGGCGGACGCGCCCGGCAACCACGACTGGAACAATATCCTCGGGGAATTCGACGTGCTGGAACGCCACCGCCAGTACGCCAGCCTTGCGGACGGCGCCGGCACGCTGCTGGTGATCCTCGCCCTGATCTGGGGCGGCGCCCTGTTGTGGCGACAGTTCCAGCGCCTGGAATAACCCCTCTGCGCGGGGCTTGCATTGCCCGCCGGAGGCGGTATGATGTTAGTTATCCAACTAACTACGGGCCGCCATGCCGAAAACCAGCGATAAGCGCGAGCGCCTGATCGAAGCAGCCAAAGGCCTGATCCACCAGCAGGGCTTCCATCGCACGACGCTGGCCGACATCGCGAAGAAATCGGGCGTACCCCTGGGAAATGTTTACTACTACTTCAAGACGAAGGAAGAGATTGGCGAGGCGGTCATCCAGGAACGGAAGAAGAAACTGACGGGCACCCTGGATTTGTGTTGCAAGCAGGTCGACCCGAAAGCGGCGTTGAAAAAACTGGTGAAATACGTAAGCAGAGGCAGCGATGAAGTGGCGGAAAAAGGTTGTCCCAATGCGAGCCTGTGCCAGGAGCTGGACAAGAACCACTCGTCATTGGCTGACTCCGCCGATGAATGCATGCGTGTCATGATCGATTGGGCGAGCGATCAATTCAAAGCCCTCGGATACGCGGATCCGAACAGGATGGGTTTTGAATTTGTCGCTCGATTGCAGGGAGCGATGCTGCTGGGGCACGCCCTGCACGACCCGAAGTGCATCCGCCGGCATATGAACGCCCTGTGCGAGTGGATTGACGGGCTGAACGACGTGCCGGTGCAGAGGAAGATCACATAATACGGCGGCAACAAAAAATTTTTGCGGAATACTTAGTCAGTTAACTAAATTGTAACCTATGTCGCGCATCATGCGGGGGAACGAGCGGAAACTCGCGGCGGCGCCCGGGCAGCGGGTGCGCGTCGCGAGCAGCAGCGATGGCTGTCGCTGGCAAAATTTTTTGCGCTCGCATTTGCTTAGAAAACTGACACAGGACCGGAACAAAGGAGAACGATCATGAAAACGCTTATGAAGATCGCCCTGCTGGGCGCCGCCCTGGCGGCGGCGCAGGCGGTGTCGGCCGATTCGCGGGCGAATCCATGGTCCGCCCGGCTGCAAACTTGGCTGGAGCGGGATCTGCCCGCCTCCCTGCAATCGTGGCTGCAGCGCGATCTCAGCGCCGAGATCCACGATGGCGTCGAGTCATGGTTCCAGGAGAAGTACACACGGATCGTGCTGATCGAGGCCCTCCTGCCGGACAACCAGATCTGCCTTTCGGAGTAAGGCCCCGGCGCAGAGCCGAACTGCTTTTCTCCCCTTGACCTCCCCCGAGGTCGCCGTCGCGGTTCCCCCTCCCCCGCCGCGACGGCTTTTTTTATTCAATGCGGGCCGCGGCTCCGGCTCCTTCATTACTCAAGCCGCCTTGCGTTCGTCAAGCCAGCGTTCGAGGGCTTCCGTCCCGCCGATGTGCCGGCCGTTGATGAACACCTGGGGCACGGTTTCCGCGCCGGCAACCGCGCGCAGCGACCGCCGCGTCACCTCGCCGTCCAGCAGGATCTCATCGAAGCCGATGTCCCGATCGTGCAGCAGGCCCTTGGCCCGGCGGCAGAACGGACAGCCTTCGCGCGTGAAGAGCGTGACATCCAGCGGCCGGCCGGCATTGGGATTGATGAAATCGAGCATGGTGTCCGCGTCCGAAACCTCGTACGGATCGCCCGGCTTGTTCGGCTCCACGAACATCTTCTCGATGACGCCGTCCTTCACCAGCATCGAATAGCGCCACGAACGCTCGCCGAAGCCCAGATCATCCTTGTTGACCAGCATGCCCATGCCGCGCGTGAACTCGCCGCTGCCGTCCGGGATGAACTGGACGTAGTCCGCGTTCTGATCGCGCTGCCATTCGTTCATGACGAACGCGTCGTTGACCGAGATGCAGACGATGGCGTCCACGCCGTTCCTTTTGAACAGCGGCGCCAGCTCGTTGTAGCGCGGCACATGCGCCGACGAGCAGGTCGGCGTGAAGGCGCCCGGCAGCGAAAAGACCGCCACGGTCCTGCCGGAGAAGATCTGATCGCTGCTTACGTGGACCCACTCGTGGTCCTTGCGCAATTTGAAGGTCACCTGCGGCACGCGCTGACCTTCCCTGTTGACTGCCATGGTTCTCGCTCCTCTGTCTGATGGGTGGATCCGGCAGGGCCGGGATGACGCCACCTTAGGGGAGCGGGAAGGATTGCTGAAATTGATTATTTAGCTTGGCTCGATGCGTATTAACTATCGGCCAGCCCATCCAGCAACAGACTCACCGCGTACCGCACCCCGAACCCGGTCGTTTCGGTCGGGATGTGCGCCAGCCCGTTCTTGCTGCGGGCCGCGGACAGATCGATGTGCACCCACGGCACGTCGTTCTTCACGAAGCGTTGCAGAAAGCGCGCGGCGAGGATCTGGTCCGTGCCGCTCTCGGTCGAGCACTGCTTCACGTCCGCAATGTCGCTGCGCAGGGCCTCGTCGTAATCCGCGTCCATGGGGAAGGGCCAGACCCGCTCGCCGCTCGTGCGTCCGTTGCGGACCAGCCTGGGCACGAGGTCCTCGCGGTTCGTGAAGATGCCGCTGTAGGCGCGGCCGAGTGCATGGACACAGGCGCCGGTCAGCGTCGCGAAGTCGATGATGAGCCCCGGCTTTCCCCTCGACGCCAACGCCAGCGTGTCGGCGAGCACCATCCGTCCTTCGGCATCGGTGTCGATGACTTCGATGGTCGTGCCGTCACACGCTGCAATGACGTCATTCGGCTTGTAGGATTTCGGGCCGATATGGTTCATGGCGAGCGCGAGCCAGGCTTCAGCGGGATGACGATAATTCAGCTTGGTCAGCGCGAGCAGCGTGCCGAGCGCGACCGCGCTGCCCTGCATGTCCTGGTGCATGTTGTACATGGTGCGCGCGGTCTTGAGGTTCACCCCGCCGGTGTCGAAGCAGATCCCCTTGCCGACCAGCGCCACTTTCGCGGCGCCGCGTTGCCCGCCGCCGCGCGGCTGGTAACGCAGACGGACGATGCCGGCATCCGCGGTCGGGCTGCCCTGCGCCACCGCGAGAAACGCTCCCGCCTTCATGTGCGCGAGCGATTTCATGTCGTGGAATTCGAGTTTCCAGTGATTCTCGCGCGCGATCCTGCGGATCGCCTTCAGATAATCCGCGGGGGTCAGCATGTTCGAAGGCAACAGGCTCAGTTGCCGCGCAATGGCATTACCTTCCGCTTCGGCCGCGGTGCGCCCGAAACCATGTGGCGCGCGCACGCCGAACAATTCCACCGCGCGGAGGCGCGGCTTGTCGTCACCTTTGCTCTTGAAGCTCGGCATTTGCGCGGCGGCGGCGTAGGCAGCCGCGATAACGGCTTCCGCGATGCGTTCGCATTCGCGCGCCGGGAATCCCGCTACCGCCACGGCGAATTTCTCCGCCTTGTTGCGCACCGGAACGGCGACCAGCTTGCGCGCGAGCGTAAGCAGCTCGAACTGTCCCAGGCGCGGCTTGATGGAGGCGAAGGCGACCCGCGTGCCATTCTCATTCGGCAGTTCCGTGATGAAGGGTTCCGTATCCGGCTCCTTGCGGCCGAGCCGCGCGCGACGTTGATAAAGGAGATCCGCGGAGGGAAAGCGGACACCGCGCCGGGCTTCGAAGGGGAGGATCACGACCCAGTCCGCGTACTTTTCCACGTCGGTTTCAGCCGGCCATCCGGCGTGCTGCCGCAGTTTCAAAGCAATACCTTGCATGGGTAGTTACTTGTTATAGTTGAGAACCAGAATGGCAGAAAAACCAATAGACGTCGATCCGCAGGAAACGCAGGAGTGGCTGGAGTCGCTGGATGCGGTCATGGACCGCGAAGGCATCGAGCGCGGGCATTTCCTGCTCGAACAACTGGTGGCGCGCGCGCGCAAGACCGGCGCCTACCTGCCCTATTCCGCGAATACCGCCTACCTGAACACCATCCCGCCGTCGCGCGAGGAACGTTCGCCCGGCGATCCGGGAATGGAATGGCGCATCCGATCGCTGGTGCGCTGGAACGCGATGGCGATGGTGGTGCAGGCGAACCGCATGGAAGGCGACGTCGGCGGGCACATCGCCAGCTTCCAGTCCTCCGCGACCTTGTACGACGTCGGCTTCAACCACTTCTTCCGCGGCGCGACCGAGGAACAGCACGGCGACCTGGTCTTCATCCAGGGCCACTCGTCCCCCGGCATCTACGCGCGCGCGTTCCTGTCCGGACGCATCAGCGAGGAACAACTGCACAACTTCCGGCGTGAGGTGGACGGCAAGGGATTGTCCTCCTATCCGCATCCCTGGCTGATGCCCGATTACTGGCAGTTCCCGACCGTGTCCATGGGACTGGGGCCCCTCATGGCCATCTACCAGGCGCGCTTCCTGCGATATCTCGAGGGCCGCGGCATCGTCAAGCCGAGCGATCGCAAGGTGTGGTGCTTCATCGGCGACGGCGAAACGGACGAGCCGGAGACCATGGGCGCGATCGATCTCGCCGCGCGCGAGAAGCTCGACAACCTGATCTTCGTCATCAACTGCAACCTCCAGCGGCTCGACGGCCCGGTGCGCGGCAACAGCAAGATCATCCAGGAGCTGGAAGCGGCGTTCCGCGGCGCCGGATGGAACGTCATCAAGGTGATCTGGGGATCGTACTGGGACCCGCTGATCGCGCGCGACACGCACGGCCTGCTGCAGAAGCGCATGGAAGAGTGCGTGGACGGCGAGTACCAGGCCTTCAAGGCGAACGACGGCGCCTACGTGCGCGAGAAGTTCTTCGGCAAGTACCCCGAACTGAAAGCCATGGTCGCCAATATGTCGGACGCCGACGTATGGCGTCTGAACCGCGGCGGTCACGACCCCCACAAGGTCTATGCCGCCTACGCCGCGGCCGTGAAGCACCAGGGCCAGCCCACCGTGATCCTCGCGAAAACCGTGAAGGGCTACGGCATGGGACTCGCCGGCGAAGGACAGAACATCACGCACCAGCAGAAGAAAATGCACGAGGATGCGCTGCGCCAGTTCCGCGATCGCTTCAACATCCCGATCCCGGACGACAAGATCGCGGAGGCGCCGTTCTACCGGCCGCCGGAGGACAGCCCCGAGATCAAGTACATGAAAGAGCGCCGGCAGGAGCTCGGCGGCTTCCTGCTGGAGAAGTGGCCGCACGCGGCGCCGCTCACCGTGCCTGAGGTGTCCATCCACGACAAGCTGCTCAAGGGCAGCGAGGGCCGCGAGATCTCGACCACCATGGCCTTCGTGCGCATCCTGAACGCGCTCCTCAAGGACAAGGGGCTCGGCAAGCACATCGTGCCGATCATCCCGGACGAAGCGCGCACCTTCGGCATGGAAGGACTGTTCCGCCAGCTCGGCATCTATTCATCCGAGGGACAGCTCTACGAACCGGTGGACGCGGACCAGGTGATGTACTACCGCGAGGACCGCGCCGGACAGATCCTGGAAGAAGGCATCAACGAGGCCGGCGCGTTCTCCTCCTGGATCGCCGCCGCCACGGCCTACAAGTACCACCGCATTCAGATGGTACCGTTCTACATCTTCTATTCCATGTTCGGCTTCCAGCGCATCGGCGATCTGGCCTGGGCCGCCGGCGACATCCGTTCGCGCGGTTTCCTCATGGGCGGCACCGCGGGGCGCACGACACTGAACGGCGAGGGATTGCAGCACCAGGACGGCCACAGCCACATCCTCGCCTCCACCATCCCGAACTGCGTGTCCTACGACCCGACCTTCGCCTATGAGCTCGCCGTGATCATCCACGACGGACTGAAACGGATGTTCGCGAAAGAAGAGGACGTCTATTACTACATCACCGTCATGAACGAGAACTACGAGCATCCGGCGATGCCCGAAGGCGCGGAGGAAGGCATCCTCCGCGGCATGTACCTGCTGCACAAAGGCGGGAAGAAGAAACTGCGCGTGCAGCTCATGGGCTCGGGCACCATCCTGCGCGAAGTCATCGCGGCAGCGGACCTGCTCGGCCAGGACTTCGGCATCGATGCCGATGTCTGGAGCGTGACCAGCTTCAACGAATTGCGGCGCGACGCCATCGACGCTCAGCGCTGGAACCTGCTGCACCCGGAAGAGAAGCCGCGGCAGAGTTACGTCGAACGCCGCCTCAAGGGGCACGCCGGGCCGGTGGTCGCCGCGACCGATTACATGAAGATTTATGCAGAACAGATCCGCGCGGTGATGCCGGCGCCTTTCATCACGCTCGGCACCGACGGCTTTGGCCGCAGCGACACGCGCGCCAAGCTGCGCGAGTTCTTCGAGGTCAACCGCCACTACGTCGCCGTCGCCGCGCTCAAGGCCTTGGCGGATGAAGGCCAGGTACCGGCATCGAAAGTAACCGAAGCCATCAAGAAATACGGCATCGATCCGGACAAGCCGAATCCTGTGACCGTCTAGGATTTCGATGGAACGCGAAATCAAGGTCCCCAACATCGGCGACTTCCACGACGTGGAGGTCATCGACATCGCGGTCAAGCCCGGCGACGAAGTGCAGTTGGAGTCACCACTCATCTCCATAGAGAGCGACAAGGCCTCCATGGAGATCCCCTCGCCCGCCGCCGGCGTCGTGCGCAAGCTGCTGGTCAAGGTCGGCGACAAGGTGAACGAAGGCACGCCTATCGTGATGCTTGAAGAAAAGGCGGGAACCGCCAAGGCACCGGCTGCGGCAAAGGCGTCCGAACCTGCACGCGAACCCACGAAGGTCAAATCACAGGAGCCGCCGCCGTACGCCGCGGCACCGGCACCACAACTGGAAGCCGGCCAACGACCCGCACCCGTCACTCCTACCAGCACTCAAACGGTAGGCTCCAGCATGTCGGCGCGCGCTTATGCCAGCCCCTCGGTACGGAAATTCTCCCGCGAACTGGGCGTCGATCTCGGTCTCGTGCGCGGCTCCGGCCGCAAGGGCCGCATCCTCCAGGAGGACGTGAAGGCCTTCACCAAGGCGGTGATGTCGGACAACCGCGTGTTCGGCAAGGGCAGCGGCGCGGGACTGCCGGAGATCCCCCCGGTGGATTTCTCCAAGTTTGGGCCGGTGGAGAGCAAGCCGCTGTCGCGGCTCAAGCGTCTGGGCGCACAGAGCCTGCACCGGAGCTGGATCAATATCCCGCACGTCACGCAGTTCGACGAGGCCGACATCACCGAGCTCGAGGCGTTCCGCAAGTCGAAGCTGGAGGAAGCTTCGACGCAGGGCCTGAAGCTCACGCTGCTGACCTTCCTGATCAAGGCCGCGGTGGTGGCGCTGCGCAAGTTCCCGGAATTCAACGCCTCGCTCGCCCCGGACGGCGAATCGATGGTCTACAAGAATTACTTCCACATCGGCTTCGCGGTGAATACCGACCAGGGGCTGGTGGTGCCGGTGATCCGCGACGCGGATCAGAAAGGGCTATTCGAACTGGCGCGCGAACTCACGGAACTTGCCGAGAAGGCACGAGAGAAAAAGATCAAGCCGCCGGAGATCCAGGGCGGCTGCTTCACCATCTCCAGCCTCGGCCACGTCGGCGGCACCGGCTTCACGCCGATCATCAACGCGCCGGAAGTCGCGATCCTCGGCGTTTCGCGCTCGGTGATGAAACCGGTCTACCTGAACGGCAAGTTCGAACCGCGGCTGATCCTGCCGTTCGCGCTGTCCTACGATCACCGCGTCATCGACGGCGTGGATGGCGCCGAGTTTACGCGCTACCTCAGCACCATCCTCACCGACATCCGCCACATTCTGTTGTGAATGATCCCTCTCCCCTTGCGCGGGAGAGGGCGGGGAGAGGGAGAGATAACATGACGATCAACACTCCCCCCAAAGCTCGCTTTTCCATCAATGTCATTGAAGACGCAGACAATCGCCTGCTGCTGTTGCATCGATATACGAAGACGACCTGGGGCCCGGGCAAGTGGGGTTTTCCCAGCGGTCACATAGAAGCGAGGGAATCACCGGAGGAATGTTCCTTGCGAGAACTGCATGAGGAACTCGGAAGCGAACCTAAGGTTGAACTGGTAAAGCCCTTTGGTCCCGTTCGCGACACCTTTTACGGTGGTCTCTATGAGATCCACCTATTTCACTACCGCTACCTCGGTGGTGAAATCCGCCTAAATGATGAGCACACCGATTTCAACTGGGTAGCAAAAGTAGACTTTAAGAAGTACGACTCCATGAACGGCATCGACGAAGACATCCTCTACCTCAACATCTGGCCCCGCGAATTCCTCCGCGAAGAGAAGTTGCCTGGACGAAAGTGAACTGTCAGCGGCGGGCTATCGCATTGCCGTCATTCCGGACCTCACGAAGTGAGCGTCCGGAATCCAGCCCTCGTGCCCCATGCGTCACAATGCCGTCGGCTTTCTACCGTAGATCAAGCCGCAACCTTCTTCTTTATCGATGCCATTTCGCGCTCCAGCCTCGTCAGCCGGACCTCCGCAGACTCGCGGCTTGTCAGCCCGTCGCGCAGGATCCGGTTGAGCAGCCGCTGATACGGAACACCGGTTGCGCTTGCCTCCTCCTTGAGAAGAGCAAGGCTTTCCGCATCCAGGTTGATCGTAATCTTGACCAACTTGTTCCGGGCCACCGACTTGCGGATACGTCGGGTCTCGGCCGGGTCAAGCTTCAGATTTCTAAGACTTGGCTCTTTCATAATACATCTCCCGGAACTTGCGCCATTCAGCAACGCCAATAACCCGAATTGCTTGTTCTCTCTTCACATAACGCGTGGTCAGCACACGACCAGCACGGGACTTGCCGACCCAGTAAAATCGCTTCTCGACTGTCGAGTGGAGCCTGTCGGAAAGCGCAAAACCATTTGGATCGAAAAAACATTCCACGGCCGCAGCAAAGCTGATGCCATGTTTGCGGAGATTCTCCTTCTCCTTTGTGGCGTCCCATTCAAATTGCACCCATTCACGCTACCATACAGGTATGTATGATACCATATCCGGTCAGGTGATGTTGTCAATCCCTCAATAGACCGTGAATTTGATTCTTTCCCTATATTCTATATTCGACATTCTTGATTCCCCGGCCCCCACCCATGCCCATACCTCTCGCTTACGAAAACCTTGGCCAGGGCGATCCCCTCCTTATCCTCCACGGCCTCTTCGGCTCAAAGCGCAACTGGCTGTCCATTGCGAAGCCTCTGTCGGAATTCGTTCAGGTCATCGCGGTCGACCTGCGCAACCACGGCAACAGCGGGCATGCCACCACGATGAGCTATCCGGAAATGGCGGAAGACGTGATTCAACTCGCCAATCAACTCCACCTAGAACAGTTCACCCTCGCCGGCCACAGCATGGGCGGCAAGGTCGCGATGACCGCGGCGTTGCATCACCCGGATCGCATCAGGCGCATGATGGTCCTCGACATCGCGCCGGTACCGTACGACTCCGGCTTCGCCCGCTACCTGGACGTAATGCAAACCATGCCGTTAGATCGGATCGCCTCGCGCAAGGAGGCTGAACAACACCTCGCCACCGTGATCGAGAATGACCTCGTGCGCCAATTCCTTTTGCAAAACCTCGTCCGCGACCAGGGCGCATTCCGCTGGCGCATCAACCTCCAGGCCATCGGTGACAACCTGCCCGAGATCGCCGGATTCCCCGAAGTGGACGCCGGAACCACGTACACTGGCCCATCCCTGTTCGTCTCCGGGGGCCGGGCCGAATACCTGACGCCCGCGCACGAGCCGGTCATCCGCCGCTACTTCCCCGGCGCTGAACTCCACATCATCAAGAACGCCGGCCACTGGCTGCATGTCGAGGAAGCGGCCGCCGTCCTGGAAGGCTTCCGTCGATTACTGGACCGTTAGTACGCTGTCACCGATTTGAGGCATGAAAGACACGACCGCAGCGGGACTATCATTTCCATGCGGGCAGCGGGCGTTGACTGAACAGCGCGACCGATTTCTACGTCACATTTGAATTTAGGCTTTTGGAGCATGAATCGAATTTGCACCGCACCGGTGAGTTCCGAAAGTTAACTAATCCGTGAGGGGCAGTTATCGAGGCTTGCGTAATTGGCGAACTTCAACCCGTCATTCCGGGCAAGGGTCCGCAGGACCCGCGACCCGGAATCCAGCGCCTTTCCGCTGACCTCAGGATTCCGGATAGCCGCTGCGCGGCTTCCGGAATGACGAAGTAATGTTCACAAATTATGCAAGGCTCAATAGTACAGTCATACAATCGGGGATCGGTAAGGCGTTCCCCACAAACATAAAGGAGGACAGTATGTACACACACAACTTGAATCGCAGCGCCGCTCTTGGGTTCGTCGCCATTCTGCTCGCGGGATCCCAGGCGGCGCTGGCGCAGAACGGTGCAGAACAACAGCAACAGTCACTGTACGACCGGTTGGGTGGTCTGGCGCCAATCTCCGTCGTGGTGAGCGATTTCATCGACGCCCTGGTGCCCGACGCTGTCCTCAATGCAAATCCTGCGATCGATGCCGCGAGGAAACAAGTTCCAGCCCCGTACTTGAAGTACCACGTGACCGCCATGGTGTGCCAAGCCACTGGCGGACCATGCCAGTATCACGGTCGGGGGATGAAAGAGTCTCACGCTCATCTGAATACAACTGAGCGGGAGTGGGATCGCATGGTCATCCTTTTCAAGGAAGTGCTCGCAAAACACAAGGTGCCGGCAAAGGAAACCCAAGAACTGTTGGACATCATCGGTTCGACGAAAGCGGATATTGTAGTTTTGCGACAGAATTAACGTGGTTGAGCGGACGGGGAGATAGGTAACCATTTAGTCGGGTGACATAGGTAACAGTCACCGCCGTCCTTCTCTATCTGCCGATGGCCTGGCTGGAGCGACGAGCTGGCCGGTCGGCAGGGCGTCTGGGAGTCGAACCCGCGGGCGCTGGCCTTCTATGCCAATCGAGCGCCGCGCCGTCGCCCCGCTCCAGCGCCTGACCGTCCACCTTGATGCTGCCGCGGGCGATCTGGATCCAGCCCAGGCGGCCGGGCTTGAAGGGGTAGCTGAGTTCCGTGCCGGAAGCGAGGCGGGCGACGTAGACGTCGGCGTCCTGGTGCACGAGCACCGAGCCTTCGCGTGCATCGCCGGACGCAACGAGATGCAGCTTGTTGTTGACCTCGTTCGAGAAACTTTTCTGCTCGTATCCGGGCTGTAATCCCACTTGCGCCGGGATGATCCAGATCTGAAGGAAGTGCACGAGTTCCTTGTCGGAGGCGTTGAACTCGGAGTGCGTGATGCCGCTGCCGGCGGTCATGCGCTGCATCTCGCCCGGGCGGATCAACACGCCGGTGCCGAGGCTGTCTCTGTGCTGGAGCGCGCCTTCCAGCACCCAAGACAGGATCTCCATGCCCTGGTGGCTGTGCTGCGCGAAGCCCTGGCCCGGCTGGACGCGGTCCTCGTTGATGACGCGCAACGGGCCATGGCCCATGAATTCCGGATCGTGGTAGCTGCCGAAGGAGAAGGTGTGGCGGCTGTTGAACCAGCCGTGATCGGCGAGTCCGCGGTAATCAGAACGTCAAATGGCGATCATAATGTCACCCCGCCCTTGGGCACTTACTTCTTCTGTTCCTTGATGACGTCCTGCGCCTTCACATAGCACTCCATGAGCGCGGCGTAGTTCGGCGCCACGGCCATCAGGAGTTTTCCGAAGTCGGCGGCCTCCGGGCGGTTCCAGGTACGGAACAGTTCGCAGATCACCGCGTTGGTGGTGGTTGGGATGACCCCCGCCTGGATGAAGCGCGCGACCGTGGTCCTCGATACCATCTCGCTGGGATCTCCCGACGCATCGATCACCGCGTGCACCGTGAAGCCCGCCGCCTTGGCGTCCAGAGCCGGAAACATGACGCAGACGCTGGTCCACACGCCCGCCATGATCAGTGTCGTCCTGCCCGTGGCCCGCACCGCCTTCACGAATTCCTCGTTGTCCCAAGCGCTGACTTCACCCTTGCGCCGCACGAAGACCGCATGCGGCGCAACCTGGTGGATCTCCGGCATGAGCGGACCGTTGGGTCCGTTCGGTTCCGAGGCCGTGGTGATGATGGGAATTTTCAGAACTGCGGCCGTCCTGGCCAGCGCAGTGGTGTTGGTGCGCAATTCCGCAACACTGATGTCCTTCACCGTCTGGAACAGGCCCGACTGGTGATCGAGCATCAGGAAGACGGCATCCGCGGGGTCAATCAGGGCCTTGCCGCCGCCGGTACTTAACACGCTTGTCGCCATTTCTTTGTCTCCATTAGTGCGTTCGAAAGTTCGTTCAGGCTTATCCGGAGGCTGCGACTAGATACACACCGGGCTCGGCTGATAGTCCCTTCTTGACTTGGCGGGTCGTCTCGTCGGCCAGTACTTCCTCTTTGCCCGCTTCGAGTGCTTTGAGGACCTGGCGCACGACGTCCAGGGGATTCGACTTTTCACCGGGAATGTCCCGGGCCATGTCCGTATCCATCAACCCGACGTGCAGGGCAACGACTTGTGTTCCCTGGGCGCGGAGTTCCAGGCGCAGGCCGTTGGTCAGGGACCAGGCTGCGGATTTCGATGCGCAATAGGTCCCGCCGCCCGGCAAACTGATCCAGCTCAGCACCGACAGCACGTTGATGATCGCGCCCCCGCCGTTGGCGGCCAGCACCGGCGCGAATGCACGGCTCATGGCGAGCGGGCCGAAGTAATTCGTCTCAATCTCGGCGCGTGCGTTCGCAATGCTCTTTTCGCCCAGAAAGCCTGAGCCCCGTGCAATGCCGGCGTTATTGACCAGCAGGGTCACGTCGCCACAGGCCTTTGCCGCGGCCGCCACCTCCTCGGGCTTGGTGATGTCCAGCTTGATCTCTGCAACGCCCGCAATCGTAATTGCGGAAGGATTGCGCGCCGCGGCGTAGACCTTTTTTGCGCCGCCTGCGAGCAGCTTCTCGGCGAAGGCCTTTCCCAAACCCCGATTGGCGCCGGTGACCAGTGCGACTGCGTTCTTGATTTTCATGAGATGGGCCTCGCGTCCCGAGTGAGGGTGCCGGATAGATTGTTCGCGACCAACTGTACCTGATCAATGTCGAGCATGAAGATAACTATGGCTTGAGGGGCCGCACTTAATCGGTGCGTGGACGTACGATGCTGTCACACTCAACTGTCAAGGCACAAGGAATGAGGACATTTCCAGTGCAGGCGGGTAGTTGCAGACTGATCCAGCTATGATCAATGAGCCTGTCCGCCCGCATGTCAGGAATGAGTTCGGCGCGGGCGAGGCGGCTTGCTATGATTATGCGGTGCGCCCCAGGCGCCGGAACGGCAGAGGAGAATTTATGCGCAAATTGAACCCTGGATTGCTTCTGGCTGGAGTGCTGTTGCTATTCGGTGTCGCCAGCCGGGCCGGCGCGGACGATGCCGCCGCCGGCAAGCAGCTTGCCGTGGGCGACGACACATTCGGCTGCATAAGCGACATGAAGAAGGTCAAGCACTTCTTCGTGGACAACCTGCTAGGCGATCTCGACGGCACCGTGGCGGTTGCCAACTCGGCGACCGGAGGCGTGTATCCTCCGGGGACCGTGCTTCAACTGATTCCGACCGAAGTGATGATCAAGCAGAAACCGGGCTTCAGCCCCGCGACCAAAGACTGGGAGTTCTTCGAGCTGGAAGTCTCCCCCGAAGGATCGAAGATTCGCACGCGCGGATTCGCTCAGGTGAACAACCGCTTCGGCGGCAACTGCTTCGGCTGCCACGTCAAGGCGCGCCCGGAGTTCGACTTCGTCTGCGAGCTGGACCACGGCTGCGATCCCATCCCCGTCACGCGCCCGATGATCGCAGCGCTGCAACATACCGATCCGCGTTGCAAGAGCGCGGGGCCGGTCAGTCCCGAGGATGCGGAAGCCTTGCGACAACTGGGCGAAATTTCCAAGCCCCCTGCACAGCCGGGCGCGAAGTAGCCGCACGACGTTTGGAAAGTTGACACGGCACGCATTGCACGTCTCAGATCAGCGTTGCCTGATCTGATTTGGCATGCTGTTTCTACAGATTTCCCAAGCAGATCGGTCCGGGTATCAAGCCCGCGTCAACGCCGATCATGGCGTGCCAGGGCTGGATTCCGGACAACGCCTGCGGCGTTTCCGGAATGACGGCAATGCGAAAATCCAGCCGTGACGGAAAAGACTGAACAAATCCTGCCTGATCGCGGCGCGGTGCGCGCGCTGCCGGCCGGCGTCTGGGCGCTGGGCTTCGCCTCGCTGTTCATGGACATGTCCTCGGAGCTCATCCACAGCCTGCTGCCGGTATTCCTGACTACCGTGCTGGGCGCGGGCATGGTCGCAGTCGGCATTATCGAGGGCGTCGCGGAGGCGACCGCTTCGATCATCAAGGTTTTCTCCGGCGTGATCAGCGATCGGCTGGGCAGGCGCAAACCACTTCTCATCCTCGGCTATGGTCTGGCCGCGATCACGAAGCCCGTGTTTCCGCTGGCCGGGTCGGTGGCCTGGGTATTCGGTGCGCGCTTCGTGGACCGGATCGGCAAGGGGATCCGCGGCGCGCCGCGCGATGCGCTGATCGCGGATATCACACCACCGGAACTGCGCGGTGCGGCGTACGGTTTGCGCCAGTCGCTGGATTCCGCCGGCGCGTTTTTCGGGCCGCTGCTCGCGGTCTCGCTGATGCTCCTGCTCGCGGACGACATCCGCGCTGTGTTCTGGGTCGCGACGGTGCCGGCGCTCATTTCCGTCAGCCTGATCGTTTTCGCGGTGCGTGAGCCGGAACAGGCGCCGCACGCGGAGGGGCCGCGCAAGCCCCTGACCTTCTCCGGCGCGCGGCGACTCCCACCGACCTACTGGTTCGTCGTGCTGCTCGGGGCGGTGTTCACGCTCGCGCGCTTCAGCGAGGCCTTCCTCGTGCTGCGCGCGCAGGACGTGGGCATCGCGCTGGCCTGGGTGCCAGCCGTGATGATCGTGATGAATGTCGTCTACACGCTGGTGTCGTACCCGGCCGGCATGCTTGCCGATCGGATGAGTCACCGGGCGCTGTTGTTTGCCGGGCTGGCGCTGCTGGTGATTGCCGATCTGGTCTTGGCGGCCGCGACGACGCCCTACCCCGCGTTGATCGGGGCCGCGTTCTGGGGCGTGCACATGGGCCTCACGCAGGGACTGCTCGCCAAGCTCATCGCGGATACGGCGCCGGCGGAGCTGCGCGGTACGGCCTTCGGGATCTTCAACCTGATCGGCGGCGGGGCGCTGCTGCTGGCGAGCGTCGTCGCGGGCGTGTTATGGACCGTGCTCGGCGCCGCGGCCACGTTCCTCGCCGGGGCCGTGTTTGCCGCGATCGCCGCGACCGGTCTGCTCGCGTACCGACCGAGGCCGGTCGCCCCGGCATGATGCCGGGCGGCTCGTGTCCGGGCGGACGGAGAACCGTACGGACACGCGGACTATAATTGATGAAATCCGTTTCCAGCCTGGAGGGGCCGCGGATGATCCGGAAACTCCCGTCGGGCGGATACCGTCTTTACTCCCGGTCGATCAACCCGAAGACCGGGAAGCGCCGCAACCTCGGCACTTTCAACACGCGCGCAGCGGCCGAGCAGCACGAGCGCGAAGTCCAGTTTTTCAAACGGCGCACAAGGTAGATGGGGTGAGCAAGTGATGAATGTGAATACGCCTGTCATTGCGCTGCGGATCGCCGGGACAATATTCGGGGTGGTCAGTCTCGCGCACCTGCTGCGCCTCGTTGTTCATGCCGACATTGTGATCGCGGGCTACGCGGTACCCGGATGGATGAGCGCGGCGGCATTCGTGGTGGCGGGCGCACTCAGCCTGTGGATGTGGAGGCTGTCGGCGCCCAGGGAATGACGACAATGCGACGCAGGATGAAGGGGCGTCATTTCGAGCCATGAAGGCATCGGCGAAAGAACTGCTGGCGAAATTGCCCGGCCCGACTACGAAGGAATGGCCGCAAGGCGAACGTTTTGCCCAGGCGTTCGCCCATGGCTCCATGTCCGTGGAATTCTACGCGCCGCGGGGCAAGGATCCGCAGACGCCGCACGAGCAGGATGAGATCTACATCATCCATTCCGGCAGCGGTGAATTCGTGGAGCGCGAACGACGCACGCGGTGCAAGGCGGGGGATGCGCTGTTCGTCGCGGCCGGCGTGCCGCACCGCTTTGAAAACTTCACGGCGAACTTCTCGACCTGGGTCGTGTTCTGGGGCCCGAAGGGTGGGGAATCGTCCCACTGACCCGTCATTCCGGATCGGCCGCAGGCCGCATCCGGAATCCAGCCCTGATACGCGTTCAACTCCAAGAGGGCCGGCCTTGCGCGTCGTGCCTGGATTCCGGACGTTTGCTGCGCGGTCCGGAATGACGACTTCATCGCATACCCATTACAATGAACGCCCTTTAGCCACAGGGGTCGGAGCGCGCGCGCCGGCCGCTTCTCCTGATCGGCAACGGAATTGAAATGAAAAAGCAGAAATACAAAAAGGTGGTGCTCGCCTACTCCGGCGGACTGGATACCTCGGTCATCCTGAAATGGCTGGTAGAGAACTACGGCTGCGAGGTCGTGACCTTTACCGCCGATATCGGCCAGGGCGAGGAGCTGGAGCCCGCGCGCGCCAAGGCCAGGAAGCTCGGCGTGAGGGAGATCCATATAGAGGACCTGGTCGAGGAATTCGTCAGCGACTTCGTCTTCCCCATGTTCCGGGCCAACACGCTCTATGAAGGCGAGTACCTGCTCGGGACGTCCATCGCCCGCCCGTTGATCGCCAAGCACCTGGTGGAGATTGCGCGCAGAACTGGGGCGGATGCCGTGGCGCACGGCGCGACCGGCAAGGGCAACGACCAGGTACGCTTCGAACTCGGCGCCTACGCGCTGAACCCGGAGATCAAGGTCATCGCGCCGTGGCGCGAGTGGGACCTGAGCTCGCGCGCAGCGCTGCTGGCCTACGCCCGCAAACACGGGATCCCCATCGAGCAGAAACGCGGCCGCCAGGCCCCGTATTCGATGGACGCCAACCTGCTGCACATCTCCTATGAGGGCGGGATCCTGGAAGATCCCTGGTACGCGCCCGAGGAGTCGATGTGGCGACGCACGGTGTCGCCCGAGAAGGCGCCGAACCGCCCCGAGATCATCGAGATCGGCTTTGCGCGCGGCGACGCCGTGACGTTGAACGGCAGGACTCTCACGCCAGGCGGGATGCTGAAAGCCCTGAACGTGCTCGGCGGTAAACACGGCATCGGCCGCACCGACATCGTGGAGAACCGTTACGTCGGCATGAAATCGCGCGGCTGTTACGAAACGCCGGGCGGCACGATCCTGCTGAAGGCGCACCGCGCCATGGAATCCATCACGCTGGACCGCGAAGTCGCCCATCTCAAGGACGACCTGATGCCGCGGTACGCCAGTCTGATCTACAACGGCTACTGGTGGAGCCCGGAACGGCAGGCCCTGCAGACGCTGATCGACGCGACGCAGAAGCGGGTGAACGGCGTCGTGCGGCTGAAACTCTTCAAGGGCAACGCGCTGGTCACGGGCCGCAAGTCGCCGACCGACAGCCTGTTCGACGCGAGCATCGTCACTTTCGAGGATGATGCCGGCGCCTACAACCAGAAGGACGCGGAGGGCTTCATCCGGCTGAACGCGCTCAGGCTGAAGATCCTCGGCAGGAAGAAAATGGTGAAGCGAAAAAGGGAACAGACTTAACCCGGATTATTCATGAACGGCAAGTCGACAAGCGGACGGGTGGCATCGGGTACCGACGTCCGCGCGCAGCGGAAGGGCCCCGCTGGGGGATGGGTGGAGCGAGCACGGACGGCAGTACCCGATGACAGGACCCGGCCACCCCGTGTTTCAATCGTTCATAAGTAATCCGCGTTAAGTCTGTCCCTGGTTCGTTTTGTGCGTGAGTTTCAGCCGGCGCAGCAGCCAGGGCAGGCTGCTCGACTGCACGAACAAACCGAACAGCACCGTGCCGTAGACGATCGACTGGACCGTGTACCACGCCTCCAGCTCCACCGGCAGCGACAGGGCCAACGCCATGGCGAAGGTGCCGGGCGTGCCTGTCCAGGCAATGGCCGCCTGGTAGTTCAGCGGGACCCGCTGCGATTCGGTCATGCGTGCCAGCGGCCCCAGCAGGCCGAACACGATGAACGTCCGCGCAAGCAAGAGCGCCACGATGCCGATGAGCATCGCCAGCCACTCATCGCGGAACATCGACAGCGTGATGGTGACGCCGGCGATGAGAAAGATCAGTCCGGAAGTGACGTGCGCGGCGAATTCCCACAGCGATTCCACGAAGTCGCCTGATAGCCCGCGCCGGCGGCGGAATTCCGCGAGCGCGAGGCCAGTCGCGAGGACCGCCATGACGCCGGAGAAATGAAACTGGAACTGGGCGACCAGGAATGCGCCGTATACGCAGGCCAGGGTGGCGACCGCGCCAATGTGGACGTGCCCGCTGTAACGGAGGACGAACAGCAGTATTCCGCCAAAGACAATCCCGACCGCGATACCGCCGGCGACAATCGTGAGGAAGGATACGGATGCCCCGACGAAGCCTTCGAAGGGCGCATCCGGCAGGGTCATCTGCAAAGCGACCATGAATATCACGACCGCGGTCGCATCATTGAACAGCGCTTCGCTTTCGAGCAGCACCTGCAGCCGTTCCGGCGCGCCGAGCCTGCGCAGCAGCCCGATCACGGCGCCCGGATCCGCGGCGCTCAGCATGGCCGCGGTCAACAGGGCGATGACGATGGGGAACCCCTCGGGATGACCCACGCCCAGGTAGAGCAGGGCACCGATGATGAATACCGCGGCCAGCATCAGCGGCAGCGCCAGGAGGAAAATCGGGACGATGTCGTTCCAGATCCGGCGCGCGTCCAGGCGCAGCGCCGCGTGAAACGTCAGCGCCGGCAGAAAGATGTTGCTGATGAGGAAATTGAAGTTGTCCCACCGGATGCCGGTGTCGAGCATGAATTCGCGGGTGACCAACTCGGAGGCTGCGAAGCCCAGCGTGACCAGCATGACCCCGCGCGGGACATGCAGCCGTTCGGCCGGCGGCTCCAGAACGTAGCCGGCGAGCAGCAGCAGGAGAAAGAAGAGGATGGCGCCGATGCTCAACATATTTCAGTCACGGCGGATTTGTCCCACTCCCGCAACGGAAGAGGGGAATCGTTCCTCAGGCGGCGAATCGGGATGTGACTTCCGGGAACAGCTTGTCGAGCGGGATGGACAGCCCGTGATCCGCGACGATGCGCGCATGGTGGCGCCGCAACTGCCGCGGCTCCTGCACGCCGCAGGAGTGCGCGATGACGCCGACTTCCTTGGTCATGTTCTTCTGGTAGTGCATTACGCGCACCGCCTTTTCCTGCGGCACCAGGCCGCGCTGCAGGTGCGGATTGTGCGTGGTGACGCCCGTGGGGCAGGTATTCTTGTTGCACTGGAGCGCCTGGATGCAGCCCAGCGCGAACATGAAACCGCGCGCCGAGTTGACGAAGTCGGCGCCGACGCACAATGCCCAGGCGACGTCGGTCGGCGTCACGAGTTTGCCGGAGGCAACGACCTTGATCCGGTCACGCAGTCCGTATTCAACCAGCTTGTCCACGATCAGCGGCAGGCTCTCGCGGAGCGGCAGTCCGACGCCGTCGATCAGAGGCATCGGCGCGGCTCCGCTGCCGCCTTCGGCGCTGTCCACGGTCATGAAATCCGGCGCGCACTGGACGCCGCGGACGCGGATCTCGGCGAACAATTCGTCCAGCCACTGGTGGGCGCCGATGCAGGCCTTGAGGCCGGTCGGCTTGCCCGAGATTCCGCGGACGCGTTCGATCATGTCGAGCAGCTCGGCATTCGATTTCACTTCCAGGTGCCGGTTCGGACTGATGGAGTCCTCTCCCGCCTGGATGCCGCGGATCTTCGCAATCTCCTCCGTCACTTTTGCGGCCGGGAGGATGCCGCCCTTGCCCGGCTTTGCGCCCTGGCTGAGCTTGATTTCGATCATCCTGACCTGCTCGTGGCTTGACAATTCCAGCAGCTTCTCTTCGCTCAGGTTGCCGTCGAGATCGCGCACGCCGTACTTGGCCGTTCCCATCTGGAACACGATGTCCGCCCCGCCCTCGAGGTGATAGGGGGACAGACCGCCTTCGCCCGTGTTCATCCAGCAGCCGGCCATGCGCGCGCCGTTTGACAGCGCCAGCACCGCGGGCCTCGAAATCGCGCCGAAGCTCATGCCGGAAATATTGAAGAAGGAGGGGGTCGTGTACGGCTTCCTGCAACGGGGCCCGATGGTGACGGGCATCGGGTCCACCGCGTCCTCGGAGAGCGTCGGAAACGGCGTGTTGACAAACATGATCGTGCCGGACCGGCGCAGATCGCGCGTGGAACCGAAGGCCACGGTGTTGTCCAGGTTCTTGGCGGCGCGGTAACACCAGGATCGCTGCGCGCGATTGAACGGCAGTTCCTCGCGATCCATCGCGAAGAAGTACTGGCGGAAGAATTCTCCCAGGTGTTCGAACAGGTACCGGAAGCGCCCGATGACGGGATAGTTGCGGCGCACCGCATGCTCGGTCTGCGTGATGTCGACCACGTACATGACGACCACCGCGAGCGCCCCGACGCCGATGACGAACACGAACAGCGCCGCCATGAACTGCAGCGCATACGTCACAAACGTCTGCCATTGGTCCGGCATGGCTCGATTTCCCGTCGATCAGCGGGCGCGCACGCCGGGAACGACGTTCTTTCCGCGCAACGCCTCGAGGATTTCGAGCCCGCCCTGGATCACGACCGCGGGGTCGGGATGCTGAAGCTCCACGACAATCTGCTGCATGAGTTCCCGTCCCGTGCGGCCGCTCTCCTGCTGCATCAGCTCGACCAGCCGCGCGGAGACCGGATTCAATTCCAGGAAGCCGATCTGATCCTCGAGGTCGCGGTAGATGACCAGATAGGTAGGCTGGTCCGGCGCTGTCTCCGGCAGGAAGTCCGGTTTGATCCTGTGCACCGGGAAGCGGTAGGCGAACGGCCAGGCCAGCGGGCTCAACACCGGGATGCCGCCCAGCAGGTCGCCGTCCGCGTCGATGCCCGTGAGATCGATTTCGCGCGGGTCGATGGAGAGCGCGAGTTCCACCCATTCGTAATGGGCGAGTTCCAGCAGGAACGGAAAGTCGCCGGGCTGGATCCCGCGTTCGTGCTCCAGGTAGTGCAGGAATTCCTGCGGCATTTTCGGAAACAGCGGCGTGTGCGCGCGGTGATTCCGGAAATAATCGCGGACCAGCGAGTGCCAGCGCTCGTCGGAGCAGATCCTGCGCAGCACCGGGAAACAGCCGGCGAGGAAACTTTGCACGTTCTTGTACAGGAGATCGCGGTAGATCTCCATGCGCCGGTCTTCGATGTCCCGCGGCGCCGGCGCGCCATCCGGATCGCGGATGTTGCCGGTGAATTCGAATTGCCGCTTCTGGAAGGGCTTCAAGTCAGCCGTGACCGGCGAGGCGCTCGCTGACCGGGCGTGCGTATTTCGCCTGGAGCCGCCGGATCACGTCCACTTCCTCGAGCATTCGCGCGACCGGCGGAATGTTGAAATCGCGTTCGAGCAGGGTCGGAAACACGCCGAAGTGGCGGTAGGCTGTGTCCAGCAGGTTCCAGACCGGGTCGATCACGTTCGAGCCGTGCGTGTCGATGCGCAGGTCTGCCGCCTCGACGTAATGCCCGGCGATGTGCGCGTAGGCAATGCGCTCCGCGGGCAGGGCTTTCAGGAACCGCTCCGCATCGTAGCCGTGGTTGATGGAATTGACGTAGATGTTGTTGATGTCCAGCAGCAGGTCGCAATCCGCGCGCTCCAGAATCGCGTTGATGAAATCGATCTCGTCCATCTCGCGCCCCGGCGCCGCGTAGTACGACACGTTTTCGATGGCGAGCCGGCGGCCGGTAATGTCCTGGGTGCGGAGGATGCGCTCGGCGACGTAATCGACGGCATCCTCCGTGAACGGGATCGGCATCAGGTCATAGAGGTGGCCGTCATCCGCGCAATAGCTCAGGTGTTCGCTGTAGCAGCGGATGGAGAATGCATCGAGGAACCGGCGCACGCGCCGCAGGAAGGCCTCATCGAGCGGCGCCGGTCCGCCGATATTGAGCGACAGTCCGTGGCAGACGAACGGCACCTGCTCCGCCAGCGCGCGGAACCGGCGCCCGAATTTCCCGCCGATGTCAATCCAGTTCTCGGGCGCCACTTCCATGAAATCGACGGAAGGGGGAACACGATCTGCGAGCGAGCCGATGAAGGCTCGCCGCAGACCCAAACCTGCACCTTGTACAGGGTAATTTTTCAACGTCTGTTCGAAAGGGCCAGGTGCCGCCCTGGCCACGGCTTCAGTTTTACTTGTCCATGCCTTCGCCGCACTTGCCTTCGCCACACTTGCCTTCGTGCGCCTTGCGCTTCTCGCCGCACTTGCCTTCGCCGCACTTCCCTTCCGCACTCGTATCCTTGTCCTCGCCGCATTTGCCTTCGCCTTCGTCCTTAGCCTTGCCTTCCTCCTTGCCTTCCTCCATGCCTTCGCCGCACTTGCCCTCGGCGTCATGGCCGGCGACCATGTAGCCGCTGGCGGACAGGTCGTTCATATTGAACGGGTTCGCCGCCGCGCCGACGACGGGGCTGAGCAGCGACACCGCAAAGGTTGCGCCGATGGCGGCAGCGATCGGTTTCAGGTTCGTCTTCTTCGACATCAGGAGTTCCTCCAGAGTTGGGAATGAATCGTGAATCGACCCTCGCGGGTCGTGATTAAAGTGGTTTGTTTGCAATCCACCTGCGCTCGGCAGGCTTCAAAATCTTGATCTGCTACCCGGCGCAGGATCAGGTTAATCGACCCGCGCTCCGCGGGGAAGTTCTGGCCGCGCCGAAGAGACGTGGCCGCGCAGCTCGGGCCGATGACCGGGACATTTCGAGCTGCGCATTGTAAGGCTTAACTATCAATGAGTTGCAGCAACTATGCCGGGGCGCGGCCGCGGTCCACGCAACGCGGACCGACCGGGTAAGTAACAGGCCGACACGTTGAAGTAAAACTCCGTTTTGCTTCAGCGTGCGGCGCCCGAGGGCAGATTTGCTGCTCCTGCGAAATCTGCACTTCCGCCATCCCTGGCGGTCGGATGGGACGCAGCATTTATCAAGCACGCCAGTGCTTGATAAATGGAGCGAGGCCGAAGCTCTGCTTTGCTTGACGCGAGATGCAAAAGTCCGGCAGAAAATTGCTCCTACATTTTCTGCATTCCCGCCGTCCATGGCGGTCTGACGGACTTTTGCATCAACTTGTTAATACCGCGGACGCATGTGCGGGAACAGGATCACGTCGCGAATCGACGGTGAATCCGTCAACAGCATCACGAGCCGATCGACGCCGATGCCTTCGCCGGCCGTGGGCGGCAGTCCATATTCGAGCGCGGTGATGTAATCCTGATCGAAGTGCATGGCCTCCTCGCTTCCGCGTTCCTTCTCGGCGAGCTGGTGGCGGAAACGCTCAGCCTGGTCGTCCGGGTCATTCAGTTCCGAGAAGCCGTTCGCGATCTCCCGGCTGGCGATGAACAACTCGAAGCGATCGGCGATCGTGGGGTCGTCGTCGTTCCTGCGGGCGAGCGGCGAAACCTCGGTCGGAAAAGCCGTGATAAAAGTAGGCGCGACGAGTCTCGCTTCGACCGTCTTCTCGAAAATCTCGAGCAGCGCCTTGCCGAGACCCGCCGCGGCGTCCAATGGCACGCCCAGGCCCTCGGCCACGTCGCGCGCGTTAGCGAGCGAGCGCAGATCGGCTGCCTTGATTTCCGGGTTGTAGCGCAGGATCGACTCCACCATGGTCATGCGCTCGAACGCGCCGTCAAAATCGATGCGTTCGCCCTGGTATTGAATCGCGGTCGACCCGGTGACATTACGCACCAGGGATTGCATCATGTCCTCGCTGAGATCGATCATGTCGCGGTAATCCGCATAGGCCTGGTAGAACTCCAGCATCGTGAATTCCGGGTTGTGCCGGGTAGAAAGCCCCTCGTTGCGGAAATTGCGGTTGATCTCGAACACCCTCTCGAGCCCGCCGACGACCAGCCGTTTAAGATACAGTTCCGGCGCGACGCGCAAATACAGTTCCATGTCGAGGGTATTGTGGTGCGTGACAAACGGACGCGCGTTCGCCCCGCCGGGGATGACCTGCATCATGGGCGTCTCCACTTCGATGAAGCCGCGGTCCCTCATGTACGCGCGCAGGAAATCCGTGACGCGTGCGCGGACCTCGAAGGTGCGGCGCGTCTCTTCGTTCATGAGCAGATCGAGGTAGCGCTGGCGGTAGCGGGTCTCGTGGTCCGTCAGGCCATGGAATTTTTCCGGCAACGGCCGCAGCGACTTGGCGAGCAGTCGGACCTCCCGCGCCTGTACCGACAGCTCGCCGGTCTTCGTCTTGAACAGCGTGCCCGTGGCTCCGGCGATGTCGCCGATGTCCCACTTGCGGAATGACTCGTACATCCCGTCCGGCAGGGTGTCCTGGCGGCAGTAGAACTGGATGCGGCCCGACATATCCTGCAGGTGCGCGAACGCCGCCTTGCCCATCACCCGGCGGCTCATCATCCGGCCCACGATGCTCACCGGCACCGGGCTCTTCTCCAGTGCCTTTGCCTCCGCGGCGCCGTACTTTGCGTGCAGATCCGCGGCCAGTGCGTCGCGCCGGAAATCGTTCGGATAGGCAATCCCGGCCGCGCGCAGCTCGTCGAGGTGCCGGCGGCGGTTTGCAATCAGCTCGTCTTCGGTGGTGTGTTCGGACATGGCCCTGAAGGAGGAATATGGAATAACGAACTATATTCTACATTCCATCTACACCCCCGCCTTCAAACTCGCCTCGAGGAACGGATCCAGATCGCCGTCCAGGACGGCCTGCGTGTTGGTTTTCTCCACGCCGGTGCGCAGGTCCTTGATGCGCGACTGGTCGAGCACGTAGGAACGGATCTGGCTGCCCCAGGTGATGTCCGCCTTGGAATCCTCCACGGCCTGTTTCTCGGCGTTGCGCTTCTGCATTTCGAGTTCGTAGAGCTTGGCGCGCAGCTGTTTCAGGGCCTGCGCCTTGTTCTTGTGCTGCGAGCGTTCGTTCTGGCACTGCACGACGATGCCCGTCGGCAGATGGGTGATGCGCACCGCGGAATCGGTCTTGTTCACGTGCTGCCCGCCCGCCCCGCCCGCGCGGTAGGTGTCGATGCGCAGTTCCGCGGGGTTGATCTCGATATCGATGGTCTCGTCCACTTCCGGCGAAACGAACACGGAGGCGAATGAAGTGTGGCGGCGGTTGCCGGAATCGAAGGGCGACTTGCGCACCAGGCGGTGGACGCCGCTCTCCGTGCGCAGCCAGCCGTAGGCATGATCGCCGCGGTAATGCACCGTGGCGCTCTTGATCCCGGCGACTTCGCCCGCTGAGACTTCAATCAAATCCGTCGCGAACCCGCGTTTCTCGCCCCAGCGCAGGTACATGCGCAGCAACATCTCGGCCCAGTCCTGTGCTTCGGTACCGCCGGAGCCTGACTGGATGTCGAGGTAGGCGTTGCTGGCATCCATCTCCCCGGAGAACATGCGCCTGAATTCCATGCCGGCCAGTTCGCGTTCGAGGCGGTCCAGATCGGCGACCACGGACTGCATGGCATCCGCGTCGTCTTCGGCCCGCGCCATCTGAAGCAGCTCGGCGGCCTCCTGGAGGCCGGCATCCAGCTTGCGGAAGGTCGTGACGACGCGGTCGAGCTCGGCGCGTTCCTTGCCCAGCGACTGCGCCCGCTCCGGCTTCTCCCAGACCGCCGGGTTTTCGAGCTCGCGGCTGACTTCGATCAGGCGTTCGGATCGGCGGTCGTAATCAAAGATACCTCCTGAGCTCGTCAGTACGCTCGCGGAGGTCCTTGATATGCGCGTTGATGGCGGTGAACTCGAGCATTTTTTGGTGACCACGCAGGGGTGGCGGGCGCGATTGTACTATAGCGATAACATCTCTTCGACGATCAGTTGCACGCTGCGCCGTCCCCGGTACTCGTTTATGTCGAGCCGGTAGGCGACATGCACGCGCCCGCCGTCGGGCGCGTCCAGGCTGTCGGCGCGGTTGAAGGCGATGGCGTCGATCGGCGCCGGGCGCCCGGGAACGGCGAGGCTGAACTTCAGATGCCGATCCACCACGGTCCTGCACCTGAGCAGATCGAACTCGCCGTCGAAGAGCGGTTCCGGGAAGGCCTGGCCCCACGGCCCCGAGCGTCTGAGCAGCTCTGCGGTTTCCACCGTGAAATCGTCCTCGCCGAGCGCACCGTCACTGAGCAGCATGCTGGCGCGCGCGGGCTCCGGCAACACCCGCCCTACTTCCTCTTCGAACAGGCGCGTGAACTCGGGCAACCGGCCTTCATCCAGCGACAGGCCTGCGGCCATGGCATGGCCGCCGAAGCGGCGGATGAGTTCCGGATGGCGGTTGGCGATATTCGCCAGCACGTCGCGCATGTGGATGCCATCCACCGATCGGCCGGAGCCCTTCAGCATGCCCTCCGACTCGCGTGCGAAGGCAATCACCGGACATTGCACGCGTTCCCTGATCTGCGATGCCAGCACGCCGACGACCCCGGCGTGCCAGGATTCATTGTAGATGCAGACCGAGCGCGGCGGGACTGCGCCGGCGAACTCCCGCAGCGACGGCAGATCCGCGAGCGCCTGGTGCTGCATCTCCGCCTGGATCTGGCGGCGTTCGCGATTCAGCGAATCGAGTTCGGCGGCCATCTCCGCGGCCACGGCAGGATCGTCAGCCGTCAGGCACTCGATGCCGAGCCGCATGTCGGTCAGACGTCCCGCGGCATTGAGGCGAGGCCCGGCAAAGTACGCCAGGTCATTCGCCGTGGCCGCGTTCCGCGAACGGTTGGCGACCTCGAGCATCGCGCTGACGCCCGGGCTGCAGCGGCCGGCGCGGATCCGCTGCAGGCCCTGCTCCACCAGCACGCGGTTGTTGTAGTCCATGGGCACCATGTCGGCCACGGTCCCGAGCGCAACGAGGTCCAGGAATCCCGCGAGATTGGGCTCCGCGATCCCGCGGCGCTGGAACCAGTCCCTGGAACGCAGCAGCGCGCGCAGGGCGGCGAGCACATAGAACATGACGCCGACGCCGGCCAGGCACTTGCTCGGGAACGCGTCGTCCTGGAGGTTCGGATTGACGATGGCGCTGGCCGCCGGCAATGACGGCCCCGGCAGGTGGTGATCCGTGATAATCACGTCGATGCCCTTTGCGCGCGCGTGCTGCACTCCTTCCAGGCTCGATATGCCGTTGTCGACGGTCATCAACAGATCCGGCTTGTAGGGCAGCGCGAGTTCCACGATCTCCGGCGTCAGGCCGTAGCCGTGCTTGAAGCGATCCGGCACCAGGTAATCGACGCTCGCGCCCATGGCGCGCAATGCGCGCAAGCCGAGCGCGCAGGCCGTCGCGCCGTCCGCGTCGTAGTCCGCCACGATCATCAACCGCCTGCCAGATTCCAGCGCGGCCGCGATCAGTTGCGCCGCGGTCTCGACCCCGCTCAGCGTCCGGTAGGGATGCAGGTTGTCGAGGGAATAATCGAGTTCGCGCCCGGATTTGACATTGCGGCCGGCGTAGATCCGGCGCAGCAGCGGGTGCAGCTCCCCGGGCAGATCGACCTGGGCGGGGATCAGACGCCGCTGGATGACGCGCCGGATCAAGCGGCCGCTCTCACGCGCCGCCCATGTGGGCCGCGAGCGGGGCCGGGCGGCGCCAGAAGAAATACAACGAGGGCCTGGTGATCACGAAGCGGCGGTCGCCGGTGTCGAGTTCGAGCGTGCGCAAGACTCCGCTTCGCAACATCTGCGCAGCGGGATCGAACCAATGTTCCTCGAAGGCGCACACGACATTGTGCCATCCTTCCAGATCCTGGATCTCCACGCAGCGCTTGCAGGCATCCGCGACCACGAGAATGGGCGCGGCGCCCGCCCCGGTTCCGGACAGGTCGCGCAACGACGGCGCCATCGGCGCGGACGGGATCCCGCCAAAGCGCGCAAACGCGCGCGCGCCAAATTCATCCGAATACACCTTCCACCAGCGTGGCCGGGGCGCGGGCGGCGCATCGCCGATGCCCCACAGCCAAAGGCTATTTACCGCCGGCATGCCGCGCGATTCACGGGAGCGATTCACCTCGCTGCTGTGCAGCTGCATCTGGATTTCATTCAGGACACCGTGCCAGCGCGCCGCGTCCTCGCCCGCGGGCAGTGCGCCGGCGACGTTGCCGCCGACGACTTCGTCGAGTTCGCGCGTCCGCAACGCCGGCCGCGCATCGAGGCGCAGGTACCAGCGCTCGGGGTGCGGCACCTCGAGTTGCCAGCCCCGTGCTTCGACCAGGCCGCGCAATTCCGCGGCCAGCGCGAGCGCATCGCGAATGTCCAGATTCAGCGCACGCGCATCGAGCAGGATCAGACCGTGCCGATCCGCGCGCAGGTGCACCGGATCGGCGCGCATCCAGCAGCCGGGGGCGTATTCGTCCGCGTCGATCTGATGCGTGATCGCTGCGACCGGCACGTCCTGATCAGGCGGCGTTTCCAGATCGAACAGCCTGCACAGGGTTACGTGGTAGGACGACGGCGACGCCCGCTTCTGCTGCGCCCGGCCAAGGAGGAATTCAAGCGACTCCGCGCGGGGGATGTAGTCCTCGCTGAAACGCGCGGCGGGACCGAAGAGGCCGGGAATGTAGAGCGTGACGTTCAATATTCTACATTCTGCTCAAAATTACCCGCTTCACCGCCTCCGGCTCCGCCGGCACCTTGATCACCGGCGCCGTGCTCTGGGCCATCGCGGTGTCGGGATCCTTGAGACCGTGTCCGGTCAGCGTACACACTACCACGCTTCCGGCGGCAATCCTGCCGCTGCGGATATCGCGCATGGCACCGGCGACCGAAACCGCGGACGCCGGTTCGCAGAAAATCCCCTCCTTCTCGGCCAGCAATTTCTGCGTGGCTAGGATTTCCGCGTCCGTAAATTCACCGAACCAGCCGCCGGATTCGCGGCTCGCCGCCCGAGCGAGATCCCATGACTGCGGATGCCCGATGCGGATCGCGGTCGCCACGGTTTCCGGGCGGTCGACCATGCCGCCGCGCAGGAACGGGGCGGCGCCGCTCGCCTGATACCCGAGCATCTTCGGACGCGCTGAGGTCACGGGCGGCGACATGGCATAGCGGCTCACGTTTCCCATGAGCGAATACAGCGAGGTCGCCGCGCCCGCGTACTCGCTGTAGCCGATCCAGTGCGCGCTGATGTTGCCGGCGTTTCCGACCGGCAGGCAGTGGCAGTCGGGGGCACGGCCCAGCGCCTCGACGATCTCGAATGCGGCGGTCTTCTGACCTTGCAACCGGTAAGGGTTGATGGAGTTCACGATGGCGACCGGCGCCGTAGTGGCGATCTCCTTGACCATGCGCATGCCGTCGTCGAAATCACCCGCGATCTGGATTACCACCCCGCCGTGCATCATGGCCTGGGCGAGCTTGCCCATGGCGATCTTCCCTTCCGGGATGATGACAAAGGCAATAATACCGGCACGCGCGGCGTACGCCGCGGCGGAGGCGGAGGTGTTGCCGGTGGAAGCGCACATGATGGCGCGCGAGCCGCTGGTGACCGCCTGCGTGACCGCGAGCGTCATGCCGCGATCCTTGAATGAACCCGTGGGGTTCAGTCCCTCGTACTTGACGTAGATTTCCGCCCCGCCGCCGGCCAGCTCCGGCAGGTGCTCGAGCCGGATGAGCGGCGTGTTGCCCTCGGCCAGCGAGACGATCCGGGCGCCAGCGGCGACGGGCAGGCGCGATTGGTAGCGGGAGATAATCCCGCTGTAGTGGGAGGACGCCGGCATACGGGACATAGGCAGTATTTGCTCTTCTACGCCAGCGTCTCGACGCGAATTCGGAACACCTTGCCGTCGACGGCGTCCAGCGCCTCGATCTTGCTGATCGCCTCGACCATGTTGCGCTCGCGGATGCGCTGGGTCAGGAAGATCACCGGTACGTGCCGGGCGCCGTGATCCGGTTCCTTCTGGATGATCGCCTCGATGCTGATGTCCTGTTGGCCGAGTATGGCGGTGATGTTCGCCAGCACACCGGGCCGGTCCACGGCGTAAAGCCGAAGGTAGTAGGCGGTCTCGACGTCGTCCATGCTCTTCACGGAGATATCGGAAATCGCGTGTGGCTGGAATGCGAGATGCGGCACGCGGTTTTCCGGGTCCGCGGTCATGGCGCGCACGACGTCCACCAGGTCCGCGACTACGGCGGAGGCGGTTGGCTCGGCGCCCGCGCCGGCACCGTAATACAGGGTCGGCCCGATCGCATCGCCGATCACGAGCACGGCGTTCATGATGCCTTCCACGCTGGCTATCAGGTGCCGCTCCGGGATGAGCGTCGGGTGCACGCGCAGCTCGATGCCGCCGGGGGCGTTTCGCGCGATGCCCAGCGACTTGATGCGGTAGCCCAGCTCCTCCGCGTAGTGGATGTCCACCGGCGAAATCTGCGTGATCCCTTCGCGGTACACCTTGTCGAATTGCAGCGGGATGCCGAAGGCGATGGACGCCAGGATGGTGAGCTTGTGCGCGGCATCGACGCCTTCGACGTCAATCGCCGCATCCGCCTCTGCGTAGCCGAGACGTTGCGCGCTGGAAAGCGCCGAGCGGAAGTCCGAGCCCTGCTCGCGCATCTCGGAGAGGATGTAATTGCAAGTGCCGTTGATGATGCCGGCGACGGTCTGTATGCGATTGCCGGCCAACCCTTCGCGCACCGCCTTGATGATCGGGATACCGCCCGCCACCGCGGCCTCGAAAGCCACGATGACGCCCTTCCTCCGCGCGGCTTCGAAGATCTCGTTTCCATGCAACGCAATCAGAGCCTTGTTGGCGGTGACGACGTGCTTGCCGTTGCGGATCGCGGTCAGCACGATCTCGCGGGCGGGATCGATGCCGCCAATCAACTCGCAGACGATTTCGATTTCCGGGTCATTGACGATCGCGAAGGGATCCTCGATCAGCGCGATCCCCTCCATGGAGAACGACCGCAGCTTGTGGTGATCGCGCGCCACCGCCTTGCTGACGCGGATGCCGCGGCCCGCGCGGCGCGCGATCTCCTCCGCGTTGCGGCGCAGGACGTTGATCGTACCGCCGCCCACGGTGCCGAGGCCGAGGAGGCCGACATTGACGGGCTTGAGTGCCATGGCTTGGGAACGAGAGAGCGGAAGGGGAAGCAAGTAGTCTGCTTTAACCTACCTTCCTCGCCTCGCTGCCGATCTGCCGGAGCATGCTGCGCATGCCTCGGATCGCCTGGCGCGTGCGATGCTCGTTTTCGATCAGCGCGAAGCGCACGTGGCCGTCGCCGTACTCGCCGAAGCCGATTCCGGGAGACACCGCCACCTTCGCTTCAAGCAGGAGCTTCTTCGCGAACTCGAGCGAGCCGAGGCTCCTGAATTCAGGCGGAATAGGCGTCCACACGAACATGCTCCCCTTCGGCTTCTCCACGCGCCATCCAATCGAGTTCAGACCGCTGCACAGCGTGTCGCGTCGCGACTGGTAGACCTGGCGGGTCTCCTCGAGGCAGGACTGATCGCCCTCGAGCGCGGTAATGGCTGCGACCTGGATCGGCGTGAACATTCCGTAATCGAGGTAGGACTTGATGCGCGCCAGCGCTTTGACCAACGCCGGATTGCCCACCATGAAACCGACGCGCCACCCCGGCATGTTGTAGCTCTTCGAGAGCGTGAAAAACTCGACGGCGACTTCCTTCGCGCTCTTGACCTGCAGGATCGAGGGCGCCTGGTAGCCGTCGAAGACGATGTCGGCATAAGCGAGATCCTGCACGACCCAAATCTGGTTCTCACGCGCGAAGTCGATCACCTTCTCGAAGAAATCGAGTTCGACGCACTGGCCGGTTGGGTTGCTCGGGAAATTGACGAGCAGCATCTTCGGCCGCGGCCAGGAATTGCGCACCGCGCTTTCCAGTTCCGCAAAGAAATCCACATCCGGACCGACCGGGACGTGGCGCACATCGGCGCCGGCGATGATGAAGCCGTAGGGATGGATCGGGTAGGACGGGTTCGGCACCAGCACGGCGTCGCCGCGCTCGACGACCGCCATCGCCAGGTGCGCGAGCCCCTCCTTCGATCCGAGCGTGACAATCGCTTCCGAATCCGGATCCAGATCGACGGCGTAGCGCGCACGGTACCAGTTACAGATCGCGCGGCGCAGGCGCGGGATACCGCGCGATACGGAATAGCGGTGCGTATCCTTGCGCGAGGCGGCCTCGACCAGCTTGTCGATGACGTGCTGGGGCGCCGGCCGATCCGGGTTGCCCATGCCGAAGTCGATGATGTCCTCGCCGCGCTGCCGCTCCTGCTGCTTCAACTCGTTGACGATGTTGAAGACATACGGCGGCAGCCGCTTGATTCTGGGAAAGTCTGTGTCCACTGCCTCAGCCCTTCTCCCCTGCCGTCATTCCGGACGCTGCGAAGCAGCGGTCCGGAATCCAGTTGAAATTTGCATTGACTGGATTCCGGGTCGCGCCCGCTTCGCGGGCTTGCCTGGAATGACGAAAGACGGATTTCGTTGAATTAGGTTTCGAACCACAATCGCCGCGAAATTATACGGTATCTGTCTGATTACAGGCTACTTACGTATACTGCCTCGATGGTTCGCGCGGCAGTCGTGCAGATGGTTTCAACGGCGGATGTGCAGGAAAACCTGGACACCGCCGCCTCGCTCATCGGTCAGGCCACTGGAGCCGGCGCGCAACTGGTCGCGTTGCCCGAGTTCTTTGCCATCATCAGCGAGAACGATCGCGACAAACTGGCGATCCGCGAGCCGTTCGGCGCCGGGCCCCTGCAGGCCTTCCTTGCGGATACCGCCCGGCAGCACGGGATCTGGCTGATCGGGGGGACGGTACCGCTCGCGTCCGACGAGCCGGACCGGGTCTATAACAGTTGCCTCGTATATGACGACCACGGTCAATGCGTGGCCCGCTACGACAAGCTGCACCTGTTCGACGTTTACGTTGACGGGCAAGGCGGCGAACAATACAACGAATCGGCGACCATGAAGCATGGCGATTCGGTCGTCGTTTCGCCCACGCCGTTCGGAAAGATCGGCCTGTCGGCCTGCTACGATTTGCGTTTCCCGGAACTCTACCGCCGCATGCTTGCCGAAGATGCCGTGATGTTCAGCGTGCCATCCGCGTTCACGGAAAAAACGGGGCGCAAGCACTGGGAGATGCTGCTGCGCGCGCGCGCGGTGGAGAACCTCTGTTTCGTCATCGCGCCCGCCCAGGGCGGCCGGCACAACGCGAAGCGCACGACCTGGGGACACAGTCTGATCGTCGATCCCTGGGGCGAGATCCTGGCCGAGATCGATACCGGCCCCGGGTTCGTGTGCGCCGATCTCGACCTGGAGGCCCTGCACGAACTTCGCCGCACCTTCCCGGCGCTGAACCATCGCAGGATCTCATGACGCGGCCAAGTCCTGTGATCGGATCAATGATATGCAGACGGGTGGCACCGGGGGCAATCGTCCGCGCGCAGCGGAAGGCCCCCACCGGGGGAGGGTTGGATCGAGCACGGATCGTGGCGCCCGGTGACAGGACCCGGCCGCATCCGGTTCCGCTCCTCGATGAACAATCCACGCTGACAGCATGAATAAGTCGCTCACGATCGCCACGCAGCACTTGCTGGAACCTGCGGGGCTCGACGCCAGGGACATCGAGAAGACCCTCGACGGCGTCATGACGCGCCGGGTCGATGACGCCGATCTCTACTTCGAGACGACGCAATCGGAGTCCTGGGTGCTGGAAGAGGGGATTATCCGCGAGGGCTCGCACAGCATCGATCGCGGCGTCGGCGTGCGCGCCGTAAGCGGCGAGAGGGCCGGGTTCGCCTACTCGGACGAAATCGTGCTGCCGGCCTTGAGCCGCGCCGCGAAGACCGCGAAAGCCATTGCGCACAACGGCCGCCGCGGCCGCGTACAGGCCTGGCAGCGCCGTGAACCGTCGCCGCTCTACCGGCCGGACGACCCGCTGGAGTCCATAGCGCCGCAGAAGAAGATCGAGGTGCTGAAACGCGTGGACGCGCTGGCCCGCGGGAAGGATCCGTGCGTGAAGCAGGTGGTCGCAAGCCTGAACGCGATGCATACGATGGTGCTCGTCGCGTCCATCGACGGCACGTTTTCAGCGGACGTGCGGCCACTGGTGCGATTGAACGTCAGCGTCATCGTCGAGAAGGACGGCCGGCTGGAGAAAGGCAGCGCGGGCGGCGGCGGGCGCTTTGGCTATGAATATTTCCTGAAAGGTGGCATCGCCGAATCTTATGTGGAGGAAGCAGTCAACCAGGCCCTGCACAATCTCGGGGCGGTTCCCGCGCCGGCAGGCACGATGACAGTGGTGCTGGGCCCCGGCTGGCCGGGGATTCTCCTTCACGAGGCGATCGGCCACGGGCTCGAGGGGGATTTCAACCGCAAGGGCACGTCCGCGTTCAGCGGGCGCATCGGCCAGCGCGTGGCGACGCCGGAAGTGACGGTGGTGGACGACGGCACGATCGCGGAACGGCGCGGCTCGCTCACGATCGACGATGAAGGCACGCCGACACAGAGCACGACGCTGATCGAGCGCGGCATCCTGCGCGGCTACCTGCAGGACAAGCTGAACGCGCGGCTGATGGGCATGAAGCCGACCGGCAACGGCCGGCGCGAATCGTATGCCCACCTGCCGATGCCGCGCATGACCAATACCTACATGCTCGGCGGGAGCCACGACCCGGAGGAGATCATCCGCTCGGTCAGCAAGGGCATTTACGCCTCGCAATTCGGCGGCGGGCAGGTGGACATCACGAACGGCAAATTCGTCTTCAGCGCGAGCGAGGCGTGGTTGATCGAGAACGGCCGCAGGACGCGGCCGATCAAGGGCGCGACGCTGATCGGCAACGGCCCGGACGTGCTGACGCGGGTCGCCATGGTCGGCAACGACATGCGGCTCGATTCAGGGATCGGCGTGTGCGGCAAGGACGGGCAATCCGTGCCGGTCGGCGTCGGCCAGCCGACCATCCGCATCGATGAACTGACGGTCGGCGGCACGGCGACCTGAATTCAGGCCGCCCGCCGGGTATTCGCTCCGCTCAATCGGCAATCAAGGGCTCTGACCCCTTGATTCCCGGTTACACCCTCAGAACAGGTTCCCGCGCAAGGCACCGGACCCGAAGGTCATGGTGTGGACGTTGATGTAATAGCTCGCGGGGTTGGCCTTAATCGCGTTGAATATCGTCGTTGTAGTCGTCACGCAGCCGCTTGAAGTACCCGGATTCCCGCCGTTAGGCGCTGTGAGCGTCACTTTGGCCGAACCGGCCACACCCGCCCTTCCCGCGTGGATATGAGCCGCGGTCGGCGTATCGGTGTTGTTCACGATGATCGCGAAACAAATCTTCGTCGTGCCGTCGAGGACAACGGTCGCAGTGCCAAAGGCATCCGCATCGCCGGTATTCGGGGCAGAGGCGGTAACTTCGTTGCCGCCGGCAAGAAAGGCAAAAAACGTGTCGGCGCCTGCGGCGAAAGCATGATTGACAGGCAAGACAGCCATTGCCAGAAAAACGGCGGACTTTTGAATCAGTTGCTGTAAATTCATGTTACCCCCTCGGCCGGTTGGAAAACTCGCATGGACTTCTTTACCCGGGTAAGTATAGCCAACGCGCGGACGGCCACGCGGAGCGGGCGCGGTGCACTTCCAAACCATCCCGACTCCGGTGAATCATGCATTGCAATCGTCGTCGCTCCGAGCCGCGGGCCGCGTTTTACCATGTTCATGCTCGGGTGTCCTCTATTTAGTCGGTTCGGTGCAGCCGGTTAGCAGCAACTTCTACAGTACTCCGTGAAGTAGGCGATCTTGCGGGACATGTTCCTGTGCTTTAGTCTTTGCGAGCTTCCGCAAAAACAAAGGTTCGCATGACGAACCCGGGCGGATTCGATGCGCCGGCCATGTCGCCGGCGACACATGATCCCGGCTGCTTCGGCCGAGGGGGAGACCGTGACGACCTACCAGTGCAAGAGATCCCTGCTGTTGGCCGCTCTCGCGTGCGCGTGCCTGCCGGTCGCCCCGCAAGCAGCCGAGCTCGAAGAAATCATCGTCACCGCGCAGAAACGCGAACAATCCCTGCAAGATGTCAGCGCGGCCGTCACCGCGGTGGACGCGGATCGGCTGCAGTTCGCGCAAATCGACAATCTCGAGGACCTGCAGATGGTCGTGCCGAGCATCTATCTTGGCAACGATTTCAACATGGCGAAGCTGTTTATCCGCGGTGTCGGGGCGAATACCTCGACCACCGGCAGCGAGACCGGCGTCGCGATGCACGTGGACGGCGCGGTCGTCTCCCGTGCCGAGGCCCAGCTTACTTCGCTGTTCGACCTGGAGCGCGTTGAAGTCCTGCGCGGCCCGCAGGGTTCTCTGTACGGCCGAAACGCGGTCGGCGGCTCGATTAACCTGATCACGGCCAAACCGACAGATACGCTTTCGGGCTACGGCCGCTTCACCGCGGGCAACTATGAATACCTGGGCTTTGAGGGCGCCGCCGGCGGTCCGCTCTCCGAATGGGCGCGGGGCCGGATCGCGGTGAAGACCGAGGATCGCGACGGTTTCGGGGACAATCCCGTGACCGGCCACGACGTTGACGATCTCGATCGCAAGATGGTCAGGGCGCATCTGCAACTGCTCCCCACGGATAATGTCGATGTCCTGCTCACGGGAGAATATTACGACCAGAATGATGCCTCCCGTGCCCTGAAATTCCGCCGCGAAGCCTTCCCCGGCGTCCCCCGGTTGACTGCGGGCGGTTGTATTACCGGCACGTGCACCTTCGCCGCCGACAAACGCGATCTGGCGTCGGAAATCGATCCGGAAACCGACGCCGAAACCTGGTCTTTCACCGGCACGCTGAACTGGCAGGTCAGCGACAACATTACGCTGACGAACATCACGAACTACCGCAGGCTGGAGGGATTCATCACGCAGGACCTCGATATCGCGGCCACCGCGAACAGCCTGGCGACGACCGGGTTCAATTCCACGATCCAGAGACGCGACATCGAGAGCGAACAGACCAGCACCGAGTTCCAGTTCAAGTACGACAACCAGGACTGGCTGACCGGCGTCGCGGGATTCTTCTATTTCGACGAGGGCCAGCGACCCGTGGACACCATCGATGCGGACCCGATCCTCGGGCAGCCTCACATACTGGCGACGCTCGCGGATCCCTCGGCAGCAGGTTATCCATTCCCTCCGCCGCCGGCTCCGACGAGTTTTCCCACCGGCCTCCAGATCGATGGTGCGTACCTGCCTGAAGTGCCGATCGACCCGTTGTTCGCCCTGGTCCAGTGCAACACCGCCGAGTACATGGACATCGATCCGGCAAATCCTCCGGCGCCCAAGCGGGTCTGCATCAAGTCCGATCTGGGGACAGAGGTCTGGGCGCTGTTTGGCCAGGCCAACCTCAGTTTCGCGCAGTTCACGCTCAAACTGGGCGGCCGGTACAGCGAGGAAGAGCGCACGGCGTCCAATCCCTCGATCATCATTGCCAGGAACGGCGTAGGCCCGGTGCTCATCACCACCGCGGACGGCACATTCAACAAGGAAACCTTCCACAAGTTCACTCCGGAAATCGGCTTCGCGTGGCGGGCGACCGACGACATGATGTTCTATTACACCTGGTCCGAGGGCTTCAAGGCGGGCGCCGGCGAAAACGCAGCCCCGGGTCCGGCCACGGCATTCGTGTCGGTCATTGTCGAACCCGAGGAGATCCAGAACCAGGAGTTCGGCGTGAAATCGACGTGGTTTGACAACCGCCTGGCCGTCAACGTCGCGGGTTACTTCTACGAACTCGAGGACCAGCAGATTAACAAGACGTTCTCGGGCGGGCCGGCGGGTTTCAGCACATTGTTCGAAAACGCCGCGAAGACTACCGCCAAGGGCTTTGAAATCGAATTCTCGGCAACACCCTTGGAGGAATTCCGGTTCAGCGGTTCGCTGTCCTATCTGGACTCGGAGTACGAGGATTTCCTCACCAGTGATCCCCTGAATCCCAGGAACATTTCGACGCCAGGGCCACCCGGCTTTCCTGCCGACCCGACCGGATTCAATCCCGCGGAGCCGCAGATCCAGCTCGCCGGCAACCGGACGCGGAACGCGCCGGAATGGTCGTGGAACCTGCACGCCGAGTATGACTTCATGGGACTGGGGCTGCCGCTGGACGGTTATCTGACGTTGATGGGGGACGTTGCCTACCGGGATGACACTTTTTTCACCGAGTTCAACCGGTTGCTGGAAGGCCAGGACTCCTACGCACTTGCCGACCTCAATCTGCTGTTCACCTCGGGCGACGGACACTGGACCGGCAACCTGTGGGTCAAGAACGTCACGGACAAGCTGGTGGCATCCAGCACGTTTCAACTTGCCACCGCGCGAACGATCGGCGTGACGTATATGCCGCCGAGGACCTACGGCTTTACGCTGGGCTACCGTTTCTAGATCTGCACGGGTGTGTTCCCGTTAGCAGGGTGAAGCGAGATGCAAAAGTCCATGGATGGACTTTTGCGGCAAGCTGTCTGGTGATTGCAGGACTCTCGCGTTCGCGGCCAACCCGCTCTTCGTCTGTATAGAGGGCGGCTTTGCATTCCGATTCTCTCCGACGCTCATGCGCCTTATCCCCGGCCGATGTATGGCATTTTCGTCGCCATGAGGGTCATGAACTGCACGTTGGCGTCCAACGGCAGCTTGGCCATGTATACCACCGCCTGGGCGACGTGCTCCACGTCCATGGTCGGTTCCTTCATGATCGACCCGTCGGCCTGGACGATGCCGTCCTTCATGCGTTGCGCGAGATCAGTCGCGGCATTGCCGATGTCGATCTGACCGCAGGCGATGTTGTATTTGCGCCCGTCGAGCGAAGTGGCCTTGGTGAGCCCCGTGATGCCGTGCTTGGAGGCGGTGTAAGGCGCGCTGTCCGGCCGCGGTGCGTGCGCTGCGATCGAACCGTTGTTGATGATGCGCCCGCCCTGCGGCGACTGGGCCTTCATGATCCGGAAGGCTTCCTGCGTGCACAGGAACGCGCCGGTCAGATTGACATCGATCACCTGTCGCCAGTGCTCGTAGCTCAGGTCTTCGAGCGGCAACGGCGGCGCGCCGGTGCCGGCGTTGTTGAAGAGCAGGTCGAGTCGGCCGAATTTCCCACGTAGCCTGTCAAAGAGCGCACGTACCGATTCCGGTTTGCCGACATCGGCCGCCACCGCAACGGCGCTAACGTCATTCGCCGCCGCATCCCGGATGGTCTCCAGCAATGGCGGTTCGCGCCGGCCGGCCAACACGACGGCATAGCCCTCGCGCAGCAGGGCAAGGGACACGGCCCGGCCGATCCCTGTCCCGGCGCCGGTCACCAGCGCAACCTTGCTCATGGTGTACGCCCCCCGTTGCTCTGTGCTACAAGTGCGATCGACCGGGGCGACCGCCCCGGCCGCCGAATCCTACAGGGATAATCCATGCTGAACGACCGCGCCTCGCGCCTGCAGGTCATGCTGGCCGGCTTCTTCATCTGCAACGCGCTGATCGCGGAATTCATCGGCGTGAAGGTCTTTTCGCTCGAAGACACGCTAGGGCTGGCGCCGTTCAACTGGCGGCTGTTCGGCCAGTCCGGTTCGCTCAGTTTCACCGCCGGTGTCCTCGTCTGGCCGGTCGTGTTCATCATGACCGACATTATCAACGAATACTTCGGCCGGCGCGGCGTGCGCACCCTGTCGTGGCTTACGGTCGGCCTGATCCTCTACGCATTCCTGTTCGCCTACATCGCCATTGGCCTGGTCCCGGCGGGATGGTGGGTGACGGTGGGCGACGCCAGCGGCGTTCCAGACCTGCAGGCGGCGTTCGCCTATGTCTATGGCCAGGGCCTGTGGACCATCGCCGGCTCGGTCACGGCGTTCCTGATCGGCCAACTCATAGATATCACCGTGTTCCGGCAGATCCGCCTGCTTACCGGGGAACGCATGATCTGGCTGCGGGCGACCGGCTCCACGGCCATTTCGCAGCTCGTCGACAGTTTCGTCGTGCTCTACATCGCTTTCGTCATCGGCCCGCAACACTGGCCCATTCCGCAGTTCCTGGCCATAGGCACGGTCAACTATTGCTACAAACTGGCCGCCGCCATCGCCCTGATTCCACTCATATACATCGTGCGCGACGCCATCGAGCGATATCTCGGTCCGGATCTCTCGGACCGGCTGAAGTCACAGGCGCTCGGTTGACCTGCGTCGACCTCCGTCGGGCGCGGCGAGCGGGCCCACTGCGAATTGACGCTGATCACCGGCCGGCGCACACTACTGCAAAAGGGCGACAAAAAAGAAATAGAAGAGCCCTAACCCCCTAACCGGCCGCGCAAACCTGGGGAGGAGTTGCAGACCGCGCCATGGCCAGTACCGCGCCATCCGACGTCGTCCATTTCGAAAAGCGCCTGCAGGAACGGCTCCAGGCAATCCTGGATGCCATGCCTGTGGCTATATCGTGGGCTCGGCTGGACAACCAGCACATCGAGTTCGTGAACAGGAAATTCACGGCGATGTTCGGGTACGTCCTGGGGGATCACCCAACGGTGACGAACTGGATCGAGTCCACCTACGTCAATCCCGAGCACGTCAAACGCGCCGGGGACATGTGGTACAAGCACTTCGGGGGCGCTTCCACCGAACCTTTCGAGATCCCGCAGGTGGAAGTGGACGTACTCTGCAAAGACCAAACGATCAAGACCACCCTGCTCGGCGGCGTCATCGTGCCGGAAGCCGGCTGGGCGCTGGCAACGTTTGTGGACATCACCGAACGCAAGGAAGCGGAGAACCGCGTCCAGAAACTGGCGCTCGAGGATCCGCTCACCGGTCTGCCGAACCGGCGCGCCTTCACCGATACGCTGAAGGGCAGCATCGCCCGCGCCGCGCGCCAGAATTCGCGCACCGCGCTGCTGATTATCGACCTCGACGGCTTCAAGCCTCTGAATGACACGCTGGGCCACGACCGCGGCGACATCGTATTGCAGACCGTTGCGCAGCGTCTCACCCAGGGGATCCGGGCCGGCGATCTGGTGGCGCGCATAGGCGGCGACGAATTCGCGGCTATCGTCGACGGCATCGTCGACTCACGCGTGGCCGAAGACGTCGCCACGCGCCTCATCGCCGGGATCCGCAAACCGATCACGCTCAACGGCAATGAAGTCGAGCTGGATTCCAGCATCGGCATCAGTGTCTACCCGACCGATTCGTCGGACGAGCAGACGTTATACCGCAACGCCGACCTTGCGCTGTACCGCGCCAAGAACAGCGGGCGCGGCCGGTGGAGCCGATAGCCTAGAATCATTTGCCCGGCACATAGCCATACGCACCGCCCTCTAGCCGTTGCGCAGGATGTTGCTTGTTCACGGCGGCAGGATCTCGGGGTCGGAGCGTGCGCTCTGACCCGTGTTTCCGGTTTTCATTCACCGCCCGGTTTTGCCGGGATGACCGGCGTCTGCGAGCGGATATCGCTGCACTGCGCGCGGTGACGCAGTGCATGATCCATCAGCACCAGCGCGAGCATGGCCTCGGCAATCGGCGTCGCGCGTATTCCCACACAGGGATCGTGGCGCCCGGTCGTCGCAACCTCCGCCGCCTCGCCGCGAATATCGATCGTCCGCGCCGGCAGTCGGATGCTTGAAGTCGGCTTGAGCGCAATGCTGACCACGATGTCCTGGCCGGAGGAGATCCCGCCGAGCGTGCCGCCGTTGTTGTTGCCGAGGAAACCCTGCGGCGTCATCTCGTCCCGGTGTTCGGTGCCCTTTTGCTCCACGACAGCGAAGCCGGCGCCGATCTCGACGCCTTTGACGGCATTGATCCCCATCATCGCTTTCGCGATATCCGCATCCAGCCGATCGAAGATCGGCTCGCCGAGGCCGACCGGGACCTTCTCTGCAACCACGTTGACGCGCGCGCCGATGGAGTTGCCTTCCTTGCGCAATCTGTCCATGAAGGTCTCGAGCTCGGCGACGCGCGAGGGGTCCGGGCAGAAGAATGGATTTTCATCGACCACCGCCCAGCTCCGGTGCTCGAGGCGGATCGTCCCGAGTTGCGCGAGGTAGCCGCGGATCAAAGTGCCGTATTTCTCCCGCAGCCATTTCTTGGCGATCGCGCCGGCGGCGACGCGCATGGCGGTCTCCCGGGCCGAGGCGCGGCCGCCGCCGCGGTAGTCGCGGATCCCATATTTCTGCTGGTAGGTATAGTCGGCGTGACCGGGGCGGAAGAGTTCCTTGATTTCCGAATAATCCTTCGAACGGGAATCCTCATTATCAATAATGAGTCCGATGGGGGTACCCGTCGTTCTGCCTTCGAACAGGCCGGAGACGATGCGTACGCGATCAGATTCCTGCCGCTGCGTGACGTGCCGCGACTTGCCGGGCTTGCGCCGGTCCAGGTTGGGCTGCAAGTCGGCTTCCGACAACGCCAAGCCGGGCGGGCAGCCGTCCACGATGCAAAGATAGCCTACGCCGTGGCTCTCGCCGCAGCTCGTGACCGTGAACAGCTTGCCAAAGGTGTTGCCCGACATGGCGCGGTATTCTACGGGAATCGTTGGGACGCGGCAGGCGTGCCGGCCGGATTCATTCCTGTTGTGGGGGCGGCCGGACTCTTCGTGCTCGCTGGCGCTGCGGGCGAAGAGCGGTGAATCGATGCCACCCGCCCGATAAGCGCCGGCTTATAAATCCAGCCGGACCCCCGGGCACTCAGGGAAGTTCGCGGGCGTCGATGAAGCCGTCGCGGTTGGGCATCCGCACCTTGGGCAGGGAAACCGCATTCATTTCATCCTTGAAGCCGATGATCCCGTTCAGGTAGAGCAGGTAGGCGGTGACGGCGTAAGTGTCATCGTCGCCGAGCGATCCCGGAGTCCGCATCGGCATGGATCGACGGATGAAATCGAACAGCGTGGGCGCGTAGGGCCAGAACGTCCCGATGGTCTTCTCCGGCCATTCGTCCGTGAGCTTGTGTTGGGCGCCGGCGAGCTGATCGCCGCTGTCGCCCAGGCCGTCCTCTCCGTGACAGGAAAGGCATTGCTGCGCGTAGATCCGCGTGCCGGCCTCCGCCGTGCCCGCACCCGGCGGCAGTCCCGCGCCATCGGCCATAACGTCCGTATCCCAGGCGGCGATGTACGCGGCGGGAGCGGGCCGGCCGAGGCCGGGCCCTTCCGGGATTTCCGCGCCGGGGACTTCAGTCCCAGCCAGCGTCCACAGGAGGGTGATCGCCCAGATCCTGATCGTCATCATCGTAAACGTGGCTCACGCTCCCCTGTTCGTCCACCGCCCAGTTGACGATGGCGTTGTAGTGATAGAACCCATGCCGCCCGCGTTCGGCGAGCAAAACCTTGCGCTCGGGCTGCACGTAGCCGGTTTCGTCCACGGCACGGCTCTTGAGCACGGCCGGCGCGCCGCTCCACCGCCAGGGGATTCGGAAACGGGTGAACGACTTCGGCAGCACCGGCTCCTGCAATTCCGCGGGCGCCCAGGTTTTGCCGCTATCGGCGGACACGTCGACCTGCCGGATGCGGCCGCGCCCGCTCCAGGCGAGGCCAGTAATTTGGTAGAGGCCCGGCCGCTGCCGGAGGACCATCCCGGAGGACGGAGACGTGATCAGCGACTTGGCCTCCATGACGAAAGAAAAGATGCGCGCCTTGCCGGAGGGCAGCAACTCCGTGTAACGCGCGGTCTCGTTGCGGGCCATGGCGGGGCGATCCGAGAGTTCCAGCCGGCGCAGCCATTTCACGTTCAGCACGCCTTCCCAGCCGGGCAGGATCAACCGCAGTGGGTAACCGTTCTCCGGGCGCAGCCGCTCCCCGTTCTGGTACAGCGCGAGCATGGCGTCCCCCATGGCTTTTTCGAGCGGGATGCTGACATGCATCGCGAAGGCGTCCGCGCCTTCGGCGATCAGCCAGCGCACGCCCTCGCCCGGTTGCGCCTCATGCAGCAGGGTGGCGAGAGGCACCCCGGTCCATTCGCTGCACGAGGCCAGGCCGTGGAAATAGCCCGCCTCCGCTGTGGACGGAATGCGGTTCCAGCCGGCATTGCTGTTGCCGCCGCACTCGAGGAAACAGATCTGCGAACGCAGCGGATAACGGAGCAGATCGGACATGAAGAATTCCAGCGGCCGCGCGACGAGACCATGAATCAACAGGCGATGCTGTTCCGGGTCAAGGGACGGGACGCCGTTGTGATGGCGCTCGAAATGCAGCCCGTTCGGCGTGATCGTCCCCTCGAGCAAATGCAGCGGGGTCCAGGACGCGCCGTTGTTGCGCATGACGCGGTTCGGAGAGGCGAAGCGGACCACCTCGTCCTCATGAAGCGACGGAAACCCATACGGCCTGAATTCCGCGCCGGGTTCGCGCATCCATTTCGGCCGCGGATCGATCGCGGTTTCCCCGGCAGCCGCGGCATCCGTCCCGGACAGCAGCATCGCCGACCCGATGGCCATGCCGCCCTGAAGAAACAGGCGCCGATCGAGCAGTCCGTTGCCGGCCGCAAATTCCGTTGGCGCGGAGAGCTGCTTGTCCCTGTTGTCGCCTCGCGCCATACAGGCAGCTCAGGATGTCCCCTGCAATTCCGCCGGCTCGCGCGTCCCCGGCAGTTCATCCGGGCGCAGCAGGAACACGCCCTCGCCGCCCCGCTCGAAGTCGAGCCAGGTGAACGGCGTGTTGGGATAGTTTTCCGCCAACCGCCGCCAGCCCGTACCGACCTCCGCCACGAGCAGGCCGTCCGCAGTCAGGTGCGCCGGCGCCTCCCGCAGCAGGCGCCGCACCAGATCCAGCCCATCCCGGCCCCCCTCGAACCCCAGCCGCGGTTCGTATTGGTATTCCGGAGGGAACGTCGCGCACGCCGTCGTTGTGAGATAGGGCAGGTTTCCGACGATCAGGTCGTAGCGCTCGCGGCTCAGTCCCGCAAACAGATCGGATTGCACGCACCGGACGCGCCCTTCCAGGTTGTGGCGCGCGACGTTTTCTCGAGCGACATCGAGCGCGTCCGGACTGATATCAGCCGCATCCACGTTCGCGTCGGGGAAAGCCATCGCGCACGCGATCGCGATGCCGCCGCAGCCGGTGCCGATATCGAGGATGCGTTTCACGCGTGCTTCGTCGAGCCAGGGCTCGAAGCGTTCCTCGATCAACTCCGCGATCGGCGATCGCGGAATCAATACGCGCTCATCTACGTAGAAGGGAATCCCGGCGAACCACGCGCGGTTGATCAGGTACGCGACCGGTATCCGCTCCGCTATGCGCCGCTCGACCAGTCCGGCCAGCCACTCGCGCTTGTCCTCCGGCAGCGGCCGGTTCAGAGCGGCGGAGCCCCCGGTGAACGGCAGGTTCAGCGCGCCCAGCACGAGGTAAGCGGCCTCGTCCCCCGGATTGTCCGTGCCGTGACCATAGTAGAGATCGCCCTTGCGGAAACGGCGTTCAGCCCAGTCGATGAACTCGAGGGGCGTGTGTGGTTGTTTGTGGGGCATGAGAGGAAAGGGAGAACCTGATTCCTGATTACTCATTCGGCCTGTACCCCGGAATCTTGCTTAAATCCACTTCGTCGATTTGTTTCGGATTCAGGTATTGGCGGGCGTATTTCAGATACACCTTGTCGTGCATGAAGATGTCGAACAGATCCGGATCCACGTGCTGGTCTACTTTCATGCGCCCGAGTATGCGCAGCGACTGCGACAGCGGCATGGCCTTCTTGTAGGGACGGTCGCTCGCGGTCAGGGCCTCGAACACGTCCGCGATCGCCACCATGCGGGCCGGGATCGACATCTGCTCGCGCGTCAGGCCGTTGGGGTAACCCGTGCCGTCCATCTTCTCGTGGTGGCCGCCTGCATATTCCGGTACGCGGCGCAGGTGCTTCGGGTAGGGCAGGGACTGCAGCATCTTGATCGTGACCGCGACGTGGTTGTTGATGATCTCGCGCTCGCGCATCGTCAGCGTGCCGCGCCCGATCTGCAGGTTCTGCACCTCTTCATCGCTGAGCAGGCTCACGTCCTCGCCCTTGGGGTCGCGCAGGGTCCGAGTCGAGATGTTTGCAATGCGATGCCGTTCCTCCTTCGTCATTTCCTCCCCACCGATGTTGCAGCGCCGGATGAAATCGCGGTCTTCCTCCAGTTGGCGCAGCCGCAGTTTCAACGCGGGATCATCCCGGGAATCCGGGTCGGCGCCGCCATGGGCGGCTCTCAATTTCTCCTTCAACAATTCGATCTCGGCGTCCCGCTTCAGGATCTCGAAGCGCGTATCCACCAGCTCGATCCGGTCGAAAATCGTTTCCAGCTTGGTACCCTTATCCACGACGTACTCCGGCGTCGTGATCTTGCCGCAGTCGTGCAGCCATGCCGCCACTTCCAGCTCGTATTTCTCCGCGTCCGTCATGCGGAATTCCTTGAACGGCCCACAGTCCGCGCGGCAGGCGGCGTCCGCCAGCATGTTGGTCAGCACCGGTACGCGCCGGCAATGCCCCGCCGTGTAGGGGGACTTTTCGTCGATGGCGTCCGCGATGAGCTGGATGAGCGAATCGAACAGCTTTTTTTGGGCGTCGATCAGGCTGCGGTTGGTAATGGTCACGGCCGCCTGCGAGGCAAGCGACTCGACCACGTACCGATCCAGTTCGGAGAATGCAATGACCTGGACCGTGCCTGGATTGATCGCATTGATTAGCTGCAGGACACCGATGACTTCGTTCTCGTGATTGGTCAGCGGCACCGTGAGGAAGGACTTCGATCGGTATCCCGTCTTCTTGTCGAAATTGCGCGTGCCTGAAAAATCGAATTCGCGGCTGGCGTAGGCGTCTTCGATATTGATGGTCTGGCCGCTGACGGCGGCCCACGCCGCCACCATCGTGCGGTTCGGCTCGCCGTTCGCGCCGTAGAGGGCGATGGGATAGAAATCGATCGACTCGCCGCTGGTTCCACCCCGGTACAGTCCCAGCGATTCGGTGATCATGATTTCGAATTTGAGGCGGTTGTCCTCGGTGCGCGTGTACAGCGTACCGCCGTCCGCGTTGGTGATTTCGCGCGCCTTGCGGAGGATCATCTCCAGCAAGCGGCTGTGATCCTTCTCCGCCGACAATGCAATGCCGATGTCGGTCAGTTCCTTCAGCAGGCCGGAGAATTCAGTCGATCGGACAGCCATCACAGTGCCGGCGAAGCGCGCGCCGCCCCTCGGGCAATTCTACCAGTTTGGCGTGGTGCCCGGATTGGCGGCGGCACTCAGCCCTTGCCGCCCGCCCGCGAGCCGTCCAGCAACAGACTGTTCAGCCGGCGCACGAATCCCGCCGGGTCTTCCAGTTGCCCGCCCTCGCTGAGCACGGCCTGGTCGAGCAGCAGCCTGGCCCAGTCCTGGAAGCGCGCGGCATCCTGCTCCGCTCCCAGTCGCGCGATCAACGGATGGCCTGGATTGATTTCCAGGATCGGCCGCTGCTCCGGCAGCGTCTGCCCGGCCGCGCGCAGGATCTTCTGCATCTGCCGGCTCAACTCGTTTTCGTCCGCCACCAGGCAGGCGGGCGAATCGGTCAGCCGCGAGCTGGCGCGCACTTCCCGAACGCGATCGCCCAGGGCATCCTTGATCCGCGCGGCCAACTCCGGATGCGCGTCCTGTTCAGCCCCGGCGCCCTCCTCCACCCCGGCAATCCCGTCGAGGTCCAATTCGCCCCTGGCGACGGACTGCAGGGGCTTGCCTTCGAACTCGGTCAGATGCGCGGTGAGCCATTCATCGACAGGATCGGTCAGCAGCAGCACTTCGATGCCACGCTTGCGGAAGATCTCCAGGTGCGGCGAAGCCCTCGCTGTCGCGAGGTTTTCGGCGGTGATGTAGTAGATCGTCTTCTGTCCGTCGCGCAAGCGCCCCAGGCAATCCGCAAGCGAGACGGTCTCGCCAGAGTCATCCGCATGCGTGGACGAGAAGCGGAACAGCTTCGCCAGCTCCTTCCTGCGATCCGGGGCGTCGATGACGCCTTCCTTGAGCACGCGCCCGAACACCGACCAGAATTTCGCGTACTTCTCCGGTTCGCCCGTGGCAAGCGCCTGCAGGAGATCGAGCACCTTCTTCGTGCAACCGGACCGGATGGCCTCGATGTTTCTGTTCTGCTGGAGGATCTCTCGGGAAATGTTGAGCGGCAGATCGTCCGAATCGACCACCCCGCGGACGAATCGCAGGAAAGGCGGCAGCAACTGATCGGCGTCGTCCATGATGAAGACGCGCCGCACGTACAGCTTGATTCCGTGGCGATGCTCGCGATCCCAGAGATCGAACGGTGCATGCGCGGGGATGAAAAGCACCGACGTGTATTCGAGCTTGCCCTCGACCTTGCTGTGGGTGTACGCCAGCGGCGCTTCGAAATCATGCGCGACGTGCCGGTAGAACTCGTGGTATTCCTCTTCCGTGATGTCCTTGCGCAGGCGGCTCCACAGGGCGGTGGCGCTGTTCACGGTTTCGTCGCCCTTCTCATCCTTGTCCTCGCGGGGCATGCGGATCGGCAGGGAAATGTGGTCGGAGTACTTCCGCAGTATGTCCCGCAGCCGCGCTCCGTCCAGGAACTCCTCGTTGCCTTCGCGCAGGGTCAGCACGACCCGCGTGCCGCGCCTCGGCCGATCGACCGTCTCGATCGTGTAGTCGGACTCGCCCGTGGAAATCCAACGCACGCCCTCCGTGCGCGGCAATCCCGCCCGCCGGGTGGTCACCTCCACGCGCGAGGCGACGATGAATGAAGAGTAAAACCCCACGCCGAACTGGCCGATGAGCTGGCTGTCGCGCGCCTGGTCTCCGGTCAGCGCGGCGAAGAACTCGCGCGTGCCGGACTTGGCGATGGTGCCGAGGTTGTCGACGACTTCCTGCCGCGACATGCCGATGCCGTTGTCGATGACGCTGATCGTCTTCTGGTTGGGGTCAAACTCCACGCGAATGCCCAATTCCGGATCGTCTTCGAGCAGAGCGGCGTTGCGCAGGGATTCGAAGCGCAGCCTGTCCGCCGCATCCGAAGCGTTCGAAACGAGCTCGCGCAGGAATATCTCCCGGTTGCCGTACAGGGAGTGGACCATCAACCGCAGCAGTTGCTGGACTTCGGCCTGGAATCCGAGGGTTTGGGTCTGGAGGCTCTCGTTCATTGCCGTCATGGAACCATGGTGCCCGTTCCGCCGGGCGTAGAATATTTAGGGAACCTCTGAACAAGTTCAGAGGTTCCTGCCGCACAAGGAGGGGCGGCCATTTTCCGATCGCGTAAGCGATTGGAAAATGAAGGAAAGCGAAAATCACACTTTTCGCTTTCCGTGCTCTGACAAGTCCCGGACGGACTTGTTCAGAGCTTCCTTAGCTTCGGACGCGCCGGATTTCAAGGCCAGTCCCGGCCCTGACCCGCCCGTGGAAGACCGCGATTCGGGCGCCACGCGGTCAATGCGGACGCCGCCGTATGGCGATCGTCCTGCGCATTTTTGCGTTCGGCCCCTCCCGGCATCATAATCGAACCGGGATCGTGAGAATGCAATCCGCCGATCAATTCCTCAAGCGCCCTGTCGCGCTGGTTCCGTTGCTGCTCCTCCTCGCGGGCTGCAATCAGATCAGTCTGAAGCAGCTCATTCGCCCGGAGCCGGAGGAACTGGTCGCCTTGCGCGACAGGGCCAACGCGGCATATGCCGCTGAAGACTGGGAGACGGCCGAGGGCGCTTACCGCGACTTAACCGAAAGGGTTCCAGGCGAGGCGGAAAACTGGTTTCGTCTCGGCAACATTTACGTCCATAAGGATCGTCTTTTCGATGCAATGGCCCTGTACCGGGAGGCCCTGTTGCATGATGCCCGGCACGCCCGAGCCTGGCACAATCTGGGTCTGACGCAACTGCGGATGGCCACGCATACCTTCGTGGAGCTGCAGAAGTACACCGAGGCGTTTGACCCGGTAAACCAGCGCGCGCGCCAGATGGTCGACGGCATCACGCGGCTGCTTGAAGAACAGCCCGACGCCCCCGCAGCGATTTCAGAATGAGCGTGCGGCCGGCGTCACTGGAAATCACGGGCGGACACCGCGGCCGGGGCCGGGCAATCCGCGGGGGCCCCGCATGCCGGATGTCGTTTGCCCGGCCTCGCCGTCATACAATTCGCCCAGCCAGCTATTGGATTCGTCAGGGTGAGTTCCGAAACTGACGTCGCACAGGAACACACGCCGGTCATCCGGCAGTACCTCGGATTCAAGTCCGAGCACCCGGACAAGCTGCTTTTTTTCCGCATGGGCGACTTCTACGAGCTGTTTTACGAAGATGCCCGCAGGGCCGCGCGCCTGCTCGATATCGCGCTGACCCGGCGCGGCCAGTCCGCCGGAGAACCGGTGCCGATGGCGGGCGTCCCCGTTCACGCCGTGGACAACTATCTTGCCCGTCTCCTGCGCATGGGCGAGTCCGTTGCCATCTGCGAACAGATCGGCGACCCGTCGACCAGCAGGGGACCGATGGAGCGGCGCGTGGTCCGGGTCGTGACGCCCGGCACGGTCACCGATGAAGCGCTGCTGGAAGAACGCGCGGACAACCTGCTTGCGGGTGTCCGGCGCGACAGCGGGCGGATCGGGGTCGCCAGCCTGGACTTCGCCAGCGGACGGTTCACGCTCATTGAAATCGGCGACGCGGAATCCCTCGACAACGCCCTTCGACGCCTGCAGCCCGCCGAGATCCTGTACGACGAACAGGACGCTGAACTCCGGGACCGTCTGGCTGGCCTGTGCCGGCGCCTCACCGCCGCGCCGCCGTGGCACTTCGATACGCCGGCTGCGGTGCAATCCATCCAGCGCCAGTACGGCGTCGCCGACCTGTCTGCCTTCGGGATCGGGGATTCGGGACCCGCAGTCGCGGCGGCGGGCTGTGTTCTGCGCTATGCCGGCGCGACACAGCAGACCGCCCTCCTGCACCTTCAGCCGCCGCGCATGGAGCAATCGGAGGACTGCATCGTCCTCGATGCCGACAGCAGGCGGAACCTGGAACTCGAACGCAGCCTCTCCGGGAATCGCGAGCACTGTCTGCTGCAGGTGCTCGATACCACCGCCAATCCGATGGGCGCCCGTCTGCTGCGCCGCTGGCTGCAACGCCCGCTTCGTGATCACGACGCGCTGCGCCTCCGCCATGACGCGGTGGGACACCTGCTTGCCAACCAGGAATTCGCGGGGATTCGGGAGACCCTGTTCGCCATCAGCGACGTAGAGCGCATCCTCGGCCGGGTGGCGCTGAAATCGGCGCGGCCGCGGGACTTGGCGCAACTGCGGACCACCCTCGGGCAATTACCGCGAATCCGCTCGTTGTTGGAGCGCCTTCCCGCGGTGCGCCTGGGTCAACTGCTCGGATCAATCGGGGTCTTCCCGGAATTGCAGGAATACCTGACCGGCGCTCTGGTCGAGTCCGCGCCGCCCTCGATCCGCGACGGCGGGGTGATTGCGGACGGCCATGACCGCGAACTGGATGAATTGAGGCGCCTGGCCCGGGGCGCGAGTGCGTTCCTGACCAATCTGGAAGAGCGTGAACGCCGGCGCACCGGAATTGCCGGACTCAAGGTTGGATACAACCGTGTCCATGGTTACTACATCGAGGTCGGCCGGCAGTACAGCGGCGCTGTCCCCCCGGATTTTCACCGGCGCCAGACCCTGAAGGGCGCTGAACGGTATGTCACCGACGAATTGCAGGCCTTCGAAGACCGAATACTGAGCGCCCGCGAGCGTGCCCTATCCCGTGAAAGACTCCTGTACGAAGAAGTGCTGCAGAGGATCTGCGAGGACCTTGCGCTGTTGCAGTGCTGTGCGGAAGCCCTGGCCGAGGTTGATATCCTCGCTTCGTTCGCCGAGCGCGCGGAAACCCTGAACCTGAGCCGCCCGCAGCTCGTGTCGGAGGCGCAGATCCGCATCGAGGAGGGGCGCCACCTGGTGGTCGAACAGGTTCAGCTTGAGCCGTTCATACCCAATGACACGGTGCTGGATGACCGGGCACGAATGATGATCATCACCGGGCCCAACATGGGCGGCAAATCGACCTACATGCGCCAGGTGGCGCTGATCGTCATTCTCGCCCACATCGGATCGTTCGTCCCGGCGCGCAGTGCGACGATTGGCAGCATTGACCGAATCTTCACGCGCATCGGGGCATCGGACGATATCGCCGGCAGGCGTTCCACGTTCATGGTGGAAATGACCGAGGCTGCCGCGATCCTGAACTGCGCGACGCCGCAGAGCCTGGTGCTGATGGACGAAATCGGACGCGGCACCAGCACCTACGACGGCCTGGCGCTGGCCTGGGCCTGCGCGTCCCACCTCGGGCGCAGGACGCGCTCGTTCACGCTCTTCGCCACGCATTACTTCGAACTGACCTCGTTGCCCGGACAACTGGACAGCGCGCGCAACGTGCATCTGGACGCAATCGAACACGGCAGCGCGATCGTGTTCCTGCATGCGCTCCGGGACGGGCCGGCGGATCGGAGCTACGGTTTGCAGGTCGCCCAGCTGGCCGGCGTGCCGGGCGAAGTCATCGAGCAGGCGTGCGCGAAGCTCGAGGAAATGGAATCCATGCCGAAGGCATGCCCTCCCGATGCGGTGGCTCAGGGCGACCTCTTTGCCAGCCTGCAACCGATTGCCGAAATGCTGCGCCAACTCGATCCCGATTCGCTGAGTCCGCGCCAGGCTCTGGAACTGCTATACAGGCTCCGCAGGGAGCTCGGGTGAAACGCGGCCCCGGCGGCGCCGCGGGGGATCGGGCAACTGCTGCTGGACGAACCGACTGCGGGGCTCGATCCGGCGAGCGATACGCTGACTCTGCGGCTCGACCGTGAACTGCACGCGGATGCGCGCGAGCGACTCTCGCGGGTGCCGGAAATCACGGACGTCAAGTGCGGCCTCTCGGCGCCGGGCAAAATCGTCATTCATGTAGCGAGCCCGGATATCAACCGCGTGCAGATGCAGGTGCTGGCCATGCTGGTCGACAACGGCTACAGCGTCCTGAGTTTGACGCGTGGCAAGACCCTCGCCGATGGTGTGTTCCAGCTCATGGACGGACACTGACAGCGGCTGCGCGCTGGCGACGCGCGGCGCCATGGGGGCACGACTTTTCCAAACCCGCACCCGCAGAGTATAGTATCCGCGCCTGCCGGAGATCTCGATTCCCGGAAATCAGAATGCCATTCATCGTCACCGAAGCGTGCATCAAATGCAAATACACGGATTGTGTCGAGGTATGCCCCGTCGATTGTTTCCACGAGGGCCCCAACATGCTGGTAATCGATCCGGACGAGTGCATTGACTGCACGCTGTGCGAGCCGGAGTGCCCCGTCGAGGCAATCATGTCGGACGACGACGTACCCGAAAACCAGAAGGCATTCATTGAACTCAACGCCACGCTTTCCAGGGAATGGCCCGTCATCAGCCAGGTGCGGGAAGCCCCGCCGGATGCCGACGAGTGGAAAGACGTGAAGGACAAACTCCAGCATCTCAAGCGCTGACTGCGCCGATCTCGGCGCAGCGCCCGGAGCGGACTGACCGTCGCTCGCGCCGACAGCAGCGGCGACGCGCCTTCATGGTTGTCGGCGCCGCCTGCGTCTTCCTCTTTTCCCCCTGCGTTCCAGCGGGCGAGGTGTACCGCTGGGTGGATGAGCAGGGACGGATTCAATACGGGGATCGCCCGCCCGCAAACGGGGCGACACGGATGGAGTTTCCCAAGGCCCCCGAATCCTACCCGGAAAGCGTGCGCGACCGGGAAACGCGGGAGAAATTGCTGGACGTCCTCGAAGACGACCGGGTGGAACGGGAGAACCGGAAGGCCGAGTCCGTGGCCGAAGCCGGGATCCGTCGGGCGAATTGCGAACGGGCGCAGACGCAACTCGAGAAAATGCGCAATGCGACATACCTGTTCGAGCCCAGCGGCGATCCCCAGAACCCCCGCATCCTGACCGATGAGGAACGCGCGGCAACAACCCGCGCCGTGGATCAGGAGGTACAGAAGTGGTGCGGCGCGGCGGCGAGTGAGCGCTGAGCTTCATCCCTAAACAGGCTGCTGCAAAAGGCCATGGATGGACTATTGCATCAACCTGCTAACGGGCACCCCGCTCTGTCGCGCCGGGGCGCCACCCGATGAGCCACGCTGCGTAGACATTCCCTGAAAAATCAGAGTATTATCTGTCCAATTCGCAGGGGAATTTCAAAGCTTTATACGGTCAACGCATGAACCGCGTTGACGGTAGAGTTGAGGGGTCCGGACTCGAGTCGCCATGGCGATACGGAAAGTCCGGGCAAGGCCGAACCCAAGACCAAAAACCGCCCTCTTCACACCGCGGCAGAAATAAATGAGCGTCGCAGACTCACTCGAAATCGCCAACGTCTCCGATGTCGGACTGCGCCGCCCGCACAACGAGGACAGCACCCTTTGCGATCCAGCTCACGGCCTCGTGATCCTGGCCGACGGGATGGGTGGCTACAAGGCGGGGGAAGTCGCCAGCGCGATTGCCGTCACTTCCATACATCATGCGATATCCGCCGGTCTCAAACTCACCGGGCGCGCCCGCGTCAATAAAGAGAACGGCCTTTCTCCGGAATCCCTGCTGGTAAAACAGGCTGTCGTGGATGCGAACACCGGGATTTTTTCGACGGCCCAGAAGGATCCCCAATGCCAGGGAATGGGAACAACGGTCGTCGTCGTGCTGTTCCATGGTAGCCGCATGATTGTCGCCCACGTCGGAGATTCCCGGTTGTATCGCAAGCGCGGTACAAATTTTGCGCAAGTCACCAGAGATCATTCGCTAATTCAAGAACTTATTAGCCGGGGACTTTATACGCCCGAAGAGGCGGCGAAAAAGACACCGAAGAATCTGGTCACGCGCGCGCTCGGCATTGAGCCGCGGGTGGAAGTGGATGTGGCCGAGGAAGAAGCGCTTCCCGACGACGTCTATCTGCTGTGCTCGGATGGGTTAAATGATATGGTAGCGGATGAAGAAATTCACTTAACCCTAAGTAAATATAGTGCTAATCTTTTACAGGCGGCGGAGGAATTGGTTCGTCTGGCGAATTCAAAGGGCGGCAGGGATAACACCTCGGTGATATTGATTCGCGTGCGCAATAAACTCTCCAATTCCGGAAACTGGCTGTCGCGGCTCCTTGGCCGGTCTTCTTGATAGCAGGGGATAGGTCAGACCCATGGCAAAGTTAGTGCTGAGCATGAATGGCGTAGTCCAGGGAGAGTATGAACTGGACAAGGAGCGCCTCACCATCGGCAGGAAGCCCGAGAACGATATCCCCATCGATAACCTCGCGGTCAGCGGCAAGCACGCGCTTGTCATCACCATCCTCGACGATTCCTTCCTTGAGGATCTGGGCAGCACCAACGGAACCTATGTAAACGGGAAGCTGATCAAGAAACACGCGCTCAAGGACGGCGACGTCATCGCCATCGGCAAGCATGAGTTGAAGTATGTCAACGAACATGCCACGGCAGACGACGACGAGTTCGAAAAGACCATGATTATCAAGCCGGGCTCGGCCAGCGCCGCCGTCGCCGCGGCCAAGGCCGCGGAACAGGCCGGGGCCGGTCCGGTAACGCCGGTCAAGCCTGCGGCGGCAGCCAAGCCCGGGGCTGGAGCGGCCGCGCCTGCCGCTGCTGCGGCCGCTGGCGGCATGCCGCTCGGCCGCCTCACCGTCCTCAATGGCCCGATCGCGGGAAAGGAACTGGAGCTGACCAAGGCGCTGATCACGCTGGGCAAGCCTGGCACGCAGGTGGCTGTCATCTCCCGCCGGCCGCAGGGTTACTTCCTGACCCATATCGAAAGCGACGGGGACGGCAAGCGTTATCCGCTCGTCAACGGCGAACCGATCGGCGCCAAGGCATACCAGCTCAAAGATAGCGATCTGATTGAGCTGGCGGGGATCAAGATGGAGTTCTCGCTCGGTTCCTGAGCTTCACCCGCGCCAGACGGCGCGTCTGCATCAATCCTCCCTTTCTCCGTCCCCCGTGCGCGGCCTGCGCAGTAGACACACGCCGCGTTCACGCGCCGGCGATATCCTCCACCAACTGCCCGTAGATCTCGGACAGGGCCGCGGCAAAGGCATGCACGGCGGCCTCCACCGAGGCGTTCCCGGCGGGCTGGGTCCGCTCGTATTGCCGCAACAGGACCGGGGCGTCCGCGCCCGCCTTCTGAACGCGGAACTCAAGGACCACCACTACATCGGCGGAACCCGATTTCAGCACCTGCTCCAGCCGCCGGATTTTTCCGTAGATACTCAAGTCCGCGGGCACTTCCGGCGCATCCGTGATCCGCGATCCGGCGCTGGCCGCGCGCAGATAATCGACAAGCTGGTCTCGCAGCAGGCGCGATGGCGAATCCGCCCAGAAATGGTAGTGTCGCTGTCGCAGTTCCGTAGTCGCCGGACTGTCCGCATAGACCAGCGCGCGTTCACGCTGGATGCCGTCGGCCAGGAACTGCTCGACAAAGATCGTCCCATCGGTGAGCGGGCGGGACGGCGGCGCGACCTGCGGACCCGTGAGACGGTAATAGTGATCTTCTTCGACCGTGGATTGGCCCCCGCAGGCAGCCAGCACGGCCAGAATCAGTGTGATGATCGCGCTGCGTCTCATGGGCTGGCTCCCTCGTCTGGCGGTGAAGACCCGCGCAACAACAGGCCCGGGTTCTCCCGGATCTGGCGCGTGAATTCCTGCATGTTGCGGCTGCTGCCCTCCAGATTGTGGGCGACTGCGTCGATGTGCTGGGATACGGCGTACAACGACTTCTTCAGGTCCATCACGACCTCGCGGATGTCCTCTTCATTGGACGCCACCAGACGGTCCGTGTCCGCCAGCAATTTGTCCAGGGATTTACGGGTCTCCCCGATTTCCGCGATCAAGGTCTGCACGTCGCTGGAGGACGCCGTCAGATTGGCGAGGATGGTGTCGACATGCTCCTGGTTTTCGTCACTCAGCACGTTCCTGAGCCCTTCAGCGCTGTCATCCAGTTTGTCGAGCAAGGGGGTGACCTGCTTGTCCAGGATCGGCTTGAGACTGCCCTGAGTGATGCTCCTCAGATCCGCAGCCAGCCCATCGACCTGCTTGTTCAGGTTGTCCAGCAGGGGTCGGATGCTCTCGCGCGACAGGCTCTTGAAGTCGGCGGCGACATCGCCTACCGCGGAGAAGATGTCGAACGACTCCTGCCCGCGGAGTTCGCCGCCTGGCGCCATCGGCGTCCCGCTCTGCCCCTCCTGGATGTCGATGGCCACGGCGGACAGCAGGCCGGACTTCGATACCTTGGCGATGCTGTCATCCGGGATCTGCCACCCTTCCTTGACGGCCAGGGTCAGTTCGAACTGTGTCCCGCCGCCCTCCCGTACCGGCACCACCTCCTCCACCTGTCCAATCTGGTAGCCCTCATACAGCACCGGCGTGCCGTACTTGATCCCGTCGACATTACCGTACTTTACGAAGTAATCGTCGGTAGGCCCGGTGCGGCCCGTGATCTGGTAGAGCATCCCCATGAGCAAGACGAACAGCACCAGCACAAACACGCCGACCGTCAGATAGTTGATCGTATCGCGCCTCATGGTGTCCTGGCCTCCATGGTCAGCCGCTCCAGGTATTCTTCGGCGTGAATCTCCTCGGTGCTGACACGCCGGTTCAGCAATGACTGGATGCGATCGTTGTCTGAAGCCTTGACCTCCTGCACCGTCCCGGTCATCAGGATGCGCCCCTTGTCCAGCACGGTGATCCGGTCGGCGATCTTGAAGGCGCTTTGCAGCTCGTGCGTGACGACGACAATGGTCATGCGCATCGCGTCGCGGAGCCTGAGGATGAGCTCATCGAGCTCGGCGGAGACGACCGGGTCCAGGCCTGCGGAAGGCTCGTCGAAAAACATCATTTTCGGGTCCGTGATGATGGCCCTGGCGACCGCCGCGCGCTTGATCATCCCGCCGGAAAGCTGGGACGGCATCAGATCCTCGAAACCTCCCAGGTTGACCACCTCTAGCTTCAGGCGCGCCATGATCTGCATGGTCTTCTCATCCAGGTGCCCATGGTGCTCGCGCAGCGGCAACTGCACGTTCTCGCCCACTGTCATCGAACTCAACAGGGCGCCGCCCTGGAACGCCACGCCCATGTTCTTCCGCAGTTCGTGCATTTCCATGGGGCTGGCCTGGGTAATATCCTTGCCCAGCATCCTGATGCTGCCGCTGGTCGGTCTGCCGAGGCCCAGCAGGAAGCGCAGCAGGGTGCTCTTCCCCGATCCGCTACCGCCCATGATGATCATGATCTCGCCCTCGTAGATCGTGAGGTCAACCCCGTGCAGGATCTGCCGCCTGCCGTAGTGGGTCACGAGATTCTCGATCTCGATTACGGGCGTTCGTGGTGCGGTAGTCGCCATGTCAGCGGTTGAGAAAATACGTGAACAGCATGTCGGCTACGACAATGTAGGAAATCGAAAGCACTACCGCGCGGGTAGTCGCGCGGCCAACGCCCTCGGCACCCCCGGTCACGGCGAATCCGTTGGTAACCCCGATCAAGGCGATGATAGTCGCGAACACGGTGCTCTTGATCAGTCCCTGGGTGACGTCATCGACCTCCAGGACCTCGATGGTCCGGTCCCAATAGGCACTGTAGCTGAGGCCCAGTTCCAGGGCGCAATAGATGGCGCCGCCCAGCAAACCGGCCAGGTCGGCGAAAAACGTCAGCGTCGGGACCATCACGAGCATCGCGAGCAGCGCGGGGGAAACCAGATAACGCACGGGATTGATTCCCATCACGCGGAGCGCATCGATCTCCTGGTTGACCTGCATCGTGCCGATGCGGGCGGCGAGCGCCGACCCGGACCGCCCGGCGACCAGGATCCCCGTGATGAGCGCCCCAAACTCGCGCGTTTCCGAGAGCGCAATGCCGACGACGACCTGTGATTCCGCGCCGAAGGTCTTCAGCGTATGGATGCCCTGGATGGCCAGCATGACGCCGACAGCAAATGACAATATGAAAACGATCGGCGCCGCGGCAATGCCCGTTTCCACCATCTGCGTGAATACCGCTGGAACGCGGACGGGCTGTTTGTAGACCGGGCCGGCAAAGATCCAGAACACGCTCTCGGCGAACAGCGCAAGGACATATCCGGCCTCTTCGACCGCAGCGACGGAGCGCCGGCCCAGGTTCTCCAACGCCAGCAGCGCTCCCCGGCGTGAACTTTCAGCCATCCGCTTTCAGGCGCTCCTGCACGTTCAGATGGATGGGGAAGACCTTGTCGAGCCGGGCCAGTTGCAGGACGCTCATTGCGGATCCGCTGACCCCCACCAACCCGAACTTCAGGTTCCTTTTCTTGGCGGTCTGGAAACCCTCGACAAGGCTGGCCACGCCGGAGCTGTCGATGTAGTTGACTCGCGACATGTCGACCAGAAGATTCCGCTTCTCGTCCAGGCACAGCAGGATTTGCTTTCGCGCTTCGGGAGAACAGGACAAATCCACTTCCCCCGTCAGTTCCAGCACGGTGTAGCCGCCTTCCTCCCGGACTGTGTATTTCATCAGCTCCCCCGCATGATTCGTAATTTGAGCCCGGCGACGCACGGCCGGACAGACCCTGGCCCAGCGCAAAACGGCTTGCCCGGCGCTGCAGCGCGCCGGTCGTGGAGAGTCGTGTGTCCGTACGAAGCTAGTCGATTCTTTTTGTCATTTCCAGATAGTTTCCCGCACCCTTCTCCAGATGCCCCATTCGGCATTCGTCCATGATCTCGCGGATAAAATGCACGCCCAGGCCGCCAGGACGAATCTCGTCCAGATCCCTCGGTTTGACGCTGTTCAGATCGATGGGCGCGGCGTGATCCTTGAGGCGAAAAAGCAGCTCCGAGCCATTATTCAGGATTTCCAGCACCATTTCACCTGATTCGTCCCCCTTGTAGGCATGCTGGATTACGTTCATGCAGGCCTCATTCACGGCGATCACCAGCTTGTCGCACAAGGCACCGCTGCAGCCGGAGTGGGTGGACGCGCTCCTCACCAGCGACCTGACCAGGCACAGCCGTTCCGGCTTCGCCGGAAAACGAACTTCCAGCAGCTTCTCGGCCTTCATTGCGGTCTGCATTCGATCAACAGGAGCGTGATGTCATCCCGTTGACTCACCTGTGGCCGGCGAAGTTCGGCTACGATGTCCTGGAGCCGCTTGCTGACATGAATCGCGGCCCGGGCGCGGATCAACCTGATCAGTCCATCCACATCGAGCGGGCGGTGGTTTTCGTCCAGGCTCTCGGTCACCCCATCGGTAAACAGATACAGGCTCCCACCGCGCAGCGTCACCGTGGAAACGGGGAATTCCACGTCCTCGATGATCCCGAGTGGCGGCGCAGCCGCGGGGATTTCCTCAAAGCGGCCGTCGCCTCCGTGGTATAGGGGCGGTTGATGGCCGGCATTCGCCATACGGACGATCCTCGTGGCGGGATCGACGAATCCGGAAACGATGGTCACGAACATCCCGTGCGAAGCCGATTCGCAAACCTCCCTGTTGACCCGCGCCAGAAGATCGCCCGGATCGCTGATCTGCTTCGCCAGGTGGTGCAACAGGCTGCTGACCTTGGCCATCAACAGTGCCGCGTTCATCCCCTTGCCGGAAACATCCGCGAGGTTGAAGTAGATCAGTCCGTCCTCGCGCTGGAAGAAATCATAAAAATCCCCTGAGACCTCGCGCGCCGGCACGTTCATCCCGACCACAGGGAAATCACCAGGCTTGGGCGCCGGGAGCAGGTCGAGCTGGATTTCGCGGGCCAGTTCCAGTTCCTTCTGCAGGCGCTCCTGCTCCACCAGGCGATCGGCCATGCGCGCATTATGAATGGCGAGCGACGCGGACGAGGCCAGCGCGCTCAAAAGGTGCCGGTCCCGATCATCGAATAGCCCGTCGCCGCCGCGCTTGTTGATCAGTTCCAGGGCGCCAATGCATTCCTGTTTCACCATCAGCGGCGTGCAGAGAATTGACCGCGTCACGAAACCGGTCCCGTCGTCCACGTTCTTGGCGAAATTGGGATCCTTGCTCACGTCGCGCACGATTTGGCAGGTCCGTGACACGACCGTCTTGCCGACAATTCCGGCCTTGGCCGGCAGTCGCAGACCGTTGATATCCACCGGGCCGGCGCACGCCCTGCACACCAGCTCGTTCGCATTGTTTTCCAGGAGAAAGATGGAGGCTGCCTCCGCGTCCAGATACTCCATGAATTTTTCGATGGCATTGTTGAGCGTTTCATCGATATCCAGCGACGAGGCAAATGACTGCGTCACTTCGGCAAGCAGCTGCAACTGGTCGTCCAGCGTATAGACCGCGCTGCGATCGAACAGGTTCTGAACCGTGCTGGTGGATGCCATTGTCGCCCTTCCCTCACTCCCGGCTGGGCCGGAACACCCGGCTATTGTACCGCGTCGTCACCCGGCCATCCGTGCCGCGGCGCGCCGCCCGGCCACTCCCGCCGGGCCGATTCCGCGCCCCCGGGGCGCTTTAAGCTACACTTCGGCGCGGGCGATCCCCCGAACGGCGGGCCCCGGCCCGCGACTCCCCGGCGGCGGCCTGATGCCGGCCACGCCATTCACAGAAGGCAAAGATGGGACAGGCGGCGCACTTGGGAGATCGGGCCGTGCACACGTAGCGGCCGTGCAAGATGAGCCAGTGATGGGCGTCCTTCCGGAATTCATCCGGCACCACCCGGTCGAGGCGCTCCTCGACTTCCCGGACGTTTTTTCCCGGGGCCAGCCCGGTCCGATTCGCCACCCGGAAGATGTGCGTGTCGACGGCGATGACCGGCACGCCAAAGGCGGTGTTCAGGACGACGTTGGCGGTCTTGCGCCCTACACCGGGAAGCCGCTCCAATGCGTGGCGATCGGAAGGCACGCGACTGCCATGTTCATGGATCAGGATCCTGCACGTGTGGATCAGGTTTGCCGCCTTGGTATTGTAGAGTCCGATGGTCCGGATCATCCCTCGAAGCCTGGCGAGACCGAGACGTACGAACGCCTCGGGCGTCTTCGCCACGGCAAAGAGATGCCGGCTGACCTTGTTCACCGATACGTCAGTGGCCTGGGCGGAGAGCATGACCGCGACCAGCAATTCGAACGGTGATCCGTAAGTGAGTTCCGTGGCGGGACGGGGATTGAGTTCCCGCAGGATCTCGAAAATGGCAATGCGCTTTGCGCGATTCAATATCAGTCAGTCCACGCCGGCCAGAGCCGGGTGGCCGCCGCGACGAGGATGGATAGCGCGATGAATACACCGGGTGCAGATGCCAGCACCGGAAGCGTGAACGGCACGAACTCCAGGCGCGATAGCCATTCCAGCAGCGCCGCGTCGGACAGCAACCCGCCCATCGAGGTCAGTTCGCGCAGCAGTCCGACCGCGACCACCCACGCCGCCACGCGCATGCCGGTGCCGAGGGCGGCGCTTAATGCCGCTCGAGGTCCGGACGTCAGCGCATTTTCCTCGAGGTGTACGAGCAACAGGCAGTTGCACGCCATCACCGGTACATAAATGCCCAGTGTGGCGCGCATCGGGTACAGGCCGGCCTGCAACACCAGATCGGCAATCGAGACCCACGCCGCGGCAAGGATAAGGAGGCACGCCAGCTCGGCTTCGGGCGCGATGAGGCGGCGGCAACACGATGCCGATATGGCGGACGCGCAGAGGACGAATATAAATGCGGAACTCATCGTCAATGCGCTGAGCAGGCTGGTGCTGGCCGCCAGCAGCGGGCACAGGCTGAGCAGTTCCAGGGAGGAGGACTGCCTGAACCCCCTTCCGGTCGCGGGAGACGCTGATACGGCGGTATCCGTCCTGTCAGTGGCCATGGCTGATTCCCCCGTCCGACTTCGCCGCGCCGGCTCCGGCCAGTGCGGACTGGATCATTGCGAGCCGCTCCGCGTGGGATCCCGCTTCAAGCATCTGCTGTTTCAGGGGCAGTGGTAGGGCGAGAAGCTCGGCCAGGCGGTAACTCAACCACGCGGCTTCGCGAATCCTGTGGATCTCGCGTGCATACGGCAATCGGTGTTCGGTCAGGATACGTAACAGCAGGTCCTGGAGCATGGAGAAGGATTGTATTTCGGTCGGAGGATCTTCAGCCAGCCGCTCGACCTCTCCCAGCAGCAGATTGTCCTTCGCCACGCTTTGCGCATGCACCCGGAAGCGCCATTCGCCTGCGACTGAGATCCCCAGCAGTCCGTCATCCCGCTGCTCCCAATCGACGATGCGGCCAGCTGTGCCCGTCGCGAAAATCCGCGCGGGCGCCCCGACTTCGTTCCCCGACTGAATGAGGCATATGCCAAACAGGGAATCAGCGCGAAGGCAGCGGCGCACCATGTCCAGATAGCGCGTCTCGAATATGCGCAACGGGAGGCGCGCCTCCGGGAATAGCACGGTGTGCAGCGGAAACAGCGCGAGTTTCTGCACACCGTCAATCCCGGAGACGACGCAGCAGGCGCTGCTGGATCCCCTCAAATTCCCCGTTGCTCATGATCAGGACATGGTCGCCGGGGCGGGCAGTCGACGCAGTCTCGTCAATCATCCCGGCCACGGTGTCGCAGACCCTGCATCGGTCCCCCAGCATCGAAAGCGCCGCGTCGAGATCCCAGCGCAGGCCAGCCGGCCGGAAAACGAACACGCGATCCGCCTCCGCCAGCGCCGGCCCCAGTTCGTCCTTGTGCACACCCAGTTTCATCGTGTTCGAACGCAGCTCGACCAGAGCGATGATTCGGTCGCCGTCCACATTCTGGCGCAGCGCGGCCAGCGTCGCCCGAATTGCCGTCGGATGGTGCGCAAAATCATCATGCACTGAAATTCCGTTGATCGATCCGAGGAACTGCAGTCGGCGCCGCGTGCTCTTGAATTCCCCGGCAAAACGACAGGCCTGATTCGGCTGAACGCCGACCGCCGCGCCCGCCACGATGGCCGCCAAAGCGTTCTCGGCGTTATGTCGCCCGATCAGACCCCATTCGACTCGGCCCAAGGCCGAGTCCCTGAAGCGTATTTCGAATGCAGACCAATCCTTGCACAACGGGGCAAAGTTCCAGTCCCCCGCCTCCCCAAAGGTCTCCACCGGGGTCCAGCAGCCCATTTGCAGCACCTCCCGGATCTCGTGGTCCCCAGCCCGGATTATGATGTTCCCTGACCCCGGTACCATTCTCACTAGTTGATGAAATTGGCGCCTGATGGCTGCAAGATCGCCGAAGATGTCAGCATGATCATACTCGATGTTGTTGATGATCAGGGTCTTTGGCCGGTAGTGGACGAACTTTGAGCGCTTGTCGAAAAAGGCGGTGTCGTATTCATCCGCCTCGACAACGAACAGGCCAGGGGTGCCGAGTCTGGCTGATAGACCGAAATTCTCGGCCATCCCGCCGACCAGGAAACCCGGCGCCCTGCCGGCGGACTCCAGGATCCAGGCCAGCAGTGCCGAAGTCGTGGTCTTGCCATGCGTCCCTGCCACCGCAAGAACGTGCCGGCCGGCGAGCACTGTCTGCTCAAGCCATTGTGGGCCTGACAGGTACGGCAACCCCTCGTTCAGCAGGTATTCCACGGCCTCGTTGCCACGGGAGAGCGCGTTGCCGACGATGACCAGATCCGGCTTTCCAGCCGCCAGGATGGAGGCCCGATATCCCGTGTGGACCTCGATACCGTGCGCCTCGAGCTGCGTGCTCATCGGCGGGTAGACACCGGCATCCGAGCCCTGCACCTCGTGCCCCAATTCACGCGCCAGAAGCGCGATACCGCCCATGAACGTGCCGCCAATGCCTAGAATGTGAACCCTCATGCGGCAGCCCGGCTTGAAACCAACCTGTCCCCGAACTCGAGCGTACCGCGAAAATGCAGCGACGCCGTCATGGGCGCGGCATATGATTGAATGAGGCTATGAACATGATATCGAACACTGATTTTACCGGACCCCGCGTAGAACAGAGAATCTGACCAGGTTGAGTACCATTGTGACCCCGAGGATTCGAAGATGAAATCCATACCCCGCGCGTCCGTCAAGGAACGCCAGCAAATTGCGGCGGGATTGGGACGCCTTCTCGCCGACACGTACACGCTTTATCTCAAGACGCACAATTTCCACTGGAACGTCACTGGGCCCATGTTCGTGACGCTGCACACGCTCTTTGAACAGCAGTACACGGAGCTGGCCACCGCGGTGGACGAGATTGCGGAGCGCATCCGGGCGCTCGACGTGATTGCACCGGGTTCCTACAAACAATTCGGCGAGTTGACCTGCCTGCGCGAGGAAGCGGGCGTTCCCAAGGCTGCGGACATGGTGAGGCAGTTGGCAAGCGACCAGGAGGCGGTGGTGCGCACGGCCCGGAACGTCATACCCTTGGCACAGGCCGCCAATGACGATCCCACCGCAGATCTTCTGGTCCGCCGCATGCAGGTGCACGAAAAAAACGCCTGGATGCTCCAGAGCCTGCTCAAGGCTTCGCGCTGAAGCTGGAGGCATCGCGATCTTCCGTGATGCCGGCGCCGCGTCCGGTGCGCCGCGCGGATCGATGGTTCAGCCGGCGGCCGGACCCGTGCGCGCGGCCGGGTTGCCGGCGGGCAGAAGGAGGGGCGCCAGCTCATCGAGCGCCTTGACATAGACTTCGCGTTTGAACTCGACCACCTGCTGCGCCGGTTCCCAGAAATCCACCCAGCGCCAGTGATCGAATTCCGGCCTGACGCTGACGTCGAGCCGGACCTTGCTGTCCTCGGCCAGGAGCCGCAACAGAAACCAGATCTGCTTCTGGCCGATGCACACCGGCCGGCGGCTGCGCCGGACATAACGTCGCGGGAGGCGGTAGCGAAGCCAGTCACGGGTATTGCCCAGCACCTGCACGTCCTCCGAGCTCAGTCCGACCTCTTCCAGGAGTTCCCGGTACATCGCGCCGGTGACGGTCTCGCGCGGTCGGATCCCGCCCTGGGGGAATTGCCATGCGTCCATGCCCGTACGCCGGCCCCAGAACAACTGGCCGCTGGCGTTGCTGAGCACGATTCCGACGTTGGCGCGGAATCCGTCCGAGTCGATCTGGGAACTGGAAAATTTCATATTGCCGATCCGGTATCCGCGACGCGCGCCATGACAGCTATTCAAAAAAGATGTTTGACTGTGTCCCGTTCCTCTTCCAGTTCCTTCTGCGTTGCTCCCATTTTCGCGCGGCTGAACTCGTTGATCGCGAGGCCCTGCACGATTTCATAGTTGCCGTGATGGCAGCGAACGGGGAAGGAATACACCAGCCCCTCGGGTATGCCATAGGAGCCGTCGCCGGGCACGGCCATGCTTGTCCAGTCGTCCCCTTCTTTTCCCAACGCCCAGTCGCGCATGTGCTCGAGCGCCGCATTCGCCGCGGACGCGGCGCTGGAAGCGCCGCGCGCCGCAATCACTTCGGCGCCGCGCTTGGCGACTCGGGGGATGAATTCGTTCTCATACCACGCGCGATCGACCAGCTCCAGGGCGGGCCGGTCGTTGACCGTCGCATGGTGCAGATCCGGATACTGGGTCGTGGAATGGTTGCCCCAGATGCACAGTCTGCGAATGGCCTTCACGCTGCTCCCGGTCCGGGACGCAAGCTGGGCGCAGGCGCGGTTGTGATCGAGTCGCGTCATAGCCGTGATCTGGCGCGCATCGAGATCCGGCGCGTTGCGCTGGGTGATCAGCGCGTTCGTGTTAGCCGGGTTGCCGACAACGATGACATGCACGGCACGGCTGGCATGGCCGTTGAGGGCCTTCCCCTGCACGTTGAAAATCGCGGCGTTCGCGGTCAACAAATCGCGGCGCTCCATGCCGGGACCACGTGGCCTGGCACCCACGAGGAAGGCATGGTCCGCGTCCTTGAAAGCCACGACGGGGTCGTCGCTGGTGACGATCCCGGCAAGCGTTGGAAAGGCGCAATCCTCGAGTTCCATGACCACGCCCTTCAGCGCCTGCATTGCCTGTGGGACCTCGAGGAGCTGCAGGATCACGGGTTGGTCGCGGCCGAGGAATTCACCGGCGGCGATCCGGAACAACAAGGCGTACCCGATCTGTCCCGCTGCTCCGGTGACGGCCACTCTGGCAGCCTCTTTCATGCTGTGCCTCCTCATCAATCTGTACCGCGGATCGTCGGCCCGATCCGGCACTGAGCGCAGCGCGGTCTCCGCACCCGGGCTGCCGGACTGGGCTGCGGTATCACACACGCATGATCGCCCATGACCGGCGAAGGGTTCAAATTTTTCCAAGCATACCGTTGCGGTCAAATGCGCCGCAAGACGCCAGTCTGATCCCGATCCCCCGGAAAGCGCGTGGGAACGCGTCGTCCCGCCAGAGCCGCTAAACTTGTGGGAACGCCCGGGTCAATCACTTAAAATGCCCTCGAATAACCCGTCGACTAATCAAGAATCAGCCTTGCCGGCAGCACGCCGCCCAACGGTCAGGGACGAACAATCGACAATCAGGTCCGAGCCACCATGACAAAGCCGGAACCCTCCGCCCTTTACAGCGCCAACATTGCATTCATCGAGGAACTCTATGAGGCGTTTCTCGAGGACCCCGAACTCGTCGAACCGCGCTGGCGCGACTACTTTCGCGAATTTCAGCCGGACGGCGGCACCCGCGATGTACCGCACTCGCCCGTGCGCAAAATGTTCCACGACGCCGCCATGAATAAGGCAGGGGCTGCGCGGCCACAGCCAGCCCAGGACGCCGCGGCCCACCAGAAGCAGGTTTCGGTGCTGCAGCTCATCAACGCGCACCGCTTCCGGGGCCACCAGCAGGCGGACCTCGATCCGCTCCGGCAGCACGAGCGGCCACCGGTGCCGGAACTCGATCTGTCATATCACGGCCTGACCGAATCCGATCTCGACGCGACTTTCAATCCCGGGTCGTTGTTTGCGCCGAAGGAGGTCAGGCTCCGCGAGATCCTCGGCATCATCCGCACAACCTACTGCCGGACCATCGGCGCGGAATACATGCATATCAATGAGACCGAACAGAAGCGCTGGATCCAGCAGCGTCTGGAGGAGGTCCGCGCGACGCCGGATTTCCCGGCCTCGAAGCGCAAGCGCGTCCTCGAACGCGTGATTGCCGCCAACACTATCGAAGAATACTTGCACACCAAGTATGTCGGCCAGAAGCGCTTTTCGCTGGAGGGCAGCGAAAGCCTGATCCCCGCCCTGGACGAAATTGTCCAGTGTTCGGGAGTGCACGGCATCCGCGAAGTGGTCATCGGCATGGCGCACCGCGGCCGGCTCAACGTGCTCGTCAACATCATCGGCAAGCTGCCGCACGAGCTCTTCGGGGAATTCGAAGGCAAGGGCAACGCAGAAACATCGTCCGGCGACGTGAAGTATCACTTAGGCTATTCCTCGGACATCCAGACGCCCGGCGGAGTGGTGCATCTCACGCTGGCGTTCAACCCGTCGCACCTAGAAATCATCGACCCCGTCGTCGAAGGTTCGGTGCGCGCGCGCCAGGATCGCAGACTGGACAAATCGCGTGACCAGGTATTGCCGATCCTGCTCCACGGCGACGCCGCGTTCGCAGGCCAGGGCGTTGTCTCCGAAACGTTTCAGCTTTCGCAGGCGCGCGGGTATACCACCGGCGGCACCGTCCACATCATCGTCAACAACCAGATTGGTTTCACGACCAGCGATCCGCTGGATTCGCGCTCGACGCTCTATTGCACGGACGTGGCGAAGATCGTCCAGGCGCCGATCTTACACGTGAATGGCGACGACCCTGAGGCCGTGGTATACGTCGCCAAGCTCGCGCTCGACTTTCGCATGGAATTCAAGAAGGACGTGGTCATCGATATCGTCTGCTTCCGCCGGCATGGACACAGCGAAGCCGACGAGCCGGCCGCCACCCAGCCGATCATGTACCAGAAGATCCGGAATCACCCCACCGTCCGTGCGATCTACTCGGACAAACTGGCGGCCGAGGGCTTGGTTTCCAGGGACGAGGCCGATGGCGTCGCGAAGCGCTACGTCGAGTCGCTGGACTCGAACCATGCTGTTGCCGGCGCGCTGGCGACACAGGTCGACACCCAATTCCTGATCAATTATTCGCCATTCAAGGGGAATTCCTGGTTCACGGAAGCGGATACGGCGATCAGCGCCGAGCAACTCAGGCATCTGTCAGCGCGCATCACGTCAGTCCCCGACGGTTTCCGGCTGCACCCGACGGTGCAGCGCATCATCGAGAACCGGAAACGGATGGGCGCAGGCGAAATGCCGATGGACTGGGGATTCGCAGAAACCATGGCGTACGCGGCGCTTCTGGACCAGGGCTACCCGGTACGCATATCCGGCCAGGACAGCGGACGCGGAACTTTCTTTCACAGGCACGCCGTGTTCCACAACCACGACGACGGGCAGACCTACCTTCCCCTGCAGCACATCCGTTCCGGCCAGCCGACGTTCCTGGTCGTCAATTCCCCGCTCTCCGAGGAAGCGGTGCTGGCGTTCGAGTACGGCTATAGCAGCGCGGAACCGAACGCGCTGGTTGTCTGGGAGGCGCAATTCGGAGATTTTGCCAACGGCGCCCAGGTGGTCTTCGACCAGTTCATCAGTTCCTGCGAAGCGAAATGGGGCCGTTACTGCGGACTGACGGTCTTCCTGCCCCATGGTTACGATGGCCAGGGACCGGAACATTCGTCCGCGCGGCTCGAACGCTATCTGCAGCTTTGCGCCCAGGAGAACATGCAGGTCTGCGTGCCGAGCACGCCGGGCCAGATGTTCCACATGCTCCGGCGCCAAATGCTTCGACCATACCGGAAGCCGCTCATCGTCATGAGCCCGAAAAGCCTGCTGCGACACAAACTTTCCACCTCCCCTGTGGACGTTCTGACCAAGGGGCGCTTCGAGCTGGTCATCGACGAAGCCGACGCGCTCAACAGGGCCGAGATCACGCGGTTGCTGTTCTGCGCAGGGAAGGTTTACTACGACCTTCTCGAGGCGCGCCGCAAGAATGAAATCCGCAATATCGCGATCGCCAGGCTCGAGCAGCTGTTCCCGTTCCCGCAAAAAGCCGTAAAAGAAGTCATCGACTCCTACCCGAACCTGAAAGAGGTCGTGTGGGTCCAGGAAGAACCCAAGAATCAGGGGAGCTGGTACTACATGCAATCGCGCGGCACGATGATTGGCTGCCTGGGCGAACAACATACCTTCGGCTATGCCGGCAGATTTTATTCGGCGTCTCCCGCGGTCGGCTACATGAGCGTGCATCTGAAGCAGCAGAAAGCCCTGGTGGACGACGCGCTCGAACTCGGAAAACTGGAAGTCACACACAGGAAGCGCGCGTGATCATCCGGAACCGTTGCGACCCGGCCGGGCGGGACCGAACGATGACGACAAATTCCAATCCGTAAGGAGCCTGCCGTGCTAGTGGACGTCAAAGTTCCCGTTCTGGCGGAATCGGTGGCGGAGGCCACCCTGATGAGCTGGCACAGGAAAGCCGGCGATTCCGTCAAACGCGGCGACACGCTGATCGACATCGAGACGGACAAGGTGACCCTCGAGGTGGCGGCGCCGAACGACGGCGTGCTGACCGAGATTCTGAGGGGCGATGGCGAGACGGTCAGCAGTGACGAGATCATCGCGCGCATAGAAATCCGATCGGGCGCGGACAAGCCTGCGCCGGCGCGCGCCGAAACGGTCCCTGCGGCGGTCCAGCCACAGAAGGCCGCGCCACCGCCGGCTGCGCCACCACCGGCGACACCTCCAGCCGCATCGCCGGCGGCGACACCGCCGGCCGAGCCGCGCCTGAGTCCCGCGGTGCGCATGCTGCTTCAGGAACACCGCCTGGATCCCGCCAAGATCCGCGCCACGGGTCCCGCCGGCCGGCTGACGCAGGAAGACGTGCTGAACCACATCAAGCAGGGCAAGCGGGCGCCCGCTGCCGCGAAATCCGAGACTGCACGCATGCAATCCACCACTCCTCAGCCGGCAAGCGAACCTCGTGCCGCCGCGGCTGCGCCTGCCCAGGCGCCGGCGCCGCATGCCGCGCCCGAACCACCACGCGCCAGTACGCCGCAATCCCCGCCCGCCGCCCGCGCCGAAACAGCGCCGGCCGCCGACGCCGGCAGCCGACCGCAGGAACGCGTACCGATGACCCGGTTGCGGCGCCGCGCCGCAGAGCGGCTGCTTGCGGCGCAGCGGGACAATGCGCTGCTGACGACTTTCAACGAGGTCAACATGCAGGCCGTGCTGGACTTCCGTGCACGATACAAGGAGGCATTCGAATCGGCCTACGGCGTGAGGCTCGGATTCATGTCCTTTTTCGTGAAGGCAGCGGTGGAAGCGCTCAAAAAATTCCCGATCGTCAATGCCTCGGTAGACGGTACGGATATTGTCTATCACGGCTACTTCGATGTCGGGATCGCCGTCAGTTCGCCGCGCGGCCTCGTCGTTCCCATACTGCGAGACGCAGACGTGCTGTCTTTCGCGAAGATTGAATCCTCCATCCGCGAGTTCGGCGAAAAGGCGCGTGACGGCAAGCTGACCATAGAAGAACTGACTGGCGGAACGTTTACGATCACCAACGGCGGCGTGTTCGGCTCCCTGCTGTCCACGCCCATCATCAACCCGCCGCAGAGCGCTATCCTCGGCATGCACAAGATCCAGGAACGGCCAGTGGCCGAAAACGGCGCGGTGGTGGTACGCCCCATGATGTACCTGGCCCTGACTTACGATCATCGAATCATCGACGGCCGCGACGCCGTGCAGTTCCTGGTGGCCATCAAGGAACTCATCGAGGAGCCATCGCGCCTGCTGCTGCAGGTGTGAGCCCCCGGGCGACGGCAGGGAACACCCGGTCAACCGGACTCACTTCATGGACAACAAGTACAACGTGGTCGTGATCGGAGGCGGGCCCGGCGGCTACGTTGCAGCGATACGCGCGGCGCAGCTGGGTCTGACTTGCGCCTGCATCGAAGGCTGGCTCGACCCCGCGGGAAAACCGGCACTTGGCGGGACCTGCCTCAATGTCGGCTGTATCCCGTCGAAAGCGCTGCTGGACTCATCGCACCATTACACGTTCATTCGCAACGAAGCCGCCGATCACGGCATCCACGTGCCCGGAGCGACGGTCGATATCAACCGCATGATCGGCCGCAAGGACCGCATCGTGCAGACCCTCACCCAGGGGATTGCCGGACTTTTGAGGAAAAACAAGGTCGAATGGTTGCAGGGGCGGGGACGGCTGCTCCCCGATCGGCGGATCGAAGTGATGCCCACTGGCGCGCAGCCGGGCGAGCCGTACATCGTCAACGCCGATCACATCATCATCGCGACCGGCTCGGTGCCCACTCGTCTCCCGCCAGCGCCCGTGGACAACGAACTCATCGTCGATTCGACCGGCGCGCTCTGCTTCCGCGACGTGCCCCGCCGGCTCGGCATTATCGGCGCCGGCGTCATCGGGATTGAACTGGGCAGCGTGTGGAGCCGGCTCGGCTCAAAGGTTGTGATCCTGGAAGCCCTGGACGAATTCCTGGCGCCTGTGGATCGACAGATTGCCGCCGAAGCGGAGAAGATCCTGCGCAAGCAGGGGCTCGACATACAGTTGGGCGCAAAGGTCACCGGCACGGGCTCGAATAACCGCGAGGTTTTCGTCACCTTCGACTCGCCAGCCGGAAAGCAGCAGGTGGTTTTTGACAAGCTCATCGTCGCCGTAGGCCGGCGCCCGAATACGGAAGGACTAGGGGCTGACGAAGCCGGGCTGAAACTCGACGAGCGCGGATTCATACAGGTCGATCACGACTGCCGCACCAATCTGCCCGACGTCTGGGCAATCGGCGACGTCGTGCGCGGTCCGATGCTCGCGCACAAGGCCGCCGAGGAAGGTGTGGCGGTCGCAGAGCGGATCGCCGGGCGTCCGGGCCACGTCAATTACGCCGCGATCCCCTGGGTCATCTACACCTGGCCGGAAATCGCGTGGGTCGGGAAGACCGAACAGGAACTGAAGGGGGAAGGCGTGGACTTTCGCGTCGGGCTCTTTCCCTTCGCGGCCAGCGGTCGGGCCCGGGCCATGGGCGAAACCGGGGGCATGATCAAGATGATCTGCGGCACGGAAACGGACCGTATCCTGGGCGCGCACATGATTGGCCCGAGTGCGTCCGAATTAATCGCGGAGGCAGTGCTGGCGATGGAGTTCGAGGGCAGTTCGACGGACATCGCGCTCACCATTCATGCTCATCCGACCTTGGCGGAAGCCACGCACGAGGCTGCCCTTGGCGTTTCCAGACGCAGCCTGCACATCTGACTGCGTGCGGATTGCCTGGGCGCTTGGCGCGGATGGGCGGTCTCCATGCTGGTTTCAGCCTGGGGTTTTTGCTACCATGCAGGCGTTTTGTGCAGTGCAGCGTAAGCTGCTTATCCGTGCCTGCGCCCGCACGACGCGGCGTCCGGGACGGACCCGATACATCGAGCAGTTGGGGATCCCAATATGACCGAAAACGCGGTCATCGTCGCCGCCGGCCGGACTGCCATTGGCAGTTTTGGCGGCGCGCTCTCCGAAATACCTGCCCACGTCCTCGGCGCGAAAGTAATCGGCGCCCTGCTTCAACGCAGCGGGATTAAGCCGGAGCAGGTCGACGAAGTCATCATGGGCCAGGTACTCGTCGCGGGCGCCGGCCAGAACCCCGGGCGTCAGGCCGCCATTCTGGCCGGTCTGCCGCATACGGTTCCGTGTATGACCATCAACAAGGTCTGCGGCAGCGGCCTCAAGTCGGTCCATCTCGCGGCGCAGGCGATTAAGTGTGGCGACGCCGCGATTGTGGTCGCCGGCGGACAGGAAAGCATGAGCCAGTCGCCGCACGTTCTGCCGCGGTCGCGCACCGGGCAGCGCATGGGAGACTGGGCGCTCAGGGATTCGATGATCGTCGACGGCCTCTGGGACGCCTTCTACGACTACCACATGGGCACGACGGCGGAAAACATCGCCAAAAAATACGGCATCTCGCGCGCCGAACAGGATACCTTCGCCGCCGTCTCCCAGCAGAGAACCGAAGCCGCGCAGAATTCCCATGGGTTCAAGGGCGAGATCATCCCGGTCGAAATCCCGCAGCGCAAGGGCGATCCTGTGATCTTCAACCGGGACGAATTCCCGCGCAGCGGAGTGACGGTCGAAGGCCTGGCGAAGCTGCGGCCCGCCTTTGCCACGGACGGCACGGTAACAGCCGCCAATGCCTCGGGCCTGAATGACGGCGCCGCCGCAGTCGTCGTGACTTCAGGCGCGATGGCAAAGAAACTCGGGCTGAACGTGTTCGCATCCATCAAGGCCTATGCCAGCGCGGGCGTCGATCCGGCGATCATGGGGACGGGCCCGATCCCGGCCTCACGCCGCTGCCTGGAGCGCGCCGGCTGGTCGGTAGACGATCTGGATCTGATCGAGGCCAACGAAGCATTCGCGGCCCAGGCCATCTGCGTGAACCGCGACATGGCTTGGGATACGAACAAGGTCAATGTCAACGGCGGCGCTATCGCCCTGGGTCATCCCATAGGCGCCTCTGGCTGCCGCGTCCTGGTCTCGCTACTCTATGAGATGCAGCGCCGCAAGGCGTCGCGCGGTCTTGCGACCCTGTGCATTGGCGGCGGACAGGGCGTCGCCCTCGCCGTCGAGCGATAAGCCTGAACCATGTCGGAAAAACGCGTCATCAAGAAGTATCCGAACCGCCGACTCTATGATACGGAGATCAGCCGGTATATCACGCTCGATGACGTAAGGGCCCTGGTACTTCAGGGAGTCGACTTCAGTGTCAAGGACGTCAAGACGGACGAGGATCTGACGCGCTCGATCCTGCTGCAGATCATCTCCGAACAGGAGCACGACGGCGACCCGCTGTTCTCGACCAAGACGCTCACCCAGCTCATCCGCTTCTACGGCAATGCCTACCAGACGGCCTTCTCGGATTACCTGCAGAATAGCCTGGAATTGCTCGGCACGCAGCAGCAGGAATTCCAGGAGAACCTCCAGAAAACCATGAGTTCCACTCCGCTCGCCGCGATGAATGAAATGACCCAGCGCAACCTCGAGATGTGGAAGCAGGTGCAGGACAGTTTCTTCAGGGCGACCGGCTTGTCCCCGGCGAAGCCGGACACCGACAGAAAGAAGGATTAGCAGGCTGTTGAAAAAAGCCTTTTCAACAGCCTGATAAAGCGGTGCAGGATGCGCCGCCATTTTTCAAGCCATTGAAAAATGGAGAAAAGCAGATCACACTTTTTGCTTTTCGAGTTGAAAAAGTCCATGGACGGACTTTTTCAACAACCTGTTAGGGAAACTCTGAAGAACCGTCATGAGCATGCCCCGCCGCGTTTCCCTGGCGCCGGGTCCATGCTTCCCGGTCCGCTGGTTCCCTCAGGCGCTGTTGGACAGGTCGATAATGTTGTCTTCCGTGACTTCCGGGGCCTGATTCCGCATTTGGTCATTGCGGGTGTATGAAAGGTGGGCGAGGTAATCGGGGCTCACGCTACCCGTGACGTAGTGCCCGGTAAAACAGGACGTGTCGAATTCCTGGATCTTGCGGTTGCCGGCACGCGCGGCCTCGATCAGGTCATCGATGTCCTGGTAGATGAGCCAATCGGCGCCGATCTTCTCTGCAACCTCCTGCTCCGTCCGCTTGTAGGCGATCAGTTCATCCTGGGTCGGGATGTCGATACCGTACACGTTGGGATAGCGCACCGGCGGCGCAGCCGAAGCGAAGAACACTTTCTTCGCGCCTGCCTCGCGCGCCATCTGGATGATCTCCCCGGAGGTGTTCCCCCGGACGATGGAATCGTCCACCAGCAGCACGACCTTGTTCTTGAATTCGAGATCAATCGCGTTCAGCTTTTGACGCACGGATTTCCGGCGCACGCCTTGGCCTGGCATGATGAATGTCCTCGGGATGTACCGGTTCTTCACGAATCCTTCCCGGTATTTCACGCGCAGGTGGTGCGCCAGCGGCAGGGCCGATGTCCGACCCGTGTCGGGGATCGGTATCACGACGTCGATACCATGGTCCGGCCGGAGACGCTGAATCTTTTTCGCGAGCGCCCTGCCCATGCGCAGCCGCGTCTTGTAAACGGAAATCTCGTCGATGATGGAGTCCGGGCGCGCCAAGTAGACGTACTCGAAAATGCACGGTGCATGCCGCGGATTCTCGGCGCACTGTCTGGACTGCAATTCGCCCTCCGCGGTGATGAATACCGCCTCCCCAGGCTGGATATCGCGGATCCGCGTATATCCGAGTGCATGTAGTGTCACGCTCTCGGAGGCGATGATGTACTCTTTCCCGAGTTCGGTTGTCCGCTCGCCGAAGGTGACCGGGCGGATGCCGAAGGGATCCCGAAAGCCGACAATCCCCACGCCGGTAATCATGGCGACCGCCGCATACCCCCCCTGGCATCGGCCATGCAGGCGCGCGATGGCGTCGAAGACGTCGCCCGCCCGCAGCCTGCGCCGAACCTTGCGGCCGCGCTGCAACTCGCGCGCCAGCACGTTCAGCAGGACTTCGGAATCCGAGTCTGTGTTCAAATGGCGCAGGTCCTCGCTCATCAACTCATCCCGGACCTGCTCGCTGTTGGTCAGGTTGCCGTTGTGGGCCAGCGTGATGCCGTAGGGGGAATTGACATAGAACGGCTGTGCCTCGGCGGAAGACGCGCAACCGGCGGTCGGGTAGCGGACATGGCCGATGCCCATGTTGCCCTTGAGATTGAGCATGTGCCGCGTATGGAATACGTCGCGGACCATGCCATTGTTCTTGCGCAGATGGAGTCTCGCGCCGTCGCAGGTCACGATACCCGCCGCGTCTTGCCCGCGGTGCTGCAGCAGGGTGAGACCGTCATACAAGGCCTGATTGACGCAGCTTTTCCCGACGATTCCGATAATGCCGCACATTACTCGCCTCTCCCGGGTTCCAGCTCAGGTTCGGTCAGCGCGTAGCTATGGTAGCCAACGACATTATCCGGCAAATACGGCTGCACCGACACCGCAATCCGCTCGAAGGGCTCGAGCAGAATAGATGCTTGCCACCAGGGCTCCCGGGGCAATGCCGTAAAGCCGGCCAGAAAGACGATCACGGCGGTGATGGCCCCGCCCAGACCAATGCCGAAGAGGAACCCGAGGATGCGATCGGCGGCTGTCAGTCCGGTTCTGCCGAGGAGTTTGACAATGAGGTACCCCACGGCGGTCAGAATGAGCAGACTGACGACGAACAGGCCGATGAAGGCAAGAACATCGCGGATCAGTTCCGCCTCGACATAGCCTTCGAGCAGGGGCGCGAAGGTGTGGCTAAATTTCGCGCAAATGCCCAGCGCCAGCCCCCAGGCGACAATCGAGAAAAGGATGTTCAGGAAGCCATAGACCGCGCCGACCACCGCCGGCAATAGCAACGCAACGAGAATGACTATGTCGGCGGTGTGCACGTCAATTGCAGACGGCCATGCCGTGTTTCAGGGGTACGCGAGCACGATGCCGTCCAGCCGCATGTTCGCCTTCAGCCGGTCCGCCAGTGCCTGCGCATCGGACTTCAGCAGTTCAGGCCCGACGCGCACGCGGTAGGTGCGTTCGCCGCTTTCGCCGATGGGCTCGACGAACGCGGCATACCCGGCGTCCCGCAACTTCTGGCTGAGTGACTTCGCGTTGTCTTCGCTCGAGAAACTCCCGAGCTGCACAACCCACGCCGACAAACCGACGCGCTCCGGCGCGGGAATCGCCTGGACAGGTGTCGGTGCCTGCTGCGCCGGGGGCTCCGGTTTGGCGGGTTCCGGCTGCGCCTTGTTTCCTTCCGGTCCGGGTGCGGCGGGCAAGACCGGCGCCGCAGCCACTGACTGACCGGCGTCAGGCTGCGATTGCGCAGGGGCATCCGCGGCGCGTGGCCCGCGAGCGCCGGGCTCCGGGAGGGGCACGATATCCGACGTGAAACCCTCCGCGGGGCGCGTGGGAATATTGGTCTGTGTGATGCGGGTTTGGGTGGTCGAGCTGTCGTCAAGGATCATCGGGATCAGGATCACGGCCAGCATGACCAGGACCGACGCGCCGATGAGCCTTTCCTTCAGCCGGCGTTCCATGAGCGGGAATTCAGGCGCTGATGCCGAGACTGCGCATCGCAGCCCCGACCGTGACAAATGAGCCTGTGACCACGATTCGATCTCCTGGCGCGGCAAGCGACCCAACGGCTTTCATCGCATCCGGCACCGTTTCAAATGCCCTGGCTGTCCCGCGGTGGCCGACGTGTGCCAGGGCTTCCGCCAACTGCCGGCTGCCGGCTCCGCGCTCCCCGTCGAGCGAGACCAGGTGCCAGGTGTCGGCAGAACCCGCCAGCGCGGACAGAACCGCCTGGTGGTTCTTGTCCTTCAGCATGCCGATGACCATATGCGTCTCACCCTTGCAGGGAAGCGCGGCAAGATTCAGAGCGAGCACTTCCGCCGCCTGTCTGTTGTGCGCGACGTCGAAAATGTGCGGGACCACTCCCGGTACAATTTGGAAGCGGCCTGGCAACCGGAATTCAACCAATCCGGCGCAAATGGCGTCGCAATTGACCTGGAACAGCGGCGGCAGGTGCCGGAGCACCATCAGAATCCCGGCGGCGTTTTGCACCTGCAGCCTGTGATTGGCGCTCGGTCTGGGGAGGTCTGCCATGACCGATTCTCCCGAACGCCAGTCCCATGTTTCGGCGTGGCTCTCGAAAGTGAAGTCCCGGTGCAGCTGGTAATGCTGCGCGCCGACGGCGCCCGCGCTCTCCGCGACGCTGCGCGGCGGATCGGGATCCGCGCAGATGGCGGGGCGGCCGGCGCGGTAAATGCCCGCCTTCTCGCGCCCGATGCTGTCCCGGTCGAAACCGAGCCAGCGTTCGTGGTCCAGATCCACCGTCGTCACCAGGGCAACGTCGGGATCGATCATGTTGACCGCATCCAGGCGGCCGCCAAGGCCTACTTCCAGGACGGCCAGATCGATACCAGCGCTGCGGAAGATCTCCAGCGCCGCGAGCGTTCCGAATTCGAAATAGGTCAGGGACACTTCGCCGCGCGCCCGGTCGACGCGTTCGAACGCGCGGCAAAGCGCATCATCGTCAATCTCCGCTCCGCCGATACAAATACGCTCGTTGTACCGCAGCAGGTGCGGCGAAGTGTAGCGGCCGACGCGGTAACCAGCCTGGCGGAGGATCAGATCCAGCATGGCCGCGCTCGACCCCTTGCCATTGGTCCCGGCTATGCTGACCACCGTGAACTCCGGCCGCAACAGGCCCATGCGCTGCGCCACTTCGCGGCAGCGATCGAGACCCAGCTCGATCGCGGTAAAGTGGAGACGCTCCTGCCAGTCCAGCCAGTCATCCAGGGAATCGAAACGGGCGCCCGATATGGCCTGTGGCGGACTGAGAATGCTGGTATTCATGTGGAATTTTCCAAGCTGATAAATTGCGCCGGCGCCGGGGTCAGTGCATCGACGCCTTCTGGGCAATCAACATCGAGAGCAGGGAAGCGATCTTATCGCGCAGATCGCGCCGGTCGACAATCATATCGACATTGCCGTGTTCGAGCAGAAACTCCGCGCGCTGGAAGCCTTCAGGGAGCGTCTGCCTGACCGTCTGTTCAATGACGCGCGGACCCGTGAAACCGATCAGCGCATTGGGCTCGGCGATATTGATGTCGCCGAGCATGGCCAGGCTGGCGGAAACGCCACCGGTCGTCGGGTCCGTCAACACGGAAATGTACGGCAACCGTTCGCGCCTGAGCACGCCCAGGGCCGCGCTGGTCTTCGCCATCTGCATCAGCGAGACAATCCCCTCCTGCATGCGCGCCCCACCGCTCGCGGAAAAACAGACCAGCGGAACGCGGCGGGAGACGGAATACTCTGTCGCCAGCGCGAACCGTTCACCCACCACCGAGCCCATCGACCCGCCCATGAAATCGAACTCGAACGCGCAGGCGACAATCGGAATGGCCTTGACCCTGCCTGCAATGGCGACCATCGCATCCGTTTCACCGGTCTTCTTCTGCGCCTGCGCGAGGCGCTCACGGTACTTTCTGCTGTCACGGAACCGGTATTTGTCCACGGGCCTGATTTCCGCTCCGATTTCTTCGCGCGGGCTCTCGTCGAGGAACTGTTCCAGGCGCGCGCGCGCCCCGATGTGCATGTGGTGGGAACACTTCGGGCACACTTCGATGTTCCGCGCGAGTTCGGCGCGGTACAGGACCGCGTTGCACGCGGCGCATTTCGTCCAGATCCCTTCTGGCACCGTACGCCGCGTCGCGCCATTGGTCTTGATCCGCGATGGGAGCAATTTCTTCAGCCAACTCATGGGGAAGGGGTACGAGACCCTTTGTGATGCACCGGATCGATAATGGATCGTGAATGGACGAAGGCCGGCGATCAGTTACGCCGTGGAACGTACCGGACCAGGCGTGCCGGAGACTGCCCCGTGCCGACAATAATCGAGTGTTGCCCCGCCATCATTGCTCGCCTTTTTTCTTCGCGGCTTCGGCTGAAAGTCCGATCTTGAGTTCCAGCAGTTCGATCGCCATTTCCGGCACCTCTTCATGGTGCTTGGATTCGTTCGGTAGTAACCAATGATCGACCGTCTCGCGCCTCACTTTGAGCAAATCCGCTATCTGGCGGCGCTCGAGGTTGTGCACGGTGATCAGATCGATCAGACGTTCCCGGTTATTCATGATTGGACATCTCCGAAGCGGGACTCAGGACGCGGGGAATGGAGTTGAATGTGGCAGCGGGCATCGGGCGTGGCGGAGCCGAACGGCTATCCTAGCGGGATTCTGTCCCCGTGCAAGTGGCGTGAACCCGCGCTGATCCCTACGCGGGATCGCTGGCAAACCGGTGCGACCCTGCCTCCGCCACGGCGGCAACAAAGGCCGATATCCTCCCGGGATCCTTCCTGCCCTTTTCCGCCTCGACGCCACCACTGACATCGACGGCGAACGGGCTTGCCCTCCGGATCGCCGCCCCCACATTCTCGGCAGTCAATCCTCCGGCAAGGATCACGGGCTTGCGCAGGCCGGAAGGGATCAGGCCCCAATCGAATTCACGTCCCGTCCCGCCGACCGAATCCTCGGTATAGGTGTCGAGAAGAAGCGCCACGGCGCCGGCATGCTCCTTCTCGATCGCGGGAATATCGACCCCCGGCCGCACCCGCACCGCCTTGATATAGCAGCGATCGAATCCCGCGCAGAATTCCGGCGCTTCGGCGCCGTGGAACTGAAGCAGATCCAGGTCGACGCGCCGAAGGATCGAACGCACCTCATCCGGATCCGGGTCGACGAATACGCCGACTGTGGTCACAAATGGCGGCAGTGACCGCATGATGCGGGAGGCCTGGTCCGCGTCCACCGCACGCGGACTCGCGGAGTAAAACACCATGCCGATGGCATCGGCTCCTCCGAGGGCGGCGCTGAGAGCGTCCTCCGGCCTCGTGATGCCGCAGATTTTGATGCGGGTTCTTTGCACGTCTGTATTCCCTGGCGCGCGGGCTCGCCCCGCAACGCGACTCATTGTCCTCCAGGCGGGCTCTGCAGCGCCACGGGCATCAGCTCCCCGGTGGATGCGGACGTCCGTCGCTCCGGTACCTGGAAACGCGCGGGATAATTCACGTCCACAAGGTAAAGTCCCTCGGCTGGCGCGGTCACCCCGCCCAGAGTCCGATCCCTCTGCGCCAGCAACGCCTTCGCCCATTCGGGCTCGTTCCTGCCCGCGCCAATCGCGGACAATACGCCGACGATGTTTCGCACCATGTGATACAGAAAGGAATTCGCTTCGATATCCACGACGATCAACTCATCTTGTCTTCTGATCTCCAGGCGGCGCACTTCGCGGATCGGGCTTTTGGCCTGGCACTCGATTGCGCGGTAGGAAGTAAAATCATGCTCGCCAATGAGGTCCCGCGCCCCGGCCACCATGCGCACGGGGTCCAGCGGCCTGCACTCCCACGCCACCAGTCCTTGCAGTGTTCCTGGGCGGGCACGGCGGTTCATGATGAAATATCGGTAGGCTCGTCCCGTAGCGGAATAACGCGCGTGAAATTCAGGATCGACGGGCACAGCCCACGTCAGGCTAACGTCGTCGGGCAGGTGACCGTTCGCTCCCAGGACCCAGGCCTGCGGTGAACGCATCGCCGTCGTGTCGAAATGGATGACCTGCCGCAACGCGTGAACGCCGGCATCGGTTCGTCCTGCGCAATGAACCCTGACCGGGTGATCCGCGACGTGCGACAGGGCGTCCTCCACGCACGCCTGCACAGTCGGTCCCTCGTGCTGCCTCTGCCAGCCCCGGAACCGTGTTCCTCGATATTCAACGCCCGCCGCAACTCTCATCGGTATCCGCAAGATCTTGCGCCCGGCGCGGCTGCGCAATCTGAAACAGGGACATGAAACGCTGAGATCAACATGAACATGGAAGGCTGGACAACCACTTCGAACCGGACGGCGCGCGCATCCGGCGTTCAGGACATCTGCTTCATCAACTCCTGCGCCTGTTTCTTCTGTTGCGGGTTCCCGGCGGACATGACTTCATTGAGGATGGTCTTCGCGCTGTCCTTGTCGCCGAGCTCGACGTAGGCCTTCGCCAGATCCAGCTTGGTCGCGATCTCGTCCTCCGCGGTTTGCTCCTGCGCAACCTTGGTGCGCGGAACAAAGACGGTGTGATCCTCTTCTTCCTCCTCTTCCCCCTCGAGCGACAGTCCGATCTTCGGGACCTCGACGGTGCCCTCCATGTCTATTTCCGCGGCCTCTTTCGCGGGCTCCTCGATACTCAGATCGAGTTCCAGTCCGCCCCCTCCCGCTTCCCCGGGACCCGCCTCAATTTCCAGTCCACCAGCGCCCTTATCCGCTTCGCCAGTTTCTTCCAGGCCGATTTCCAGGGGGCCGGCTTCCTCGCCGCCCAGGTCCAGCTCAAGACCGGCCGCGGCGCTCTCCAGGCTCAGTTCTTCGGGGGCGCCAGAGTCGCCGGCGTCGACACTCAAGTCCAGCTCGAGTCCACTCTCCTCCTCTTTCTCCTCCTCCGCAGCACCACCGGCGGTGATATCCAGATCCAGCGAACCCGCGCCCTCTTTGCCGCCGCCACTATCGAATTCGATAACGTTATCCGCCCCGCCGGGGGCCTCTTCCGCGGGAGTTTCCGCGGTACCGAGGTTCAAATCGAAATCCACGCTGCCCTCTTCCTCAGGCGCAGCGGAAGCCGCGAGGAGTTCCTCAGCGTCCGCGCCCGCGCCGGTGGCGGTCGTCACGTCCAGCAGATCTTCCTTCAGATCCGCGGACTCCAGATCAGCGTGAGCCGTCACGTCCAGAAGATCTTCGCCGCCGCCCTGTGACAGGTCGAGGACGCCCTCCTCCTCCACACCTCCCTTCTGCGCTGATGGTTCGGAGGGTTCGAGGCCAACCGCAGCGGTGACGTCCAGCACATCTTCTTCGGCTGCGGCCGGGGATGCGGATGGCTCCAGAGACAATCCTTCGCTTCCTGCCGTGATATCGAGCACCTGTTCTTCAGCCGCCGCGCTTGCGGGCTCGGGTGCAGGGGCCGCGGTTTCCTCGCCGAGATCAAAATCAAGACCGATCTCCGCGGCCTCCGGCTTCTCCCCCTCGCCCGCGGTCAGATCGAGCATGCCTCCGCCGGCGGCGGCGGCCGGAGCCTCCCCTTCGTCCGCGGCCGGGGCGGAAAAAAGGGCACGGCCCGGAGACATGGCATCCCAGTAGAAGAGAGCGGATTCCCAGTAGGCCCCGGCTCCGTTGACCTTGTCGTGCAATAGCTTGGCCGCTTCCTCGTATTTCCTGCGCTCGTTTGCCGCGGAAAGGACCTCGAGCAATTTCACGTGGAAGTCCAGATTGTCCGGCTCCCGCCCCATGGCATCGCGGACGAATTCTTCTGCCTGATCGAAATGTTCATACGCCATGAAAACGTTGACCGGCGCCAGGGGATCTTCCTGAGGCGCAGCGGGAGCTTCTTCGACCGGCGCAGCCGGTTTCTCCACCGCGGTCGGTCTAGCCGCGGCAACCGCGGCTGCGGCCCCCGCGCGAGCCGCCTTTGCCGGCGCCTTTGCGGGAGCGGGAGCGGCTTCGGGTGCAGCCCGTTGTACTTCGATTTCCTCCTCTTCAGGCGCCTCTGCGCCCGGCAGAATGGTTTCCGCCTCAGAGCCGCTGAAGTCGGGGAACTCCGGGGCGACTTCCTCCGCCTCTTCCGCGGCACGGCGACGACGCGAAACCAGGAACACCACGACCAGCACCACTGCGAGCCCACCGGCCGCCATGGCGACGATCTGAAGATTCGCCTGGACAAGGCCAAGTACCTGCGCGAGCAGTCCCTGTGAGGCGTCCACCGGCGCGGGCGCGGGCTTCTTTGCCGGCTCTGGCTTTTCAGCTTCGGCTGCGGGAGCCTCTTCAGCCAGCGCGGGCTCCGCTTCCGGCACCGGAGCGGTTTCTGCGGTCGGGGCGGCCGGCGCTTCGGCTTTGGGTTCGGCCGGTTCAGGTTTGGCCGGCGGGGCAGCCCCGGCGGGGACTTCTGCTGCCGGCTTTTTCTCCTCCGCTTTCGCAGGCGCTTCGGCCGCTCCTGCCGCGAGCTTCTGTTGCAGGGCAGCGAGTTCATCGTCCTTCAGCGCGATGAGACGCTTCAAATCCTCGACAATGGTCTGAGATTCGGTCAGCCGATTTTTCAGTTCCAGATTTTCCTGCGTCATCGCCGCGACCTGTTCGTTCGCCAGCGCGAGACTCTCATCCGCCTTGCCGCCTGCAGCAACCGTGGAAGCCTGACTCGCACCCTGATCCGCGCCAGTCCCCTTCCGTGACGGGGTAACCAGTTTCAATTCCGATTTGCCTTCGGCCGGCGCCACTGCGGCGGGCGCGGCTGCCGGTGGCGCTGCGGCCGCGACTTCGGCCCCGGCTGCGCCGGCCGGCCGCGGTAGGGCCTCCGGAGGGACGGCGCCGCCCGCCTCTTGCCATGCGGCATACTGCGCCTTGACTTGGTTGAAGGCTTCCTTGGGCGCAACGCTTGAAATTTCCGCCGGGCTCGGCATGCGCAGTACATGACCGCGCTTGAGACCGTTCACATTATTGCCGATGAATGCTTCGGGGTTGGCGCGCAGCAGGGCCAGCATCATCTGTTGCACGGTGGTATTCGCGTCGGGACGCGTGAGGCTTGCAATCGACCAAAGCGTGTCGTTCGCGACAGTCGGCCCGTAGTCTCCCCCGGCATAAGCGCCGGCGACGGGTGCCGGCGCACCAGCCGCGCCTTCAACCGCCGGCATTTCTTCGGCCGCACCTTCCGCGACACGGGCCGGGACGACAGGCATGACCGGCTCCGGTGCCGCGAACCCTCCCAAATCGTAAAGCGGTGGATCGAGGAGAACGGTGTACTCACGGTACAGCCGTCCTTGCGACCAGTTCGCCTCAACCAGGAAATTGAGGAACGGCTCGCGCATAGCCTCGCGGCTGTAGACGCGCACGCGGTCCGGACCCGTTTCGCTTTCTTCAACCTCGAAGCGCAACTGGCTCAGGACAAAGGGGCGATCGATCCCGGCGCGCTCGAACGCTTCGAGATCGGCAAGACCCACGGTGAGACTGTCGAGTTCGGCGGGCGTCGGCGAGAGCAATTCAATTGTCGCCTCGAACGACTCATTCAATCCCGATTTGAGATCGAGTTTGCCGAGCCCGAGGGCAAAGAGCGGCGCGGGGAAAATACCGGTGAGCAGAACCCAGGCCAGAAACCTTTTCATTTAGCCCGTCTGCCCTGCGCCCGGTTACCGGGGATCGATGATGAGGGAATAATCACGCGTCAGCCGGCCGTTCGCCCAGCTCACCTCAACCAGAAGCTTGAGTATCGGCTCGCGTATCGGTTCGCGACTGGTGATATGGATGAACGAGCCCTGGTCGTCCTTGCCCATCTGCTCCTGAAGGGAAACGTAGGACTGGCCTTCGACCTGGATCTCGGTGACGTTGACATTGAGGCTGTCCAAATCGGCCTGGGTCGCGGAATTCAGTCGGATGCGGGCGTCCAGATGCTGATTCAGATGCGAGGACACCTCGATATCAGACAGGGCAAGAGCGAGAACCACAGGCGAAACCAGCCCCAGCATCAGGCAGATGAACAAGCTCCGAGCGGGTGTTCTCATCAGGGTTCTCTTGCTACTCGCGGGGAACATTATATTAGGATCAATGGCTTAACCACGCAGAGTCCAGATTCTGCAATGAATCAGCAGGATCTACACCCCGCAAACTCTCCGCCGGGCAACTTTATAATCGGCGGTGGGGGCGCCCTCCCTCACACCGCCAAAAACCTACGAAGGAGCTTTACAATTACCCCTTAACTATAGTTTAGAGATAGTCTTTTACCAAAATTTCAGCGATTTGAACACTATTTAATGCAGCGCCCTTGCGGACGTTGTCGGATACGACCCAAAGGTCAATTCCCCTGGGATGGGATATGTCCTCCCGGATCCGCCCTACGAAGACCGGGTCGCGGCCGGAGGCCTCGGTGACCGCGGTGGGATAGCCGCCGTCGCGACGTTCATCCATGAGTTCGACCCCGGCCTGTCGCCGCATCAGGGCGCGCACCTCATCCGCGCTGATTTTCCGCCGGGTCTCGATATGCACGGCCTCGGAGTGCCCGTAGAAAACCGGAACCCTGACGCAGGTCGGATTGACCTGGATCGTTTCGTCGCCAAAAATTTTCCGGGTTTCCCACACCAGCTTCATCTCTTCCCTGGTGTAGCCATTGTCCTGGAACACGTCGATGTGCGGCAATGCGTTGAAAGCAATCTGCTTAGGATACACGGCCGAACTCGCGGGCCGGCGATTGAGCAGCGCCACGGTCTGCTGCTCAAGTTCCTCAACGGCCTCGCGCCCGGTGCCCGACACCGACTGGTAGGTGCAGACATTGATCCTTTCGATGCCCACCGAATCGTGAATGGGCTTGAGCGCAACGACCATCTGGATGGTCGAGCAGTTAGGGTTGGCGATGATGTGCCGGTTCCGGAAGAGCGCGATCGCCTGTGGATTGACCTCGGGCACGACCAGCGGTATGTCAGGGTCGTAGCGGAACTGCGAGGTGTTGTCGATAACCACGCACCCGGCCGCCGCCGCCCTGGGGGCGTGAATCGCGGATACCGAGGCGCCGGGGGAAAACAGACCGACGTCGATGTCCTTGAAATCGAACTGCTCCAGATCCTCCAGCACCAGATCGCGGCTGCCAAACCGGACTTTCTGTCCCGCGGATCGGTTGCTCGCCACTGCATGAATCCGTCCCACGGGGAAACGCCGCGACTCCAGGATCGAAAGCATGGCTTCGCCGACGACGCCGGTCGCGCCCACGACCGCAACATTGAATGTCCTGCTCATATCGATTCAGTTCAGATCAGTTCAGCATCACCGTACTTACTTGCCGGCTTGCGCCAGCAACTCCCGGACCACTGCATCACCCATCTCGCGCGTTCCGATGCGGCGCCCGCCCGAACCCGCGATGTCCGCGGTGCGCAAGCCCGCATCCAGGACAGCGCCCACCGCCTGTTCAACCTGTTCCGCCCATCCATGTTCACGCAATGAATGCCGCAGGAGCATGGCCAGGGAAAGTATGGCGGCAAGGGGATTCGCAAGGTCCCGGCCGGCAATGTCGGGCGCCGATCCGTGTATCGGTTCGTACAGGCCGCGGCCGTGAGCATCCAGCGACGCCGACGGCAGCATCCCGATGGATCCACCGAGCATCGAGGCCAGATCGGAAAGAATATCGCCGAACATATTATCAGTCACGATGACATCAAACTGTTTCGGATCGCGCACCAGCTGCATCGCCGCATTATCCACGTACATGTGTCTGAGCGTGATCGCGGGGTAACTCCGGGCGACGGATTCCACCACCTCGCGCCATAGTTCCGACACTTCCAGCACGTTGGCCTTGTCCACCGAGCAAACCTGGCATCTCCGCGTGGCTGCGATTTCGAATGCCACGCGCGCGATGCGCTCGATTTCAGTCACGTTGTAACGCAGCGTGTTGAATCCCTCGCGCACGCCGTTCGCGCTAGTGACGAACCCGCGTGGTTCACCGAAATAGATCCCGCCCGTCAATTCCCGCACGATCATGATGTTGAGCCCGGCGATGACCTCCGGTTTCATGGTCGATGCTTGAGCGAGGGCCGGATGCGCGGTGACAGGCCGGAGATTGGCGAACAGGCCGAGTTTGGAGCGCAACGCCAGGAGCCCGCGCTCCGGACGCAATGCGCGGTCGATGCCATCCCATTTGGGGCCACCGATTGCGCCGAACAGCACGGCGTCGCTGGCGAGCGCCTTGTCCAGCGTTTCCTCCGGCAGGGGCATGCCGATGACGTCAATGGCCGCTCCGCCGACCAAGGCGTGATCGACAGCGACATCCAGCCCGAAGCGCGAAACGAGCGCGCCCAACACCTTCTCGGCCTCGGCAACCGTTTCCGGACCAATGCCGTCTCCGCCCAGGATCAGGATATTGCGTGTCACAGCGTGTGCTCCGCCGCGCGTCGCCGCGACGGTCCTAAAAAAGGCCGCACAGGATAGCACAAGGCAGCGGCAGGGGCGGCCTCCCCGCGATGTCGATTGAGACCGGTCAACAGGGCTGGCTATACTGCGGCACCCTCCGCGCACGGACAGGAATGCATGGCGACCGTCCAGGAAATCATTGACCGCGAATTCGAGAACCGCCCTTCGATCGAGGCGGGGACGGCAAGCAGCGAACTCAAGGACGCGGTCGAAGAGGCAGTGGCCGGCCTCGACGGCGGGCGCTGGCGGGTGGCGGAGCGGCGCGCGGGCGATTGGATTGTCCACCCGTGGTTGAAGAAGGCGGTGTTGCTCTACTTCACGTTGCACGGCAACCAGGTCATCCAGGGCGGATTCACCAACTACTACGACAAGATCACCTCCAAGTTCGCCGGGTTCGACAAGAGCGGCTTCGTAGATACAGGGACACGCGTCGTCCCGCCTGCGGTGGCACGTTACGGCGCCTACATCGCCCCGGGCGTGATCCTCATGCCCAGCTTCGTGAATATTGGGGCGTACGTCGACCGCGGCACCATGGTGGACACCTGGGCCACGGTCGGCTCCTGCGCGCAGATCGGAAAGAACGTGCATCTCTCCGGGGGCGTGGGGATAGGCGGCGTGCTGGAACCGCTGCAGGCGAACCCCACGATCATCGAAGACGACTGTTTCATCGGCGCGCGTTCGGAGATCGTGGAGGGCGTCATCGTCGGCGAGGGCTCCGTGATCTCGATGGGAGTCTACATCGGCCAGAGCACAAGGATCTATAACCGTGCGACAGGCGAGATCAGCTACGGCCGGATCCCGTCGCGCTCGGTCGTGGTTTCCGGCAGCCTGCCGGCGCGCGACGGCAGCCACAGCCTTTACTGCGCCGTGATCGTCAAGCAGGTGGACGCGCAGACGCGCAGCAAGGTCGGCCTCAACGAGCTGCTGCGCGACGTCTAGGGCCGACATTCCGCACGCAGTCCGTTTAGCCCTACCGGTTTCATTCTTGCGTAGAGTGCCGGACGGGTCCTGGCATCGGGTCACCGTCCTTCGCGCGCAGCGTAAGCGAGCACGAACGACGGTACCCGATGCCAGGACCCGGCCGCATCACAAGCGGCAAGGAAACCAACCGGACAGAGCAGATTCGAGCCCGGTGACAGGACCCGTCCGGCACGATACCCACATGAAGCCGGCCCGCGCACGGGCGACGCGTGATCTAGCCGCCGGCCGACTTCACGCCGAGGCGGCCCAGTTCCTCGGAAGTCAGGATGAGCGGCAGCACGGCATCGAGCGAGCGCGAATCCACATAAACGTCCGCGCCCGCCGCGACCGGCTCGCGTCTGACCACGCCGCCGAAACCGATGAAGCCGACCCCGGCGCGCTTCATCTCCAGGTCGGTGACGCCATCGCCTATCGCCATCGCGCGCGCCGCACCGCCGATCAGTTGGTCGACGACGTCGCCCTTGCCTCCCGAGCGCGTCAATGGCGAGCGCGCGTCGAATCCCGCATAGGCACCGCGTTCATCGAAATGCAGATCGACGGCATGCACGTTGGCCTCGGGAATGTCCAGGGCGCGGGCCAGAGCGTTGATTGCCGGCCTGAATCCCCCGCTGATGATATGCACTTCCTTTCCCAGTTCCCGAAGCACCCACACGACCTCGGTCGCGCCTTCCACCATTGAGGCGACATACTGCCGCCCCAACCATTCGAGCGCATCGCGATCCGGACGGATCAGCTCGAGGCGCCGGCCGTACACTTCTTCGACGGACACCTTGCCCACCATGGCGGCCGCCGTCAGGGCGGCCACCGGTTCCGCGACACCCCTGAGCCGGGCAAGTTCGTCTACACCCTCGATGCGCGTCAGCGTGCTGTCGCAGTCGAACAGCACCAGATCCACCGGCAAGGCGATCACAGGCTGACCTGGGCGACCTTGCTCACCGCGGGGATAGCCGAAACGGCGTGCAGCAATTCCTCGTCCACGGGCGTGGAAATGCCGACGACCGCGATGGCCTGATCGCTGCCGCTCGTGATACCGAGTTGCATGCGCGAGATATTGATACGGCGCTCGGCGAGCAGCGTGCTGATGGCGGCGATGACCCCCGGCTGGTCCCGGTGCCTCGTCAGAAGCAGGTGCCCGTCCAGCACTGCCTCGATTTCGTAATTATTGATGCGCACCAGACGCGGGTGCCGCCGATCGAACAGAGTCCCCTCCACAGTCGTCGTGCGGTCTCCGTGGTGCGCGCACAGCGCCACGGTCGTGTGGTAGTCCGGATGCTCGCTGCACCGCGATTCGACCAGGCTGATCCCCTGCTGGCGGGCAAGGTGCATCGCGTTGACGCGGTTGATGGGCGCGGACATGTGCGCGGAGAGCAACCCGGCCAGCCCTTCGATGGAGACGGGCCGGATGTCGCGAGCTGCGGCATCACCCGACAGCACCACGTCCAGTTGCCGGATCGGCTCCTGGATCATCGGCCCGAGCAGCTTCCCGAGGCGTCGCGCCAGTGTGAGATAGGGACGTAGCTTGATCATTTCCTCCGCCGAAACCGGCGGGAGGTTGATGGCATTGATCGGCTCGCCCGTCTGCAGGTACACGGCCACCTGGCGCGCGATTTCCCGGCCGGCCGCGTCCTGCGCCTCATGCGTGGATGCGCCAAGGTGCGGCGTGAACACGATGTTGTCGAGCCGGAGCAACGGAGAGTCACGCGGCGGTTCGTTCTCGAAGACGTCCAGCGCCGCGCCGGCCAGATGGCCGGATTTGAGAGCCTCAAACAGCGCCAGTTCTTCGACAAGTCCGCCACGCGCGCAATTGATGAGGCGCGCGCCGGGCCTCATTGCCCTGATCCGGGCGGCGTTGACGATCCCGCGCGTCTTGTCGTTCAGCGGGCAGTGCAGCGTGAGGTAATCCGCGCTGGCGACCAGTTCGTCCAGTCCCATCGCCTCAACTCCGTCGGCGGCGAACACATCTTGCGTCACGAACGGATCGTATGCGGCGACGTGCATCTGCAGCGCCTTGGCGCGCGCGGCCACGATCCGCCCGATGGTTCCGTAGCCGACGATTCCCAGACGCTTGTTCGCGAGTTCGGCGCCGACGAATTGTGTTCGCTTCCATTCGCCGTTGCGCACCGAGCGGTCCGCCTGCGGCAGGCTGCGGCTGAGCGAGAGGATATGCGCGAGGGTCAGCTCGGCGGTGGTAGTCGCATTGGCGTCGGGCGTATTGAGCACGGCGATGCCGCGCTCGGTCGCCCGATCGACGTCGATGTTGTCTACTCCGATTCCGGCGCGGCCGATGACCTGCAGCATTCGCGCCGCGTCGATCGCCCGCGCGGTGACGCGCGTGCCGCTGCGGACAATCACGGCGTGGCAAGATGGAATGCGCGCGCGCAGTTCAGCCTCGTCCAAGCCGGCGTGCGTCTCCACCTCGAAACCCTCCTGCTCCTCCAGGAATTCGATTCCGGAATGCGCAATCTTGTCAGCGATCAGAATGTGCTTCTTCATGGTGCGCGAATATACCGGAAGACGCGGAGGAATAATGAGTGCCGCCCGGGTCCGGGCCGTTGCGGGAGGGCCTGTCGATCAGCGGCGTTGATCCAGCGCAGATTCGACGCGCGCCGCCAGCTGGTGGACCAGGGTATCCACCTCCGCCTCATCCTGCCCTTCCACCATGATCCGCAATAATGGTTCGGTCCCCGAAGGCCGCAACAGGACCCGGCCGCGGCCGTTGAGAATGGATTCGGCTTCGCGCACGGCGTCATCGATGGCCGGGAAACGCTTCAGGTCGAGACCAGGCTTGCAGCTGATGTTCAGCAGCCTTTGCGGGAACTTCCGCATCCCGCGCTTGAGTTCGTCGAGAGACTGCCCGGTGCCCATCATGGCCTCCAGGACCTGCAGGCCGGAGATAATCGCATCGCCCGTATTGGCGAGATTGAGGTTGATAATATGGCCCGAGGCCTCGCCGCCGAGCTTAAGCCCGCGCTCGGTCAGCATCTCCATGATGTAACGGTCGCCGACCCGGGCCCGCAGGAACTCCAGTTTTAGGGAGCGGACCGCGTTTTCCAGCCCGAGGTTGCTCATCAGTGTGCCGACGACCGCACCGTTGAGCGTTTCGATGCGGGTCTTGGCAAGGATGAACAGCACCTCATCGCCATCGACGATCTCGCCTTTGCGATCCACGAGGATGAGCCGATCCCCGTCTCCGTCAATGGCCAGACCCAGATCGGCGCCGGCGCGCAGGACCGCCTTTCTCAGGTTTTCCGGGTCAGTCGTGCCGAATCCGCGGTTGATGTTGACGCCGTCCGGCGCATTGCCGATGACCTCGACCCGCGCCCCCAGCTCTTCGAAAACCGCCGGCGTAATGCGGTACCCGGCGCCGTTGGCGCAATCGACGACCAGGCGCAGCCCGCCGAAATCAATCCCCGCTTGAATCCGGCTCTTGCAGAATTCAATGTAGCGCCGCGCGGCGTCATTCACGCGCCGCACCTTTCCGAGCCGGTCTGACTCGACAACTTCCAGCGGGCGTTCTAGCTCCACCTCGATTGCGATCTCGGTCTCGTCGGGAAGCTTGCTGCCGTCGGCGGTGAAGAACTTGATGCCGTTGTCTTCGAAGCCGTTGTGCGAGGCGCTGATGACGATGCCGGCCTGGGCGCGGGTATTGCGCGTGAGAAAGGCCACGGCGGGCGTCGGCATGGGGCCGAGCAGACGGACGTCCACGCCCGCGGCGGACAGGCCCGCCTCGAGCGCCGATTCGAACATGTAGCCCGAGATCCGTGTGTCCTTGCCGATCAGCACGGGCCCCCCGCCGGTGGCGGCCAGCACCCGGCCTGCCGCCCAACCCAACTTCATGACGAAATCAGGCGTGAAGGGGTGCGCCCCGACGCGGCCTCGGATGCCGTCGGTGCCAAAATACTTTCGCTTCGTGGGCATTAAATGTGGCTCAGCGTAAGCGCGCCGGACAGGGAGTCGAGGCTGCTAATGCAGACGGAATGCAGCAGGTAGAATATAGGGAAAAACACAGCCGTGCTGCTTCTGCCACTCTCCCCCTATATTCTGAATTCTACCTGCTTTCTGCTTGTTCCTACGCCGGCCTTGCCGGTCCGCTGATGGGCGGTTCCCCGGCCGGTTTGTGTCCCTTGGCGGGTCGTTCGTCTTCCGTGGAAACGCCAGCCTTGGCGGGAGTGCCCTGCCCGTCCTCGTCCCATCCCGACGGCGGCCGAGGGATGCGCCCGTCCATGATGTCGTCGATCTGTCCGGTTTCGAGCGTTTCGTACTTGATGAGCGCTTCGGCCATTACGTGCAGTTTTTCCATCTGCTCCTTGAGGATCCCTTCCGCGCGCGCGTAATTGCGGTCGACGACGCTGCGGATCTCCTGATCGATGATGTGCGCCGTCTCGTCGGAAATCGCCTTGTGCTTGGTCACGGAGTGCCCGAGGAAGACTTCCCCTTCTTCTTCGCTGTACGTCAGCGGGCCGAGACGCTCGGACAGACCCCACTTGGTCACCATGTTGCGGGCGAGTTCGGTGGCGCGCTGGATGTCGTTCGCAGCGCCCGTGGTCACGGCGTCCGGTCCGAACACCAGTTCCTCGGCGATGCGCCCCCCGAACAGGCTGCAGATCCGGCTCTCCAGGTAGGTCCGGCTGAAGCTCAGCCGATCCTCCTCGGGGAGGAACATGGTGAGACCCAGGGCGCGGCCGCGTGGAATGATGGTCACCTTGTATACGGGGTCGTGCGCGGGCATGAGGCGGCCGACGATGGCGTGGCCCGCTTCGTGATAGGCGGTGAGCTTTCGTTCCTGCTCGCTCATCACCATGGAACGCCGTTCGGCGCCCATCATGACCTTGTCCTTGGCCCGCTCGAAATCGTCCATCTCGACCAGCTTCTTGTCGGCGCGCGCCGCGAACAGCGCCGCCTCGTTCACCAGGTTGGCGAGATCCGCGCCGGAGAAGCCAGGCGTGCCGCGCGCGATGATATTGGCGTTGACGTTTTCCGCCAGCGCCACCTTGCGCATGTGGACCTTGAGGATCTGTTCGCGGCCGCGGATGTCGGGCAGCGGGACGACCACCTGGCGGTCAAAGCGGCCCGGGCGAAGCAGCGCGGGATCCAGCACGTCCGGCCGGTTCGTCGCGGCGATCACAATCACGCCTTCATTGCCCTCGAACCCGTCCATTTCAACCAGCAGCTGGTTCAGCGTCTGTTCGCGCTCGTCGTGGCCACCACCCAGCCCCGCGCCGCGGTGCCGGCCGACCGCGTCAATTTCGTCGATGAAAATGATGCACGGCGCATGTTTCTTGGCCTGCTCGAACATGTCGCGCACGCGCGAGGCGCCGACGCCCACGAACATTTCAACGAAATCGGATCCAGAAATGGTGAAGAACGGCACCTTGGCTTCGCCGGCTATCGCCTTCGCCAGCAGCGTCTTGCCGGTACCAGGCGGCCCGACCATCAACACGCCCGAGGGGATCTTCCCGCCGAGTTTCTGGAACTTGCCCGGGTCGCGGAGGAATTCCACGAGTTCAGCCACCTCTTCCTTGGCCTCTTCCACGCCGGCCACATCGGCGAAGGTGATCTTGACCTGATCCTCGCCCAACAGGCGAGCGCGGCTCTTGCCGAACGAAAGGGCACCACGTCCGCTGCCACCGCCCTGCATCTGACGCATGAAATAGATCCAGATCCCGAGCAACAGCAGGATCGGGAACCAGGAAATCAGGGCATGCGCCCAGAATGAATTCTTGTTCGGCTCGGAGCCGGTGATCTCCACGTTATGATCCAGCAGCGTGCCGATCAGCGCCTCGTTGCTCGTCTCCGGGCTGTAGGTAGTGAAGCGGGTGCCGTCGGCCATCCGACCGCTGACGGTGTTTCCCTCCATCGTCACGGTCTCAACCTGGCCCGATTTGACGCTGCTGATGAACTGGGAATAGGGAATCGTACCGGCCATGGCCTGCGTCCCAAAATTGCGGAACACGAGCATCAGCACGAGCGCAATGATGACCCAGAGCACCAGGTTTTTTGCCATGTCGTTCACTTGCATCTATCCCCGGACGCGTCCGCCGGATGTCTTCAGGAACACCGCGGAACACTCCTTAAGTGATTGATTAACTATACCTTATAGCCTCTGGCCAAAACATAGAATTCCCGGGAAGTATCCCGCGAGGCGCGCGGCTTGCGCACCATAACTCTCTGAAATCGTTCCACAAGTTCCTGGCGGTATTCGTCGGTTCCTTCGCCCTGGAACAATTTGACCAGCAAATCACTGCCGGGCTTCAGGACGTGGCAGGCGAAATCGCAGACCAGCTCGGCCAAGTACATGCTGCGCGCCTGGTCGGTCACGCGTATGCCACTGATATGGGGGGCCATGTCCGATATTACAAGATCGGCCTTGGCGCCACCGAGAACATCCAGACTGCGCCGGAAGACGGCCATGTCGGAGAAATCCCCGCGAATCGCCTGCACGTTGCGGATCGGGATGATTTCCTCGATATCGACCGCGATCACCCGGCCGTGCGGGCCGACCCTCGAGCTTGCGTACTGCGACCAGCTTCCGGGTGCCGCGCCCAGGTCGACAACGGTCTGGCCCGGCCGGAACAGCCGATCCTGCTGATCGATCTCGATCAGCTTGTAGACGGCCCGGGAACGGTAATCGGACTGACGGGCCTGGCGCGAGAACGAATCCTTCTGTCGCGCGTGCAACCAGGCCCTCTTGCGCCTCGGCATGGTTTGGTCTCGCAGATTACAGGTAGCGCACTTCGACGATTTCGTATTCGATATGGCCGCCCGGCGCGTTGACCACGACGACCTCGCCCTGCTCCTTGCCTATCAGCGCGCGCGCGATGGGAGACACCACCGAGATCAGTCCCTGGGAGATGTCCGATTCCTCCTCTCCCACGATTTGGTAGGTCACGCGCGTATCCGTTTCGAGGTTCAGCAGCTCCACCGTCGCGCCGAAGACTACGCGCCCACGCACATTGATCGTCGTCACGTCGATGATCTGCGCCTCCGCCAGCGCGGACTCGAGAGCGGCGATCCGCCCTTCCACGAAACCCTGCTGCTCGCGCGCCGCGTGGTACTCCGCGTTCTCGCTCAGATCGCCGTGGGCTCGTGCCTCGGCGATCGCCTTGATGATGCGCGGCCGATCCACCGATTTCAGTTCGGCCAGCTGCTTGCGCAGGCGTTCCGCGCCTTGTGCGGTCAACGGTGACTTTGGCATGGCCGTAGTCCTTTGTGCAGGGTCTGCAGGCAATTCACTTCGTCATCACTCAGAAATCTCATGGCATTCACGGTGGCCTGTGCGCCGGCCATGGTTGTCGCGTAGAAAACCTTGTGCTGCAGGGCGGTCCGCCGGATCGAATAGGAATCCGAAACCGCCCGCTTGCCTTCCGTCGTGTTCACGATCAGGGAAATCTCGTCGTTCTTCAGCATATCCACGATATGCGGCTGGCCCTCGCGCACCTTGTTCACTTCCCGGCATTCGATCCCAGCGTTGTGCAACACCCGCGCCGTCCCGTGCGTCGCGCACAGCGCAAATCCCTGCTGCACCAGCTGCCACGCTACCGCGACGGCGGCCTGCTTGTCCGCATCATGGACACTGACGAAGGCCAGCCCGCTGCGCGGTATCTCCGCGCCGGAGGCCAGTTGCGACTTGGCAAACGCTTCACCGAACGACTTGCCCACGCCCATGACCTCGCCGGTGGACTTCATCTCGGGCCCCAGCAGCGGGTCTACGCCGGGGAACTTGATGAAGGGAAACACGGCTTCCTTGACCGAATAGTAACCGGGTTGCGGCACGGCCGTGACCCCCTGCGCCGCCAGGCCGAGGCCCACCATGCAGTTCGCGCCAACCCGCGCCAGCGGCACGCCGGTTGCCTTGGAAACGAATGGCACAGTGCGCGAGGCTCTCGGATTGACCTCGAGCACGAAGATGCTGTCGCCCTGGATGGCGAACTGCGCGTTCATCAGTCCAACGACCTTCAGCGCGCCCGCCAACTTGCGCACCTGTGCCGCCAATTCCGTCTGGATGGCCTCGGACAGGCTGTGCGGCGGCAACGAACACGCGGAATCCCCGGAGTGCACACCCGCTTCTTCGATGTGTTCCATGATCCCGCCGATTATCACCTCTTTCCCGTCGCACACCGCGTCGACGTCCACCTCGATGGCCCGATCCAGGAAGCGGTCGAGCAGCACCGGCGACTCGTTCGAAACCGCGACAGCGAGGGCCATGTAATTTCGCAGATCCATTTCGTTGTAGACGATCTCCATGGCCCGGCCGCCGAGCACGTACGATGGCCGGACCACGAGCGGATAACCGATTTCCCCGGCCAGCCTCACCGCAGATTCCGGATCGCGCGCGCTCCGGTTCGGCGGCTGCTTGAGGCCAAGTTCATGCAGCAACTTCTGGAACCGCTCGCGATCTTCCGCCAGATCGATCGAATCCGGGCTGGTGCCGATAATGGGCGCGCCGGCGGCCTCCAGGTCGCGCGCCAGCTTCAACGGCGTCTGTCCGCCATACTGGACGATGACGCCGAAAGGCTTCTCGACGCGGATGATCTCCAGCACATCCTCCAGTGTCAGCGGTTCGAAATACAGGCGGTCGGAGGTATCGTAATCCGTGGATACGGTTTCGGGATTGCAGTTCACCATGATCGATTCGAACCCCGAGGCATGCATGGCCAGCGCCGCCTGCACGCAGCAGTAGTCGAACTCGATCCCCTGCCCGATGCGGTTGGGTCCCCCGCCGAGCACCATGATCTTGCGGCGATCGGTGGGCGCGGCCTCGCACTCCTCCTCATAGGTCGAATAGAGGTAGGCCGTGGTCGCCTTGAATTCAGCGGCGCAGGAATCGACGCGCTTGAACACCGGATGCAGGCCCAGTTCTCCGCGGCGCGCGCGCACCTCGGCTTCGCGACAGCCCAGCAAGCGCGCCAGGCGGCCATCGGAAAACCCCTTGCGCTTCAGGTCACGCAGTTCGTCCGCCGAGAGGCCGGCGAGGCGGCGGCCTCGCAGTCCCTCCTCGTCGCGCACCAGATCCTCGATCTGGGAGAGGAACCACGGATCGATTCGCGAGCAGTCGTAAACCTCCGGCACGCCCAGGCCCAGCCTGAAAGCGTCGCCGACGTACAGGACCCGCTCGGCGCGCGGCACGCGCAGCTCGCGTTTGACCCGTTCGACGGCGTCCTCGCCCGTCCGCGGGACGCGTTCATCGAGCCCGTCCAGGCCCGTCTCCAGACCGCGCAGTGCCTTCTGCAACGATTCCTGGAAGGTGCGTCCAATGGCCATGACTTCCCCGACGGATTTCATCTGCGTCGTCAGCCGGTCGTCGGCCCGCCGGAATTTCTCGAAATTGAAACGCGGGACCTTGGTGACGACGTAATCGATCGTGGGTTCGAACGACGCAGGGGTCGCGCCACCGGTGATCTCGTTCGAGAGTTCGTCCAGCGTGAATCCGACCGCGAGTTTGGCGGCCACCTTGGCGATCGGGAACCCGGTGGCCTTCGAGGCCAGAGCGGACGAGCGCGACACGCGCGGATTCATCTCGATGATCACCATGCGCCCGTTGTCGGGATTGATGGCGAACTGCACGTTCGAGCCGCCGGTATCCACGCCGATCTCGCGCAGCACCGCGATCGAGGCGTCGCGCATGATCTGGTATTCCTTGTCGGTCAACGTTTGCGCCGGGGCTACCGTAATCGAATCGCCGGTGTGGATGCCCATCGGATCCACGTTTTCGATGGAGCAGATAATGATGCAGTTGTCCCTGTGATCGCGTACCACTTCCATCTCGAATTCCTTCCAGCCCAGCACCGACTGCTCAAGCAGGATCTCGCCGGTGGGCGACGCATCCAGTCCGCGTTCGCAGATCTCGATGAACTCCTCGCGGTTATAGGCGATGCCGCCCCCCGTGCCGCCGAGCGTAAATGAGGGACGGATGACGATGGGGAACCCGATCTCGGTCTGGATTGACTTCGCCTGCTCCAGCGTGTGCGCCAAGCCCGACTCCGGCATGCTGAGGCCGATGCGTCGCATCGCGTCGCGGAACTTCTCGCGGTCCTCCGCCTTGTCGATCGCCTCGCGGCTGGCCCCGATCAGTTCAACACCGAATTTCTCCAGCACGCCCACGCGCGCAAGATCCAGCGCGCAATTCAGCGCCGTCTGCCCACCCATGGTCGGCAGCAACGCGTCCGGCATTTCCTTTTCGATGATCTTCGCGACGGTCTGCCAGCGGATCGGCTCGATATAGGTCGCATCCGCCATCTCCGGGTCGGTCATGATCGTGGCCGGGTTCGAATTGATGAGCACCACGCGATAGCCTTCGCCGCGAAGCGCCTTGCAGGCCTGTGCGCCCGAGTAATCGAACTCGCACGCCTGGCCGATGATGATCGGCCCCGCGCCGATGATCAGGATGCTCTCAATGTCAGTACGTTTGGGCATTCGTTAGAACATGTGCCTCGTTCCTCGTTCCTCGTGAACGATCGTCCACAGTACACCGAGCCAGCAAAGCCCAAGTTTCGAGGCACGAGGAACGAGGAACGTTCATCTTCCCCGTTCCGCCATCAACTCGATGAAGTGGTCGAACAGCGGCTTCACGTCATGCGGCCCCGGGCTCGCTTCCGGATGCCCCTGGAAACCGAACACCGGGTAGCTGCGGTGATGCACGCCCTGGAGCGTGCCGTCGAACAGCGAGCGGTGGGTCGCGCGCAATTCGACCGGCAGGCTGTCCTCGGCGACCGCGAAGCCGTGGTTCTGGCTCGTGATCATGACCCTTCCTGTATCCAGGTCCTGGACCGGGTGGTTGGCGCCGTGATGGCCGAATTTCATCTTGACGGTGCGCGCGCCGGCGGCCAGCGAAAGCAACTGGTGACCCAGGCAGATCCCGAATACCGGGGCACGCGTCGGCATGATTTCGCGGATCGCTTCGATCGCGTAATCGCAGGGATCGGGATCCCCCGGGCCGTTCGACAGGAACACCCCGTCCGGCCGCTCCTTCAGCACCTCCGAGGCCGGTGTCATCGCGGGGACGACGGTCAGCCTGCATCCCAGATCCGAGAGGATGCGCAGGATGTTGCGCTTGATGCCGTAATCGAAGGCCATCACGTGCCACTTCTTGTTCTTGACCACCGTGTCCTCCGGCAGCCCGGTCTCGAGCGACCAGCACCCCTGCTTCCACTCGTAGGCCCTTTTGGTGCTGACCACGCGCGCCAGGTCCGCGCCCTTGAGCCCCGGGAATTCGCGCGCCGCGCGCAACGCTCTGGCGGGATCGGGCGAATCGCCGGCGACGATGCAGCCGTTCTGCGCGCCCTTGTCGCGCAGAAGGCGGGTCAGGCGTCGCGTATCGATATCGGCAATGGCAAGGACCTTCTTGCGCCGGAGGTATTCGGACAGGGTCTCGTCGGCGCGCCAGCTGCTGGACTGGTACGGCAACTGGCGGATGATCAGGCCGCTGGCGAATATCCGACCGGATTCTTCGTCCTCGTCGTTGATCCCGACGTTGCCGATGTGCGGCTGCGTCAGCGTGACGATCTGCTGGTAGTAGGAAGGATCGGTGAGTATTTCCTGGTAGCCGGTGATCGCGGTATTGAATACCACTTCGCCGACGCTCTGGCCGTCGATGCCGATGGATCGGCCGCGGAATACGGTCCCGTCTTCCAGCGCCAGCAAAGCCGAGTGCGTCAACGGAACCTCCAGTCAGTCTTTGCGCCGGGGCGGTGCAATTGCCGGCTGCCCTTCGCCCGTCCAGACATGCAAAGCGGGAGTAACCTTGCGATTACTCCCGCCGCCTGACGTCCGACTCTCGCCGCCTTCCGACCCTGATAACTATCATGAATCCACTTTTCAGATTCCAGCGGGATTCTACTGAACTTGCGCGAGTGCTGTCTATTCAGCGGCGCGCTTCGGGCGGAACGCGATGAAGCTCCACCCCTTGTGCCGGGCCGCTGACCTTCCGATCGACGGCGCACGCGGTTTTTCGACTGTCGGGTCAGGCGCGGGCGCCGATCTGTTCGTGGTCTACCGCGGCGACAGGATTCGGTTGTACCTGAACTGCTGCCCGCACTCCGGGGGCACCCGGGACCGGAAACGGCCCGTGCGCGGGCCAGAGCCTTTCCGCCGTAGCCACCTGCGAACGCGACGGGATCCTGTGCGTTCACCTGCCCGATCCCGGAAAGGCCGGAATCCATTCTCCAAGCGCCTGATTATCGGAGAAAAACGCATCCGGCAAAGCAGCCGTCACGGCGCCGCCCGGATGACAATCCAACGGCAAAAATCCCTGCAATTCGTTGCAATATCGGGTTTTTTGCGCTTGTATAAGATGTGTAGCGCGCCGCGCGTGCCTGTTGTCATCCACCCACCAGCCGATTACCCGTATGCGATTGGATCAGGTTCATTGTTGATCGAACGTGCCAAAGAAGAGCCATAAACACCAGCTGAACGCCATTCAGCCTGGCTACCAGTTGCTCTGGTACGAGATCCGGGAAATTCTCGGTCAGGGCGGTTTCGGGATCACCTACCTCGCGGTGGACCGCAACCTCGCGCACGAAGTCGCCATCAAGGAGTACATGCCGGTCGATCTCGCCACGCGCACGGTCGAGGGATCCGTGGCCCCCCTCGCACCTGATCGCGAGCAGGCCTACCGCTGGGGCCTGGAACGGTTCCTGGACGAAGCGCGGACCATCGGCCAGTTCAAGCACCCGAATATCGTGCGCGTGCGCAACGTGTTCGAGGCGAACAATACGGCCTACATGGTAATGGATTACGAGCTGGGCGAGACTCTCCAGGAAATCCTCAGCCGCCGCAAAGTCCTCGACGAAGAGGACGTCGCCACCGTCGTTTTTCCAATCATCGATGGCATGAAGCACGTGCATGCACACGGGTTCATCCATCGCGATATCAAACCGGGCAATATTTTCATCCGCGTGGACGGCGATCCCGTGCTGTTGGACTTCGGGTCGGCCCGCCAGGCGGTCGAACAGAGTCGCGGCTCGCTGACCAGCATCTTCTCCAAGGGCTATGCCCCGATCGAGCAATACAACAACCAGGAGGAACAGGGGCCCTGGACGGATATCTACGCCTTCGGCGCGACGATGTACCGGGCGATTGCGGGCGTGCCGCCCGCGGACGCCATCGATCGCAGCTCCGCGATCAGCGTTGCGGGACACGATACCTATGTCTCCGCGGTCGAAATCGGCGCGGGCCGATATTCGCAATCCCTGCTGGAGGCCATCGACAGCGCCATGAAGTTCCGGCGGCATGAACGGCCGCAGTCGATATCCGAACTGCAGGCGGTCCTGCATGGGCAGAAAGGCGCCGAGTCCCCCATCACCGCCACCGTACCTATAACGGACGCGGCGCCGACGCCGCGGACGTCCCCTTCTGAATCCGCGACGGAACAGGAGCTGGAAGTCGAATCGCCCCCGGTTGACGAGCGCCTGGCAAAAATGATCGAGTTCGCCGAGGGAGGCGACGCCGAAGCGCAATGCGAACTGGCGTTCATGTACGCCAAGGGCATCGACATGCCGCAGAGCGAGGCGCGGGCGCTGCAATGGTACACGCTGGCGGCTGAACAGGGACACGCCGGGGCGCAGTTCAGCCTGGGGGTGATGTACGCAAAGGGGCGCAGCGTCGAACAGGATTACGAGCAGGCCTTCAACTGGTACCGCAAGGCGGCGGAACAGGGACACGTCGGCGCGCAGGCCACGCTGGCGACCATGTACACGAAAGGGGTCGGCACCGAACGCGACACCAAGGCAGCCTTTGACTGGCACCTGCGCGCCGCAAAACGCGGCCATGCCAACTCGATGTTCACCGTGGGCGAGATGTACTTCCATGGCACCGGCGTGCAGCAGAACCTGGAAGAGGCATTCCTGTGGTACAGGAAAGCTGCGGAAAAGGGACATGTGCACGCACAGATCAACCTGGGCTTCATGTACGGCAAGGGACAGGGCGTCGTGCGCAACGACAGGGAATCCGCGCAGTGGTACCGCAAGGCGGCCGAGTCGGGCAACCCGAACGCGCAGTACAACCTGGGCGTGATTTATTCCAAGGGTCGTGGCATCAGCCGCGATCTGGACGAGGCGCGCAAGTGGTATTCACTGGCCGCCGCCCAGGGAGAGGCAAACGCCGAACGCGCACTGGCGCGAATGAACGGACTGTAATCCGGTCCGGCGCACTGCCTCAGGCAGTCCCATCCGCCGGCCGCCTGTCGTTCATCTTTCGCAGGCGCTCCGCGAGGACGCCCATCACGTGGATGGAGAAGACACGTACATCTTGTCGCCAGGCTGGCCTTCCTCGAAAATGACCTGGCCGGTGGCGTATTGGTCGATAACGGTTTCATTCCGGAACAGATCCAGGGTTTTCATCAGGCGTCCTCCTTGTAGCGCGTGCAGGATTGAGCATCAAGTCAATAATGAAATCCCTGTCCGCGCTCCGCGCCGAAGGTACGGAGTTCGTGCTGGCGACGATCGTCGCCACGGAAGGGTCGACCTACCGCAAGCCCGGCGCGCGCATGCTCGTCGCGCCGGCAGGACGGTTTACCGATTCCCTCGCGGGCGGCGCCTTCGAGCGCGGACTGGTGGATGCGACGACGCTCGTGTTTGCCGACCGCCAACCGGCGGTGGTCGAATGCGACATGCCAGGTCCCGCGGATCCCGGCCAGACTGGCGGCAGCGAGCGCGACGGGATCGCGCGCATCCTGTTGCAGTGGCAGGGACCGCAGAATAACTGGCACGACGCTGCATTGCTCGAGGAGGCGATCGCCGCGCGCGCGCCGCGCGTTCTGGTCGCGGTCACGGACAGTTCGCATCCGCAGGTGCCCATGGGCATCAGTCAGCTCCTGGCCGGCGATGCCGCGCCCGATCTACCCTCGGATCTGACCCAGGAAATCGCCGCCACGGCAAACGCGGCCCTGCGCACAGGCAGACCCATGCTGGTGCATCACCCGGTCGATGAATGGGAAGTCGAGATCTTCTACGGCATCGTGCGCCCACCACTCGGCCTGCTGATCGCGGGCGCCGGGGCGGATAGCGTTCCACTCACGCGTATCGCCAATACTCTGGGCTGGAACGTCACGGTCGTCGATCCGCGCGACTGGCTGGCGCAGCCGGCAAGCTTTCCGGATGCGGACCGCGTACTCGCCACCAGCCCCGAACGATTGCCGGAAGCGCTCGGAGGCGACACGCCCCAGGCCGGCGTGATCATGACGCACAACTCCGCGCTGGATGATCGCTTTCTCCGGCAACTGCTGCGCACCGACGCACAGTACATCGGCATCCTCGGCTCGAAAACGCGTTGCCGGAAACTGCTGGAAGGACTGGGCGAACTGCGCGAGCCCAATGCCGCGCGCATCCACGCGCCGGTCGGACTGAAAATCGGCGCCGAGTCCGCCGAGGAGATTGCACTGTCCATTGCCGCCGAAATCCAATCGGCCCGCGGCGACTTTGTCGAAGCGGCGACCGCCATCGCCGCGCCGGGCGGCGCCGCGGAGCAGGATTTGAGCGGCCTGTACGTGGTGATCCTCGCGGCGGGCGGGGCGAAGCGATTCGGCGCACTCAAGCAACTGCTGGAATTCGAAGGTGAGAGCCTGTTGCGGCGGGCGGTGAAACTTGCGAATGAGATCGTATTCGAGCGTGCCATCGTAGTGCACGGGCCCAAGGCGACCAAGTGCCAACGCGAGATTGCGGAGTTCCACGCGACCAGCGTCGTCAACGAATATTGGGAATACGGCGTCGCTTCGTCCCTGAAACTGGGGATCCGATCGTTGCCGGCGGACGCTTCCGCCGCACTCATCATCCTGTGTGATCAGCCGCTGGTGCGGGCGCCGCAATTGCAGGCGCTGATTGAACGGTGGACCGGCAGCCGCGAAAAGATTGTCGCTGGAGCCTACGGCGGCACTGTTGGCGTACCGGCGATTATTCCGCGAAAATTTTTTGCAGAACTGATGGAACTCGCTGGCGACCACGGGGCGAAAAGCGTACTCAGCGCGCATGAACGAGACGTGTTGCAGGTGCCACTGCCGGAGGCGGAAATGGATATAGATACACAGGACGATTACACTCGGATCCTCACCCGCAAGCCCAGGTAGCCGCGCAGGATTTGGCACCCCCTTTCCGAGCTGGAATGCGCCACACCGAACATTTCCTTCTGTTGAGCTGGTTGCTGACGACCGGCCTGATCGCCGCCGGCGCATGGGTGATCGTCGACCAGGGTCTGCTGCACTATCTGGTGGCCACCGACCGCAGTTACATATCGCTGGTCGTGATCGCCATGTACATCGTGGGGCTGGCGCACAGCTTCGGCCGCACACTGTACCTCTCAGACGAGCTGAACAAGCTGGCGCGCATCGAGAGATCCCTCGATCCCGCCGATCCCCGCCCGCTGCGGCTCGAGGAGACCGGGCTGACGGCTGCGGACGGCACGGCGATGCCGCGCGGCTTCCTGTCGGATTTTATCTCCGACCTGCTCCGCGCCCGCCGCGCGCAGCCGTCCGGAAACGGAGAGGCGATCGAGAGCGCGGCGGATTTGCTCGAAGCCGCGGCCGCCCGCATCCGCGGTCACCACGAGTTCGGTTGGTTCCTGATCGACCTCATGCTGAAGGTCGGGTTCCTGGGCACGCTCATCGGTTTCATCTGGATGCTGGCATCCGTGTCCGAGCACGCGGTGATCGACGCTGCCTCCATGCTGAAGATACTCAGGGAAATGAGCTACGGCATGAGCACCGCACTCAATACCACGCTCTCCAGCCTGGTCGGCGGGATTCTCTTGTCCCTGCCATACTACATGCTCGCGCGCGGCCTCGACGAACTCCTCGAGGTCACCGTGCGCCTGACGCGGGTGCGCATCCTGCCGCGTCTCGAGCCGGCGTCGGTGTGAGACCGCTTTATGGCCATCCGCCTCGGCGCGAAATCGAAATTCCAGCAACCGTTCGATCCGATCACGGCGGTGCTGTTCAAGATGATCCAGGCCCTCACCTTCTTTTTCGTGCTGGCAGTCATGTTCATGAACCCGATGGCCAAGAAAGGCATCATCGATCCGAAGGCGGAGTATCTGATCACGGTGACCTGGCCGGACAACAATCCCGACGATATCGACGCGTGGGTCGAGGATCCGGACGGCAACCTGGTCTGGTTCCGCAGCCGCGACGCGGGCCTCGTGCATCTCGATCGCGACGATCGCGGCCTGATCAACGATACGCTCGACATCAACGGCCGCGTCGTGCAGAACCCGCTGAACCAGGAAGTGGTGACGATCCGCAGCATCATCCCCGGCGAATACATTGTCAACGTGCACTACTATGCCTCCGCCACGCACCAGCCCGTCCCCGTCACCGTGCGCGTCGACAAGGTGAACCCCTCCCTCGAAGTGATCTACTACGACACGCTGACGCTCGCGAGCAAGGGCGAGGAGAGGACCGCGCTGCGCTTCAGCATCGATCCGGACGGACGCGTGTACGACATCAACCAGATGCCGAAGTCGCTGGTCATGATCGGCAAGGGAGCGTAACAGGCCGATGCAAAACCCGCTTTTGCATCGGCCTGTGCGCCCCAGGGCAGATTTGCTGCTCCTGCGAAATCTGCACTTCCGCCATCCCTGGCGGTCGGATGGGACGCATCATTTATCAAGCACACAAGTGCTTGATAAATGGAGCGAGGCCGAAGCTCCGCTATGGCCGAAGCGGGATGCAAAAGTCCATGGATGGACTTTTGCATCAGCCTTATAACGGGGATCCGGCCTGCCATGTTCAGTCATCTCGGGATCGGGGAACTGATCACCGCCTATGTAATCGCCGGCACGCTGCTGCTCTGCCTGCTGCTGCAGGCGACATGGTCATGGCGTGTGAAGACCGCGGCGATTGTCGCGGTATCAACGTGCTACGTCGTCATTTACGCGTCGTGGCCCTCCATCCTGGGCTGGCCCACGCGCCAGGACCTTCCCGCTGAGTTCAGGCTGGTTGCGGGATACGTTCAGCATCCCGACAGACTCAGCGGAGAAGAGGGGAGCATCTACCTGTGGGCAACCGACACGGCGAAGCCGCCGGCAGACGGCGCGCCACGCGCCCACCGTCTGCCCTACTCCGTGGAGCTGCAAACCAAGGTGGCGGAAGCCGGCGAGAAAGTGAAGAAGAACATTCCGCAGCTCGGCAAGACCGGAGCCGGCGAGGAACGCGCCGGCCGGATCCCGCTCTCCGGGCGCCAACTCGGACAACAGAGCAGCCAGCTCGACTTCCACGACATGCCGGCTCCGGTCGTGCCGGAGAAATAATCGCGGCGGTACCGCGTACGGTCCGCGAAACGTGCGCAACGCCATCCGACACGCCCTCGGCGACGACGCCTACCGGCGCCTGACGCTCTATCCGCGCATCCTGAGGATGGTGGTGCGGCCGAAACCGCCGCGAGAAACCGCGGCCTTGCCGCAGTTGATTAAACCTGGCGGCGTCGTTTTCGACGTCGGCGCGAACTATGGGCAATACGCGCGGGTATTGTCGCCGCTGGTCGGAACGACCGGGTGCGTGTACGCCTTCGAGCCATCGCGCATCACCATGGAAGGGCTGCGGCTCATGTGCCGGCTGCTGCGACTCAAGAATATCGCTTTCCACCAACTTGCCCTCTCCGACCAGGAAGGGACGGCGCAACTTGAAATCCCGATCAAGGACGGCGGCCACCTCGGGGTCGGGCTCGCGCGATTGCATTCCAGTGACAATTGGCGCTCCATTTCCGAGCAGGTGCAAGTGACTACGCTCGACTCCTTCGTGGAGAGGGCCGGCGTGCGGTGCTGCGATTTCATCAAGTGCGACGTCGAGGGCGCGGAATACCGGGTGCTGCAGGGCGCGCTCAACACCCTGAGGCGGCACCGTCCACAGCTCCTGATCGAGATCAAGGACGCGCAATTGCGCCGCTATGGGAATACGGCGAAGCAGCTCGTGGAGCTGCTGGACGGCCTGCGTTACGACATCTATTTATGGAAGGATCAACGCTTGGCGCGCGTCGACGCAATCGACGCCTCGCCCAACTTCATTTTCATTCCGCGGCCGGGTTGAACGGAATATCCGCGGCGGCGGCCGGATTCAATCCCCGGCAAGTTTCGCGTCGATCTCTTTCTCGGCCTCGTACCAGTACTTGATGCTGTCGCCTTCGAACCCGCCCTTCTCGGCGAGCAGGTAGGCCGCTTCCTGGATCATGCGGAATCGTTCTTCCGGCGTGCATTTCGGCTTTTTCGCCTTCGTCGGCCTGGGCGAGGCAGGGGCGCGCGCGGCAAACGCCTTCCGGGTCAATGTCGGTTTCTTACCATGTGCCATAACTGAAACCTCCTGCCTGACATGATAGGCGGCACGAAAATAACCGGGTTGATCCAGATCAGTTTGCCCACGAAGGATTGAATCGGGCAGATTTCAACGCACTCGCCTGACGGGAAGTATAGTCGCGTGTTCCGCTCCCGCCTCCCGGCCCTTGACCCATTCCGGCGATCACCCGGGCGGCACGCCCGGTTTGGACTTCGTTCTGTCACAATGCAGAGCCTGGGTGGCCGAACCGCGGCCGAAGCGGCCCGCCGATCCGCCAACCCGCATCCCCTCCGCGAAATTCCGGCTGCGCACTTCGATGCCGTCGAGCCAGTCCGAGCAGTCCTCCGCCCGGCGCGCGATGACGTGGATCACGCCTTCCTCGTGCTGGAGCGTGCCGTGCACGAGGATGAGCTGCGCCTGAAGCAGGGCTTGGCGGTGGGCCTCGACCACCTTCGGCCAGACGATGAGATTAATCGCGCCGGTCTCGTCTTCCAGCGTCACGAACAGGACGCCGGAGGCCGTGTCCGGCCGCTGGCGGCAGATCACCAGCCCCGCGACCTTGATGATCTCACCCGGGGCCGGAGCGCCCGCTCCGATCCCTTCGCATGCCGCACGCAGGTCCACGGCACGGCGGACACCCACCTCATCCAGCCGTTCCCGCAGCAACGCCATGGGATGGCGCCGCAGCGTCAGTCCCGTGCTGCGGTAATCATCGATGATGTCCTCCCTCTCGGCGGGCCGATCCAGTAACGGCAGCGCCTCGTTGAAGCGCAGTTCGGGAAACACCGGCAGCGCCTCCTCGACTCCCGCCGCCTGCCAGTGCGCCTGGTAACGGTTGCCGGCGAAGCATTGCAGCGCGTCCGCCGCGGCGAGCGCGCTCACATCGATGCGGTCCAGCCCGCAGCGCTCCACCAGATCCTGCAGGCACTCGAACATCTTTTTGCCGCGCTCCAGTTCGATGCGCCCGGCCGCCGTCTGCTTCATGCCCTTAACCATGCGCAACCCGAGCCGCAGGGCCGGTTGTAGAAAAGGGGACAGATTTATTTTCCGGGAAAATAAATCTGTCCCCTTTTTCTGCGCCCCGACCCCTCCTGTTTCGAGCCTGCAATCCCAATTGCTGAAACGGATGTCCACCGGCCGCACTTCCACGCCATGGCGCGCGGCATCCTGCACCAGTTGCGAGGGCGCGTAGAAACCCATCGGCTGGCTGTTTAGCAGCCCGCAGGCGAAGGCCGCCGGCTCGTGGCGCTTGAGCCAGGAGGAAACGTAAGTCAGCAGCGCGAAGCTGGCGCTATGAGACTCCGGAAATCCATAGTCGCCGAAACCGCGCAACTGGTGGTACACGCGCTCCGCGAATTCCGCGTCGTAACCGTTCCTGCGCATGCCCTCCTTCAGCCGTTCCTCGAACGGCTCGAGCCCGCCGCGCTTCTTCCAGGCCGCCATCGCCCGGCGCAGGGCGTCCGCCTCGCCGGCGGAGAAGTCCGCCGCCACCATCGCGATCTGCATGGCCTGCTCCTGGAAGATGGGCACGCCCAGCGTGCGCTCCAGCACTTTCTTCAGCGCGTGGCTCGGGTAATCGACGAGCTCGGGGTTCTTCCGGCGCTCGAGGTAGGGGTGCACCATGTCGCCCTGGATCGGCCCCGGCCGCACGATGGCAACCTCGATGACGAGGTCATAGAAGCAGCGCGGCTTCAAGCGCGGCAGCATGGACATCTGCGCGCGCGACTCGATCTGGAACACACCCACGGTATCCGCCCCGCAGATCATGTCGTAGGTCGCCTCGTCCTCGGCGGGCACCGTGGCAAGCGAGTATTGCCGGCCGCTGTAGTCCTCGATGTAGCGGAAGCACTTGCGGATCGCGGTGAGCATGCCGAGCGCCAGCACGTCCACCTTGATGAGGCCGAGCGATTCGAGATCGTCCTTGTCCCACTGGATCACGGTGCGCGCCTCCATGGCCGCGTTCTCGATCGGCACCAGCGCGGCGAGATCGCGGCTGGCGATCACGAAACCGCCGGTGTGCTGCGAGAGATGGCGGGGGAATCCATGCAGCGTCGTGACCAGGCTGATGAGCTGCCGTACCTTCGGGTTCTCCGGGTCGAAGCCGGCTTCCAGCAGCCGCGCATCGAGGCTGGAGACGCGGTCCCACCACTGCAACTGCTTCGCCAGCCGGTCCACCTGGTCGAGCGAGAAGCCGAGCGCCTTGCCGATATCGCGCACCGCGCTCTTCAACTGGTAGGTGATCACGGAAGCGGCGAGCGCGGCGCGCCCGCGGCCGTACTTGCCGTAAAGGTACTGGATGACTTCCTCGCGCCGCTCGTGCTCGAAGTCCACGTCGATGTCCGGCGGCTCGTGGCGCTCTTTCGAGATGAAGCGCTCCATGAGCATGTTCATGCGCGCCGGGTCCACTTCCGTGATCCCGAGGCAGAAGCACACCGCGGAGTTGGCGGCGGAGCCGCGGCCCTGGCACAGGATCCCCTGCTGCCTGGCGAAGCGCACGATATCGTGCACGGTGAGGAAGTACGGCTCGTATTTCAGATCGGCGATAAGCCGGAGCTCATGCTCGATGAGCTGCCGCACGTGCCCCGGCGCCCCTTCCGGCCAGCGCGTTCCGGCGCCCTCCTCCGCCAGCGCGCGCAGCCAGGTCGTGGGCGTGTGTCCTTCCGGCACCAGTTCGTCGGGATATTCGTAGCGCAACTCGTCAAGGGAGAAGCGCGCCCGCGCGCCGATGTTCAGCGTTTCGGCGAGCAGCTCCGGGGGATAGATCTTCCGCAGCACCGAGCGCGGGCGCAGGTGCCGTTCGCCGTTCGGATACAGCGCGAACCCCAGTTCGTGCAGCGGCCGCTTGAGCCGGATCGCGGTCAACACGTCCTGCAGGGCGCGGCGGCCGCGGCTGTGCATGTGCGCGTCGCCTGAAGCCACGAGCGGCAATCCGGCGCGGCCGGCAAGCCGCCGGCAGAAATCGAGCCAGTCGTCATCACGGCCGTCCAGCAGCAACTCGACGCCGATCCAGGCGCGCCCACCGCACAGTTTCTTCAGCCATGCCGCATCCGGCACGGTGGCATTGTCGTCCGGCAGCCAGATCGCAAGGCATCCCGCGGGCACATGGGTTTCCAGATCGCCGCGCGTCAGGCAGTAGCTGCCCTTGGGGCTGTCCATGCGCGCATGGGTGATCAGCCGCGACAGGTTTCCATAACTCGCGCGATCGGTGGCGAGCAGCACCAGCTTGAAGCCGTCGCTTAGAACGAATTCGCTGCCGATGATGAGCTTGAGGGGTGTGCCGCGCGCCGCGGCATGGGCGCGCGCGACGCCGGCAAGCGAGCATTCATCCGTGATCGCGAGCGCGCTGTATTCCAGTTCGATCGCGCGTTTGACCAGTTCCTCCGGGTGCGATGCGCCGCGCAGGAATGTGAAATTGCTGAGACAGTGAAGTTCGGCGTAGCCCGGTAATTGCACCACGCCGTCATTCCGGAACGGCCGCAGGCCGCTTCCGGAATCCAGGCGGGACTTACCAGTGGTACTGGATTCCGGACGCCCCCGGCTCAAGGCCGGGGCTACCGGCTCACTCGCGGCCGGAATGACGACTGGTTCCATCTGTTATCTACGCAAACACCCCATGCAGGTACCAGCGCTGCTCGGCGCGATCGCGATATACCCAGCAGCGCGTGCCGGCCGGGTTGCGGGCCAGGTAGTAATCGCGCTTCACGTCTTCGCCGTCCCACCAGCCCTGCTCGATGCGCCGCGGCAACCGCGACAGTTCCAGCGAGCCGTTCCAGTGCGGTCGCTGCTCGCGTTCCTCCAGCCGTTCCGGCCGCGGGAGCAGCCAGAGCGGGGTCAGGTCTTGCATTGACGCATGAAAAATGGGGACAGATTTATTTTTTCCTTGACACAGGCCATGAGACAAACCGGCATTGAAAAATAAATCTGTCCCCATTTTTTCGGGTCGGTGATCGGCACGGAGACCCGGCTTCCACAGTTGCCGCCCGCCCAGCCGCGCCGCCAACCGATCCACGAGCTCGGACCAGTGCTGCTCCACCGCCGCGCGGCCGTCGAGCAGGTGCAGGTTCTCCGCCGGCATGACGTGGATCCCGCCGCAGCGGATGCCGAGCGCCGTCACCTCGGCGGGCAGCGCGGTCCGGTCGAAATGTCTTTGCAGTAGATCGAGGAATTGCGCGGCACGCCGTTCGTAGCGGCTGAGTCCGAGCACCAGCACCGTCGCCGGTTCGTGTTCGTGCCACAGCAGGCACTCCAGCCGCTGCGTCGCCGCCTGCCGCCGCAGCAGGTAATGCTCGAGACGTCGCAACAGCTTCTGCGCCAGCGGCGCGAGCCGTGGCCAGTCGCCTGACGGCAGCGGCAATTCCTCCGCCGCTTCGAATCCCTGCGGCGGCGCGAACAGCGCCAGCGGTTCTGGTTCAATCCCGAGCGCCTGGTCGAGCGCATGCAGCAGTTCCGGGCCGAAACGCCGGGTCACTCCGGTGCGCGGCAAACGCATGAACGCACCGAGGCTGCGGATGCCGCTGCGATCCAGTTGCCGCAGCCGCTTCTCCTCCTGCGTCAGCGTTTCGATCGGCATGCCGCGGAGCGCGGCCGGCAACTCGTCCGCGAACCACACGTACCTGCCCGGACAATGCCACGTCAGCCAGGACGCGGCGCGCGGCGTGGGGGCAATACCGAAGACGAAACGCGCGCCGCTCGCAGCGAATACCATCCTGGCGCGGCGCAGGAATTCCTTCCTGCCGCCGAACAGCGCGAGGCTGCCGCGGATCTCGAGCACGATGCTGTCCTGTCCATAGAAGGCGGTTTCGCTGGACAGACCATAGGCCGCCGCAGCGATGGCATTCATCCGCGCGCATTCGGCGGCCGGATCGCGCGGCAGGGTCTGCAATCCGCCGCAGAGGGCAAGCGCCGCACCGAGCGTCATGCCGGGGCGGACGCCGTGTTGTTCCACCGCGCGGGTGCAGGCGCTGACGATGATGCGGTTGCCAATTGTTTCGGTCGCGGCCAGCGCCGCGTTTTCGGCGCGATCGAACACATCCACGGCCAGCCGCGGCATGTGGACGCACAGCCACAGTTTCCGGGGAGCTTCGGCCGATTGTTTTTGTCCATCATTCCGGAGCGGCCGCAGGCCGCCTCCGGAATCCAGCCTTTGTGACGAATCTGGCTGGCGGGATTTATCCCGCCCTACTGGATTCCGGACGCTCGCGCGGCTGCGCCGCTCTCGGTCCGGAATGACGGAAGAATCGACCATGATTCATCCCTGCCTGTTCATAGGGGCACATGCACCTGCGGGCGGCGGTGCGTACCGGCAGCCTTCAGCACGCTGAGCTGCAATCCTTCCGGTGCCGGCAACAGCTCGATCCGCAGCGCCGCCCAGCGGCTGATCGGTTTGCGGCCCAGGCGATACAGAAACAGGATTGACTGGCCGTCCTGTGCCGCCACCTGCAGGCGCCGCACTTTGTCATCGCTGAACTGCCGGTCCGCGCCGCGTGCCCAGAGAATGACCGCGCCGCAGGCCGGATTGCGCAGGGCCTGTTCCGCGGCCCACAGGATGTCGCGCCCGTCCTCCGCGCCGATCACCAGCAGGCGATCGAGATCGACGCCCGCCGCATGCAATGCCGGCGCATTGAGCTCATAAGGCGGATGGATGAACAAAACGTGATTGCCGGCCAGCGAGAGTTCGCGCAATGCCGGCAGCAGCAGTTGCAGCTCGCCGATGCCGATGGTGCTGACCAACAATTCGATCACCGCACCCAGCGGCCAGCCGCCGCCGGGGAGTTCCCGGTCCAGTTCGGCGAACCCGGTGGGCAGGGTACGCCGCGCCGATTCCGGCACGCGGCTGCCGCGCCAGAGGCGGGGAATGGAGTGCAGCAGTTCATCGACCATGACAGTGGTAGCTTCATTGCCGGATGAGTCCCACCATCCTGCCTTCGATCGCGAACGGCTCGCGGCGCAGGTCCACGCGGATCGGCTGGAACTCCGGGTTCTCCGGCAGCAGCGTGACGATGTTCTGGCGCCGGCGGAAACGCTTCACCGTCACCTCATCGCCCAAACGCGCGACCACGATCTGGTTCTGCTCCACAACTTCCGTCCTGTGCACGGCGAGCAGGTCGCCGTCGAAGATCCCGGCCTCCCGCATGCTCATGCCTTGCACTCTCAGCAGGAAATCCGCGCGCGGCCGGAACAGGGACTGATCGACTTCGATGTGATCCTCGATGTTCTGCTCCGCGAGCACCGGCGAGCCGGCGGCGACCCGGCCGATGAGCGGCAGGCCTTCCGGGATCATGTTCAGGCGGATGCCGCGCGAGGCCCCGGCCAGCATCTGCAACGCGCCCTTCCTCTCCAGCGCGCGCAGGTGCGATTCCGCCGCGTTCGGCGAGCGGAAGCCGAGCGCCTGGCAGATCTCGGCGCGCGTGGGTGGCATGCCGTGTTCCTTGAGGAATCCACGGAGGAAGGCGAGGATTTCCTCCTGTCTTGCCGTCAGCCTCATATTCGATAGTCCTTGCAACTCAACCAGTTGGAGTAAATATGGGCGTGTAGAGATATAGGTGTATATATATACAGTAGTCTGCTTGCCTTCGCAAGCCCCCGGGTGATCAGATCCCGGGAATCCGCTAGTATCTACACTGTAGATACAACAGAACGAGGACAGAAATGCGAGCCAAGGCCCGTAAATGGGGAAACAGCCTGGCGATCCGTATCCCGAAAGCGATCGCTGATCAGGCCGGCGTGCGCGAGGACGACGAGCTGTACATCGTCGTCAAGGCGGAAACCATCCTCATCAAACCGCAGCGCCGCGAACCCACTCTCGCCCAACTTCTCGAAGACATTACCCCGGAGAACCTCCATGGCGAAGTGGACACCGGTCCGTCGCAGGGACGTGAAGCATGGTGAAAACATGGGTGCCGCAACGCGGCGACGTGGTCTGGCTGAACTTCATGTCCCAGGCCGCACATGAACAGACTGGACGCCGTCCAGCCCTCGTACTTTCTCCTGGCGCATACAACGGCAAGACCGGGCTCATGCTCTGCTGCCCGATCACGAGCCAGGTCAAGGGTTACCCGTTCGAGGTTGCGCTCGGCAACACAACAGGCGTCAAGGGCGTCGTACTCGCCGATCAAGTGCGAAATCTCGACTGGCGGGCGCGGCAGGCGGAGAAAAAGGCGAAAGCCGGAAAAGAGATCGTGGATCAGGCGCTGGGACGAATACGTTCCCTTCTTGCCTGATTGAACCCGGGGACTGCTGTCATTCCGG
>JACPSH010000006.1 GCA_016193395.1 Gammaproteobacteria bacterium
CTGCGCGCGGAGCAGAGGTACCCGATGCCACCCGTCCGTTCAGCGCCGCCGCATGAATCCAGCCGACCCGCCCCGCGGTACTCATGCGCAGCCGAGCCGCCGGTCCGGTAGTGCCGCGGCGGACCGTGGGAGGCCAGGGATGGCCGAACGCGAGCTTACAGGGATGTATACACGGCGTGTCCGCAGCGGCACTACCGGATGGGCGGCCTTACGATGTGCTGGAAGCGGAACGAGCACCCGGCGATCCGCCCTGAACCGGGTGATGGCGCATGCGATCACCGCAGGCCCAGCTTGTTCTCCAGGTAATGGATATCCGTGCCGCCCGCGGCGAAGGCGGCGTCATGGATCAGCCTTTGGTGCAGCGGGATGTTGGTTTTGATGCCGTCGATCACGATCTCGGATAGAGCCGTCGCCATGCGCGCGATCGCCAGTTCGCGGTTTTCTGCATGCGCTATCAGCTTGCCGATCAGGGAATCGTAATGGGGAGGGACGCGGTAGCCGTCGTAGACGTGGGTGTCCACCCGTATCCCCGGCCCGCCCGGCTGGTGCAGATGCTCGACAACGCCGGGGCAGGGCATGAAAGTATCGGGATCTTCGGCATTGATGCGGCATTCGATCGCGTGCCCGCGGAACTGGATGTCGTCCTGGCGGTAGCTGAGCGGATCGCCGTTCGCGATGCGGAGCTGTTCCTTGACGATGTCCACACCGGTGATCATTTCCGTGATGGGGTGTTCCACCTGTATGCGCGTATTCATCTCAATGAAATAGAACTGGCCGTCTTGGTAGAGAAATTCCATCGTGCCCGCCCCGCGGTAGCCGATGTCCTTGCATGCGTCCACGCAGCGCTCGCCGATGCGCCGCCGCATCTTGGGGTCGATGCCGGGCGCCGGGGCCTCTTCCAGAACCTTCTGATGCCGGCGCTGCATGGAACAGTCGCGCTCGCCCAGGTGGATGATGTTTTCGCGCTCATCCGCGAGGATCTGCAGCTCGATGTGACGCGGTCGCTCCAGGAATTTTTCCATGTAGATGGTGTCATCACCGAACGCCGCGGAGCTTTCGGCGCGGGTCACCGCCACGGCATTGCGCAGGGCGGCCTCGCTGTTGACGACGCGCATGCCGCGTCCGCCGCCGCCCGCGGCAGCCTTGATGATCACCGGATAGCCGATTCGCCGGGCCACGCGTACGGACTCGTCCAGGTCCCCGCCCAGTGGTCCGTCGGATCCCGGCACGCACTGCACGCCCGCCTTGCGCATGACGTTGCGCGCCGAGATCTTGCTGCCCATGAGTCGTATCGTCTCGGCGCGCGGCCCGATGAAGGTGAAACCGCTCTTCTCCACCCGCTCGGCGAAATCCGCGTTCTCGGCGAGAAACCCGTAGCCCGGATGGATGGCCACGGCATCGGTGACTTCCGCGGCGCTGATGACGGACGGAATGTTGAGATAGCTGTCGGCAGACAGCGCCGGCCCGATGCAGACCGACTCGTCCGCCAACAGCACGTGTTTCTGCTCGCGGTCCTGTTCCGAGAACACGGCCACTGTCTTGATTCCCAGCTCGCGGCAAGCGCGCAGGATGCGCAGGGCGATTTCGCCGCGGTTGGCGATCAGCACCTTCTCAAGCATACCCGCCCGGATCATTCATGAAGGGCGACGCGCGAAACGGCCGGGTGGCGTCGGGCATACCTGCTCCGCGCGCAGCGGAGGGGACCGGAGCGAGCACGGACGGGTGTGCCTGATGACAGGACCCGGCCGGCTCATCGCACAAATGCTCATGAATAATCCGGGCCGGGACCGAAACCGCAGGGCTCAAAGTCACGCCTCGCGGATGATGAACAGCGGCTGGCCGTATTCCACGGGCTCGCCGTTTCGGACGAGGATCCTGCTCACCGTGCCGGCTACGTCGGCTTCGATCTGGTTCATGATCTTCATGGCTTCGATGACACACAACACGTCGCCGGCGCGCACGCTTTTTCCGAGCTCGACAAACGGGGCCCTGCCAGGCGCCGGCGATTCGTAGAATATGCCCACCATAGGCGCCCGAATGACGTGTCCCTCCGGCAATTCTTCCCGGGCGGCGGTCGCAGCCGCGCGCGCCTGGGTTTCCGGGCCGGCCGGCGCCACGGACGGACCCCCCGGCGCGGCCTGCACCACGGCGTGGGCCGCGGAACCGTGCCGGCTGACGCGCACGGATTCCTCGCCTTCGTGTATTTCGATTTCCGCAATCCCCGATTCTTCCAGCAGCTCGATGAGCTTCTTGACCTTGCGTATATCCATGTCGCGGCGCTCCCCGGCGCCTATTTTTTCTTTGCCGACTTCAGCAGGTGATCGGCCGCGCGCAGAGCCAGCCCGTATCCCTGCACGCCGAGCCCGCTGATGACGCCGACCGCCCGGTCGGAAAGGTAGGACTGCCGGCGGAACTCCTCGCGCGCGAAGATGTTGGAGATATGTACTTCGATGAAAGGGATCTCGGCGGCGATCAGGGCATCGCGCAGGGCAATGCTGGTGTGCGTGAGGGCGCCCGGGTTGATGAGGATGAAGTCCAGCCGCTCTTCCCGGGCCTGATGGAGGCGCCCGATCAGTTCGTGTTCGGCATTGCTCTGGTAGCAGTCCACCCGGTGGCCGAGCTCGCTGGCCAGCGAAGATAGCGACGCGTTGATTTCCTCCAGCGTCGTGCTGCCGTAGACTTCCGGCTCCCGCCTGCCTAACAGGTTAAGGTTGGGACCGTGGATAACCAGTATGGTTGTCATAGTAATTCCGATGTTCGATGCAGTTCGCGTCTTTTCGACGCTTTTCAATTATTTTAGCAGAATATCTTACTCTACATAAGAGAGGCATTTCCCTGGCAAAACAGAGCCCTACAGGAGCGGCAGGATGACCTCCTCTGCCTGGGCGCCGGGCAGCGGTCCCACGCGCACGAAGACGATCTTCCCCGCGCGATCCACGATCACGGTATAGGGCAGGACGCCGACCGCATTGCCGTAGCTCTCCGCAAGCCGGACGACGCTTATCTCGCCGGCCAGCACCGGGTAATTCATGCCGGTTTCGCGGATGAAATCCCCGAGTTCTTCGGGGCGCTGCAACGCTATGCCCACGAACTGAAGCCCGCGATCGCCGAGCCTGTCCTGCAGGGCCACGAACTCCGGGATTTCCTTGCGACAGGGCGGACACCATGTAGCCCAGAAGTTGAGCACCAGCACCTTCCCGTCCCACTCGCTCACGCTCCGCTCCACGCCCATAGTGTCAGGGAGACTGAAGTCGGGCCGCGGTTGGCCAAGCATCTGCGCCTGCCCCGGCAGGGACGGCGGGGGCGGCGCCCCGGCGTCCGGCACACGGTGGCGGGCAAGCATGAACCCGCCGAAAGCCGCGGCGGCAACAAGGAAAGAGAATCCCGCGAAACGCGCGAGACGATTCACGAACTCAATGCCGAACGCAGATGGACCAGGAATTCATCCGCCGGCAGGAACCCGATGACGCGGTGCAGGCGGAGTTCGCGCGCCTGCGAATCAAAGAACAGGATTGCAGGCGGCCCGAAAAGATCGTATGTCCGGAGCAATTCCTGCGCCGGGCCGTCATTTGCCGTGACATCCGCCTGCAGCAACACCACGCCGTCCAGCAGGGCGCGTACACGTGGATCGGGGAAAGTCTCCTGCTCCATTTCCTTGCAGGTGACGCACCAGTCGGCATAGAAATCGAGCATGACCGGCCTGCCCTCGAGGTTCGCCCTGGCGAGCTGTTCGCGCAATTCGCCGACATTTGCTACCGGGCGGAATGGCAGCGCCGTCCCTTCCGCCGCCCCAGACCCGATCTGCGCCAGGCGCTGCAGGGGCTGGAACACATCATTGCTGCCGCTGGCAGCGCCAATGATCAGCACGGCGCCGTAGACGAGCATCGCCAGTCCCAGCGCCTTCCACAACCGCCGCCAACGAGCCGTTCGATCCAGCGTATCGAGCGCGCCCATGAAAATTGCCGAGGACATCAGGAGCAGTGCCCACAGGATCAAGGTCGCCGGTCCCGGCAATACGCGGCCGAGAAACCAGATCGCGACAGCGAGCATGACGACACCCATTACCTGCTTCAGGGTCTCCATCCAGTAGCCGGCACGCGGCAGGAGCGTGCCCGCGGAGGCGCCCAGGGCCAGCAGCGGAACGCCCATGCCAACGCCCATGGAAAACAGCGTTGCGCCGCCAAGCCACGCGTTGCCGGTCTGACTGACGTACAGAAGCGCACCGGCCAGGGGCGGAGCGACGCAGGGACCGACGACGACCGCCGACAACAACCCCATGACCGCCGCGCCGCGCAGCGTCCCCGGCGGCTGGCGTTCGCTCCATCGGTGCAGGCTCTCCTGCATGCCAGCGGGCATCTGCAGCTGGAACACGCCGATCATCGAGAGGCCCAGAAGAACGAAGATGGCGCTGAAGAGGACGATCACCCACGGCGCCTGGGCGGCTGCCTGCAGGTTGATTTGAAACGATCCGGCGAGCACGCCGAACCCCGCATAACCCGCGGCCATTGCCACCACGTAGGCCACCGACAGCGCGAAGCCCTTTCCGGCAACTCCCCTCCGCTGAGCGCCGATGATGATGCCCGACAGGATGGGCACCATGGGGAAAATGCACGGCGTCAGGGACAACAGCACGCCGAACACGAAGAACGCCACCAGATTTCCCGCGAGGCCCGCGCCGCGCAGGCGCTGAACAATCGCGTCCTCCGCCGACAGCTCCGCGTTTCCGGCCGCGGCGGATCCCGGCGCATCGGTCAACGCGGGAAGCACAAGCGCCACGTCGCGCGCGATCGGCGGATAGCACACGGATTTGTTCTTGCAGCCCTGCCAGGAGACCGACAGGGTCACCGGTAATTCGGGGCCGGGCCCGCGCAGGAGGATCAAGTCGACTTCAGCCTGGTCCGTGATCACCTCGACGCGGCCGAAGACTTCGTCCTCCTCGTATTCGCCGGTGGGCAGATGAACAGAGGCGGGATCCAGTTTCGCCTCGCCGCCCTTCAGCGCGAAGAGAAACTTGTCGCGGTACAGGTAATAGCCCTCCGCGATGTCCCAGTGCAGCGTGACGCGTTGCGGCCCGGCTGCCTCGGCGCTGAACCGGAATGCATTGGCCGGATCGAGAATTTCGCTGTCGCCGGATGCGGAGGGCCCGCCGAACAGATCCTGCAGGCGCTGGCCGATGGTGTCAGCCCGCGCCGCGACAGAAAGCAGCGCGAGAATTCCGGCCGCGGCGAGCGCGCGCACGGGCTTCAGGACGAACGGGTGCAATCGTCGATCCAGCTCAGATAGGCGGACAGGCCGTCGCTGAACGGGATGGCCACGATCTCGGGTATCTCATACGGGTGCAGAGCGGTAATGCGGCCTTCGAGTTCCCGGTAACGTTCGGCCGTGGTCTTGATGAGCAGCAGGTGCTCCTCCTTGTTGTCCACTTTGCCTACCCACCGGAAAAAAGACTGCACGCCCGCGACGATCTGCACGCAGGCCGCGAGCTGGCTGGAAATCAACTCATTGGCGATGTTCTTCGCGGTGATCGATCCGGGACAGGTGGTCAGGACCAGCAGGTATTTGGGTTTACTCGGCATATCCCGGCAAAGACAGGCAGGTAAGCTGAATGCAGTATTGTGCCAATACGTTGAAAAATTAGCCAACGGCGTCTCTAATGACCCCATGATTGCGCGGGCGGGGGAAACTGTGCCTCGAAAGCATGGGCGGCGCGGCGCGCGCGCAAAACCGCTCCCGAGCCTGGCCAGCCGCGCCGACCGGCACCGGCTTTACGAAAGGGCCGTGCAGTGCGCGGAAGCGGAGATCGATTTCGTCGATCAGGCCTTCACCACGCTGCGCAAACGCAGGGCGCGCACTCTGCGCGAGGATTTCTGCGGCACCGCGGGCGTCGCCTGCGAGTGGGCCCGGCGCCGCCCGCAGAACGTCGCGTGGGGCATCGATCTCGACGCTGCCGTTCTCGCGTGGGGCCACGCGCACAACGTGGCGAAGCTGAGCCCGGGGCAGGCGCAGCGCGTGCAACTGATCCAGGGCAACGTCCTCGAATCACCCTGTAGGCCAGTGGACATGGTTCTGGCGATGAATTTCAGTTACTGGATTTTCAAGACGCGGGCGGGCATGCGCGACTATTTCCGCCGCGTGCATTCGGGGCTCGTGAAGGACGGCATTTTCTTCCTCGATGCGTTCGGCGGTTTCGAAGCCTTCCGCGAGATGGAGGAGACTAGGGCGACCCGGGGCTTCACCTACGTATGGGATCAGGTCAGTTACAACCCGATCAGCGGCGACATCGCCTGCCATATCCATTTCAGGTTCCCCGACGGATCGAGGTTGCGGCGCGCCTTCACCTACGACTGGCGTCTCTGGACGCTCCCCGAGCTTCGCGAGATCCTGGGGGAAGCCGGCTTCCGCGCGACGGTCTACTGGGAGGGGACGGATCGGAACGGTGAAGGCGACGGCGTGTTCACGCCCGCCACAAAAGGCGACGCGGACGCGGGCTGGATCGCCTACATCGTCGCCGAAAAATAGGCCTCAACCACCCTCGATAGCCCGTGGCCGGGTCAACTCCTCCAGTTCCGCGCAGCCGCGATCCAGTCCCCTGCCAGGATCGAGGGTGAGAACGGCGATTGCGCCCGTCGTCAGTAGCTTGCCTTCCTCGTCCAGCGGCAGGGGCCCCGTGCAAAGGTGCGCCAGCAGATCATCCAGCCCGGGGTTATGCCCGACCAGCAGCGAAGTCCCTGCAACCGGCGCGTGCGATTCAATGACGGCGAGCAGGGCGGGGACGGATCCATTGTAGATACGCTCGTCCCAAATGATTTTCTTCTCCGGGAATCGCAGTTGCCCTGCTGTCAGCAGGGTCGTTTCGCGCGCGCGTTGCGCGGGAGAACTGATCACCACGTCCGGGACGAGCTTGTGCTTCCTCAGCCACTTGCCCATCCGTGGCGCGGTTTTCCTGCCGCGCGGGTTGAGCGGGCGATCGAAATCGTTCTGCGAGACATCCGACCGATCGGACTTGGCATGACGCATCAGCATGAGCACGCGTCTCTGCACTGGCTTGTTCATATCCCGTATTATAGCGCCGCGCCCTTGTCCCTATTATGAGTTATACCCCACAGGAACCTTTCGCCGCCGTCGATCTGGGTTCGAACAGCTTTCACATGATCGTCGCGAATTACGGCGACGGCAGGCTGCAGGTCATCGACCGCATGAAGGAGATGGTGCGGCTGGCCTCCGGCCTGGACGGCAAGCGCAACCTCAGCCACGAATCCATGGACGCCGCCGTGCAGTCCCTGGAGCGGTTCGGACAGCGCATCCACGATCTTCCCCACGCCAATGTCCGCGCGGTCGGCACCAACACACTGCGCCAGGCGCGCAATGGCAAGGCGTTCCTGACGCGGGCGCGGCAGGCGCTCGGCCATCCCATTGAAGTCATCGCCGGCCGGGAAGAAGCGCGGCTTATCTTCCTCGGCGTCGTGCACAGCGTGTATAACGAATCGGATCGGCGTCTCGTCGTGGACATCGGCGGCGGCAGCACGGAGGTGATCATCGGCCGCGGCTTCGATGCCACGCACATGGAAAGTCTGTACATGGGCTGCGTCGGCACCAGCGAGCGTTTTTTCGCCAACGGGGAAATCAGCGCGAAGCGCATGCGCCGGGCGATGCTGTTCGCCCATCAGGAACTGGAGAGCATCCGTGCGACCTACCGCAAGGTCGGTTGGGATTCGGCGCTCGGGGCGTCCGGCACCATCCTGGCCATCGAGGAGGCCATGCGGCACAAGGGCTGGAGCGACGCCGGCATCACGGCGGAGGCGCTGGCAAGGCTGCGCGATCACTTGATCGAGGCCAGCAACGTGCACGATCTGCAGCTGGAAGGCATTTCCGATCAGCGCAAGCCGGTGTTCGCGGGCGGCGTGGCCATCCTGAGCGCGGTATTCGAAGCGCTTTCGATCAACCGCATGACGGTGGCGGACGGGGCGCTGCGCGAAGGGCTGCTCCATGACCTGATCGGCCGCGTTCACGACCAAGACGTGCGCGACAAGACCGTTATGGATCTCGCCCAGCGCTACGGTGCCGATCCGGAGCAGGCAAAACGCGTCAGCGCGACCGCGGATAATCTGTTCGCGCAGGTTCGGCCGGCGTGGTCGCTGGACAGGCGTCCAGACCAGAAGCTGCTGGACTGGGCCGCGCAGGTGCACGAGATCGGGCTGTCGATCGCGCATGCCCAGTACCACCACCATGGCGCGTACGTACTCGCGAATTCCGACATGCCGGGGTTCTCGCGCGAGGAGCAGCTGAATCTCGCCATGCTGGTGCGCCTGCACCGGCGCAAGTTCGCCACCGATGAGCTGCTGCAGGTCGCCGAGGATTCGCGCGCGCGGGTCGCCCGCCTTTGCATCCTGCTGCGTCTCGCGGTGCTGCTCAACCGCAGCCGCTCGACCTCCGGGTTACCGGAAATCCACGCTCGCGCCGGAGACAGCGAATTGGACCTGCAATTCCCCGAAGGCTGGATCGGCGACCACCCGCTGACGCAAACTGATCTGGACGCCGAGCGCGAACTGCTGGATGCCGCCGGTATTAACCTCAAATACACCTGATGGGGTCAGGCTTGCAAAATTGCGCTACGCCCGTAACGCAATTTTGCAAGCCTGACCCCCTTAGGCCGGGTGGAGGTGGTGGTCGAGCAGGGCGCGCTGCGCACAGCGCGGCTTGTGCGCGCCGGGCTTCGCGCGCCGGTAGCTGCCGTCGCTCTGCAGTATCCAGGCCTGCGTGTTGTCGGCGAGGTAGTTCTGCAGACCGAGCTCGATGATTTGCTCGCGCGGGCGCTTCTCGTCGATCGGGAAACAGGCCTCGACGCGGTGATGCAGGTTGCGCGGCATCCAGTCGGCGCTCGAGCAGTAAAGCAGGTTCTCGCCGCCGTGGTGGAAGTAAAAGACGCGCGTGTGCTCCAGGAAACGGCCGACGATGGAGCGCACCTGGATATTCTCGGATACGCCCTTGATCCCGGGCCGCAGGCAGCAGATCCCACGGATAATCAGGTCGATCTTCACGCCGGCCTGTGACGCCCGGTAGAGCGCCTGGATGATGTCCGGATCCACGATCGCGTTCATCTTCGCGATGATCCGCGCCTCCTTGCCCGCCTTGGCCGCCTCGATCTCGAATTCGATGAAGGAAAGTATTGCCTTGGAGAGTGTGAACGGGGATTGCAGCAGCTTCTTCAGCTTTCCCGCGCGTCCCAACCCGGTCATCTGGTGGAACAGCTTGTTGACGTCGTCGACGACGGCCTGATCCGCGGTAAGCAGGCTGTAGTCCGTGTACAGTCGCGCCGTGCGTGTGTGGTAATTGCCGGTGCCGAGATGCGCGTAACGTCGCAGAGAGCGCCCTTCGCGGCGCACGACCAGGATCATCTTGGCGTGGGTCTTGTAGCCGACGACCCCGTACACGACGTGCGCCCCGACCTCCTGCAGCTCGTTCGCGAGCTCGATGTTCGCCTCTTCGTCAAAACGCGCGCGCAACTCCACCACGACCGTGACCTCCTTGCCAGAGCGCGCTGCGTCCTTGAGCGCATCCACGATCACCCAGTCGTCCCCGGTGCGATAGAGCGTCTGCTTGATGGACAGCACGTTCGGATCCGCCGCCGCCTGGCGCAGGAAGTCGACCACCGGCACGAAGGACTGAAATGGATGATGCAGCAGGATGTCGCCGCTACGCAGTACCTCGAAGAGGTCCTTCGTCTTCTGCAGGCGTAGCGGCACTTCCGGCGTGAAGCCGGGATAGATGAGATCCGGCCGATCGACCAGGTCGCAGATGGCGAACATGCGGCTCAGGTTGACCGGCCCCTTCACCTTATACAGATCGCTTTCGCTCAGCTGGAACTGTTCGAGCAGCAATCTGCTCAATTCGTCGGGACAGTCATCCGCCACCTCCAACCGCACGGCGTCACTGAATCGCCGGGACGGCAGCTCGCCTTCCAGCGCGCGCATCAGGTCGTCCACTTCCTCGTCATCCACGAACAGATCGCTGTCACGGGTGACCTTGAACTGATAGCAGCCTGTCGCCTTCATGCCGGGGAAAAGGTCATCCACGTGCGCCTGGATGATCCACGACAACAGTACGAAATCATGGGGACCGGATCCGTGCTCGGTCGGAATATGGACTACGCGGGGGAGCGATCGCGGCGCCTGTACGATGGCGAGCCGCGTCTCGCGGCCAAAAGCGTCTTTGCCCTCGAGCGTCACCATGAAATACAGGTTTTTATTGAGCACGCGCGGGAAGGGGTGCGCGGGGTCGAGACCGATGGGACTCAGGACCGGCAGGACGTTGTCCTCGAAATAGCGCTTCACCCAGCGCGCCGTCTGCGACTGCCACTCGGGACCGCCCGGGACGCGGATACGCTCATTGTCCAGCGCCGGCATGATGATTTCGTTCAGCACCCGGTACTGCTCGTCGACGAGGCTGTGCGCGACCTCGCTGATCCGGTTCAGGACTTCATGCGGGGTGAGGTTGTCGGGTCCGCTCTGCGTGGCGCCGTAGCGTACCTGCTGCTTGATCCCGGCGACACGGATCTCGAAATACTCGTCCAGATTGGACCCGGCGATGCACAGGAAGCGCAGCCGCTCGAGCAGGGGCGCGTCTTCGTCCTTCGCCTGATCGATGACGCGGCGATTGAACTCGAGAAGACTGAGCTCCCGGTTGATGTAGAGTTCGGGATTTTTAAGATTCAGGACGTCCACGGCTCGCTCACTTCCAGTTCACGGCCAACTGCTCTGGAATGATTGAATACCAAAAACCGGCGCATATCAAGGGATTACACGCGAAACCGGTAACGGCCCGCAGGAATCGGGCGGGCTGCGGTCAGCAGGCTGATGCAAAACCCGGTTTTGCATCAGCCGGGGCGCCCCAAGGCAGATTTCCTGCTCCTGCGAAATCTGCACTTCCGCCATCCCTGGCGGTCGGATGGGACGCATCATTTATCAAGCACGCAAGTACTTGATATATGGAGCGAGGCCGAAGCTCCGCTTTGCTTGACGCGAGGTGCAAAAGTCCACGGATGGACTTTTGCATCCATCTGTCACGAAGGAGGATTCACCTCGCGCTCCATCTCCTCGATGCTGATGTGGCGGACGTCCTTGCCCTCGACGAAATAAATGACGTTTTCGCAGATGTTGCGCGCGTGGTCGCCGATGCGCTCCATCGCCCGGGCCACCCAGATGGCGTCCAGCGAGCTGCCGATGCTGCGTGGGTCTTCCATCATATAGGTGATGAGCTGGCGCAGCAGCGCGATGTACTGGTCGTCGGACTCCGGCTCCCCTTTCGCCACCTCCAGCGCGGCTTTGGAGTCCATGCGCGCGAAGGCATCCAGGGCGCCGTTCACCATCCGGCGCACGTGGTTGCCCATCGCGTTGATGCCGATGTAGTACGACCTCGGGCCCTGTTTGCCGGCGAGGTCGATCGCCATCTTGGCGATCTTCTCGGATTCATCACCGATCCGCTCGAGGTCCGTGATGGTCTTGGCGACGGCCATGACGAGGCGCAAGTCACCGGCGGCGGGCTGCCGCCGCGCCAGGATGCGCGTGCACTCCTCGTCGATGGTGACCTCGAGCGTGTTGACCTTCACCTCGTTTGAGATGACTTTCTCGCCCAGTTCGGGGTTCGCCTCGGTGAGCGCGCGCAGCGCGGTGGCGAGCTGCTGCTCGACGAGACCGCCCATCCCGAGGACGCGCGTGCGGATATTTTCCAGGTCATTATCGAATTGCCTGGAGATATGCTGCGGGATTGAACTGCTGCTCATGATGGATACCTCTCCTGCCGGGCGATCAGCCGTAACGCCCGGTGATGTAATCTTCGGTCATCTTCTGCTTCGGGTTCGTGAACAACGTGCTGGTGTCGTTCAGCTCAATGAGCTCACCCAGGTACATGTACGCGGTGTAATCCGACACGCGCGCCGCCTGTTGCATGTTGTGGGTGACGATAACAATCGTGTAGTCCTCCTTGAGTTCGTAGATCAATTCCTCGATTTTCAGCGTGGAGATCGGGTCCAGGGCGGAGCAGGGTTCGTCGAGCAGCACGACTTCGGGCTCGATCGCGATAGCGCGGGCGATCACCAGGCGCTGCGCCTGGCCGCCCGACAGACCGAGGGCATTGTCGTCGAGCCGATCCTTCACCTCGTCCCACAATGCCGCGCGCCGAAGCGAATTCTCGACCACCTGGTCGAGCGTCGCACGCGCGTTGATTCCCTGGATGCGGAGGCCGTAGGCCACGTTTTCGTAGATCGACTTGGGGAACGGGTTGGGCTTCTGGAACACCATGCCAATGCGGCGCCTGAGTTCCGCGACATTCACCGCCCGATCGTAGATGTTCTGATCGTGGAGCGTGATCTCTCCGTCGATGCAGACGCTGTCAATCAGGTCGTTCATGCGGTTGAAGCAGCGCAGCAGCGTCGATTTGCCGCAGCCGCTGGGGCCGATAAAGGCCGTAACCCGCTTCTCCGGGATCACCATGTTGATCTGCTTGAGCGCCTGATTGTTGGCGTAGTGCAGATTGAAATCCCTGACTCCGATGCACAGCGATTCGTCAGCCAGGGTCAGGCGCGTGCTGGATTGCGTGAGGGCGCCCAGGTCGACGGCGTGCGTGCGCAACTCCTGGTCCGCAGCGGCCCGGTTTTCCGCTGGTCGCTGGATTTCCTCGTTCATGCCATCGGGCGCCTGGTCAATTCTGTTCAGCTGCACGATATTTCTCCCTTAGCCTATTACGAATCTGTATCGCTGTCAGGTTCAGGATGACAATGATGATGACCAGCAAAAGCGAAGTGGCGTACACCAGAGGACGCGCCGCTTCGACATTCGGGCTCTGGAAACCGACGTCATAGATGTGGAACCCGAGGTGCATGAATTTCCGCTCGAGATGCAGGAACGGAAAGTTCATGTCCAGCGGCAGCGACGGGGCGAGCTTGACCACGCCGACCAGCATCAGCGGCGCCACTTCCCCCGCTGCGCGGGCAATCGCCAGGATCATCCCGGTCATGATCGCGGAGGCGGTCATCGGCAGCACGGTGCGCCACAGGGTCTCCGCCTTGGTGGCGCCGAGCGCGAGGCTGCCTTCGCGAATCTCGCGTGGCACGCGGGCCAGGCCTTCTTCCGTCGCCACGATAACCACCGGCACGGTCAGCAACGCGAGCGTCAGGGAAGCCCAGATCAGCCCGGGGGTGCCGAAGGTCGGGTTCGGCAGCGCCTCCGGGAAAAACAGCTGATCGATCGATCCGCCGATGAAATACACGAAGAAGCCGAGGCCGAAAACGCCGTAGACGATCGACGGCACCCCCGCCAGGTTGTTCACCGCGATCCGGATGAGGCGCGTCAGCAGCCCCTGCTTCGCGTACTCGCGCAGGTAAAGCGCCGCGATGACCCCGAAGGGCGTGACGATCACGGCCATGATCATCACCATCAGGACCGTGCCGAAGATGGCGGGGAAAATGCCGCCCTCGGTATTGGCCTCGCGCGGCTCGTCGGAAACGAATTCCCACAGCTTGCGCACGTAGAAGGCGGCCTTGCGCAGGAACCCCATGTCGTTCGGCCGGTAAGCGCGCACGATTTTCCCGATCGGCATTTCCACCTGCGCCCCGTCGGCAGTGCGCATCAGGAATACGGAGCGGTTCAGACCCGCGTACAGGTCCGGCAGCCGCGCCGTCAGTCCGTCATACTGACGCTGCAGTTCCTTCTCCTGTTCCCTGATCGCCGCCAGAATATCCGGGTCATTCGTACCCTCGATCTCCAGGCGCCGTTCGTCGAGCCTCAGGCGCTCGATTTTATAGTTGATGGCGCCGATCAGATCCTTCTCGATGCGCCTGATCTCGAGGGAAGTCGCGTTCGCGTATTCGATTTCCGCCTGGAACCGTCCCCATAAATCGCCGCTATCCGACGACACGCCTTCGGTTCCCTTGACGCCATCCAGATAGCCGTAGAAATTGCCCCACTCCCTGCGCTCGATGGCGATCGCATCCACTGGATATTCCATGGCGCTCATGGCCGGCATGAGCACCCAGCGGAAATCGCTGCCGGTCAGATCGCGATTGCCGGTCTTGACCAGGTAGCGCTTGATGACCGGGCCGGCCGCGTCCAGCCGGGAATCGTTTTCAGGGAGGATGGCTCTCGCGACGACCTCCTCGTCGTTGATCTCACCCAGCAGGCGGCCGGACGCGCCGTCCGATTCCGTGTAGGAGAAATCGGCGAGATTGCCGGGCCAGAAATGGCCCAGTCCCTCCACCGCGATCAGCGCCAGGAGCCCCACGACCATGATCATGGAAAGCGCGACGGCGCCGGCGTTGAGCCAGATGAAGGGCGATCCGCTCGCCAGCCATTGTTTAAAAGTGGGCTGCATCACAGGGTGCTGTACTTGACTCTAAGACGCTGGCGGACGACTTCAGCCACAGTGTTGAACACAAAGGTGGCGATGAACAGCACCAGCCCGGCCAGGAACAGAACCCGGTAATGCGTGCTGCCCACTTCCGATTCCGGCATTTCCACCGCGATGTTGGCGGAGAGCGCGCGGAATCCCTGGAAGATGCTGAGATCCATGACCGCCGTATTGCCGGTCGCCATCACCACGATCATGGTTTCGCCGACCGCCCGGCCGAGCCCGATCATGACAGCGGAAAAAATCCCTGGACTGGCGGTCAGCAGCACCACGCGCACCATCGTCTGCCACGGCGTGGCGCCGAGCGCCAGCGAACCAGTCGTGAGGTGCTTGGGCACACCGAAAATGGCGTCCTCGCTGATGGAGAAAATCGTCGGGATCACGGCGAAGCCGATGGCGATCCCCACCACCAGCGAATTGCGCTGATCGAAGGTAATCCCCAGTTCGCGTGTCAGCCAAAGGGGCATGCTGCCGTCGAAGAACATCACTTCCACCGGCTGGCTCAGCGCCACCGCGACCAAGAGGGTCAATATCATGATCGGCACCAGCAAGGTGGCCTCGGTTCCCTCCGGCATCCTCTGGCGCAGGTGCAGCGGCAGCCGCGACCAGGTCCAGGACGCGCCGAGGACCACGGCCGGCAGCAGGACGATGAGCAGGAAAATACTGGGCAGGTGCTTTTCGAGAAACGGCGCAAACCACAACCCGGCCAGGAAGCCGAGGATGACGCTCGGCAGCGCCGCCATGATCTCCACCGAGGGTTTGACGATGTTGCGCATCCCGGCTGACATGAAATAGGCGGTGTATATCGCTCCCATGATCGCGAGCGGCACGGCGAACAGCAGCGCGTAAAGCGCCGCCTTCAGGGTGCCGAAGGCGAGCGGCGTGAGGCTGAACTTGGGCTCGAAGTCGGAACTCGCCGAGGACGACTGCCAGATGAACTCGGGCTGCTGGCGGCTCTCGTACCAGACCTTGCCCCACAGCGACTGCCAGGACACCTCCGGATGCCGGTTGCGGACGTCCCAGACTTCCAGGGTGCCCTGGCCGGATTCGATCAGCATCCCGTCGGCGCGCGGGGCGATCGCCATCGGTCCGCCGCCTTCCGCCTCGATCTTCACGAGTTTGACCGTCCGTCCCGCCGTGGCGTGGTACAGACCCAGGGTGCCGTCATCATCGATGGCCAGGAAACCCTTGCGGTAGTATTCAGGCCGGATCACCGCGATCGCCGAACTCTGGGAACGGAACGAGCGGATCTTGTCCAGCGTGTAATTGTTCTCCTGGTCGCGCACCGGGAACCACTGCGCGATCTCGCCGCGGGAATCGCCCACCAATAGCGAGATGCCGCCGCTTAGGAATTCCAGGCTCGTGATGTCCACGCCGTCCGGCACCGCCGTGACGCGCTGGATGAGCCTGGGTTCCTCCTTGCGGCTGATGTCGTAGTAGTAGATGAAGCCGTCGTGATCGGTGAAGTACAGTTCCCGCTGATCCACGTCGAGCGCCAGGTGCGTCACTGGGCCCGGAATCGGGATCTCGGTATCCGTGCGTTTGATCTCCGGCGTTTCGCCGAACAGCGTCTTCTCCATGCTGAGATTGACCAGCAGCAGCCGGAGTTCGGAGGTCACCGCCACGACGGTCAACTGATCCCCGTCGAATTGCGCCGCGATTTTCTCCAGGGCTCGGTGGGCGGGATCGATCCACTGGGGCGCCCCGCCGATCGGGAAAATCACGTCCGGCGTGATTCTGCGCACTTCATCGACGAAGGAGGTTGAGTAGTGATGCTTCGCGATCACGGCTGTGCCGTCGCTCATGCCCAGCGCGAACGTGTATTGCGCCGGATCCCCGGCGCCGAAGGAGACGACCTGCGCCGTGGTCTCGGCAGTGAGGTTCCGAGTCACCAGCTCGCTGCCGTCGCGGGCGCGGAAGAATACGGCACGGCCGTCCGCGGTGATGCGAAGGCCGATCTCGCGCTGTTCCTCGACGGCGTAGTAGAGGCTTGCCGCGCCCGTCCCGCCCGGCGGAGCGAACTCGCGTACTTTGTCGACGCGCGCCGGATAGAACAACGGCAGCACCACGTAGATCAGGTAGAAGGCGATGAGCACGATGGCGACGATGACGGAAATCCCGCCGACCGCCATGACATAACGGGTCGCCGCGTCCCGAACCTGACGGACACGCCTGTATTGCAGCGCGGCAGGCGACTGGAAATTGGTGAGCAGCGATTCGCGGGTGGCGACGTCAGTGGCGGACATCCGCCGCACTGTACGGTTGGAATATGACAGCTATGTTAACGGCCAGAAGGGGCGTTCAGGCCGGGAAAATGAACGCCCCGCAAGCGGGGCGTCCCCGAAAAAATGCAATCTTCCCGCTCAGTTGCCGGCGCCAGCGCCGGCGCCGCCGGTCTTGGCCAACTGATCCGCGGCCACCTTGGCCGGCAGCGGAATATAGCCGTCTTTCACCACGACGGCCTGGCCAGTCTTCGACAGGACCATCCGGACGAATTCCTGCTCGAGCGGCGACAGGGGCTTGCTGGGGTTCTTATTAACGTAGACATACAGGAAACGCGCCAGGGGGTAGTGGCCGGAAACCGCGTTTTCCGAGTTCGCCGCCACGCATTCTCCTCCCTCGGTCTTGCTCAGCCCGAGCGGCCTGACCCCGGAGGTTCTGTAACCAATGCCCGAGTATCCGATGCCGTTGACGGACTTGGTCACGCTCTGTACGACGGAGGCGGAGCCGGGCTGTTCGTTGACACGATCCTTGAAGTCCCCTTTGCACAGCGCGTTTTCCTTGAAGAAACCGTAAGTGCCGGAAACGGAATTGCGGCCGTAGATCTGGATCGGCTGGGTCCGCAGGCTGCCGGTCGCGCCGACCTGGCCCCAGGTGACGATGTCTTCCCCGTGTCCGCATTTCCGGGTCGCCGAGAACATGGAGTCCAGCTGCGGCAGAGACAGGCACTGCACCGGATTGTCCTTGTGCACGTACACCGCGAGCGCGTCGATGGCGATCCCGATCGCGGTCGGCTTGTAGCCGTACTTGGATTCGAACGCGGCGATTTCCTCGGCCTTCATCTCGCGGCTCATGGGTCCGAAATTCGAGGTCCCCTCCGTCAGCGCGGGAGGCGCGGTCGAAGATCCGGCCGCCTGGATCTGCACGTTGACGTTGGGATAGAGCTTCTTGAATTCCTCCGCCCACAGCGTCATGAGATTGGCGAGCGTGTCGGAGCCGACACTGTTGATGTTGCCGGACACGCCGCTGACCTTGCTGTAGTCAGGCAGGGCGGGGTCGACTGCGTCCTCGGCCATTGCCGGGACGAAAATAAGCAAAGCAAGGGCAAGCCCGGCTGCCGTCAGAAATCGCTTACTGTTCACTGGTTCTTCTCCTTGGGTTCCGCTGAATGTCGAATTGCGGTTCGAAACCTTAAACGGGGCGCGTGACACCGGGGTTAAGGGAATGTGACAGTACCGCGACATTGCCTGACAGTCCGCATGTCGATATGCGCGGACGGCGTGATGCGGCGGTTACGCGGACGCCGGATGGGTGGTCGAAGATTCGCGCGCCGAAACGACGCGTTCCGGCGGGAAGTGGCAAGTAAAAGTGCTGCCCCTGCCCGGCTCGCTGCGGATCTCGAGGGTGCCGTCGTGTCGGGCAAGCACATGCTTGACGATCGCCAGTCCGAGCCCCGTGCCTCCCTTGGCGCGCGAGCGGCTCTTATCCGCGCGGTAAAAGCGCTCCGTCAGGCGCGAGAGATGCTCGGGGGCGATGCCCTCGCCGTTATCCGACACTTCCAGACGCGCACCCTCGCGGTCGCCAAACCAGCGAATATCGATGCGGCCGCCGGCCGGCGTGTACTGCACGGCGTTGAAAATAATATTCGAGAAAGCACTGTACAGCTCCGCCTGGCTGCCCCACAGGGCGAGTTCCGGATCGGCCTTCGTCTCCATCGTCTGCCGGCCGTAGCCCTCCAGCGATGCGGCTTCACGGACGATGGCGGCCAGCATGTCGGCGACCCGCACTTGCTCGGTGACGTCCGGCTCCGCCGTGCTTTCCAGGCTGGAGAGCTTCAGCAGGTCCTCGATCAGGCGCTGCATCCTTCCCGCCTGGTTGCGCATCTCCGTGATGCGCGAAGTCCATTCCTCCGGACAATGTTCGCGATCGCCCTCGAATGCCTCCAGGTAGCCCGAGATCACGGTGAGCGGCGTGCGCAACTCGTGCGACGCGTTGGCGATGAAGTCCGAGCGCATCTTGTTCAGCCGCTGCAGCTCGGTAATGTCGCGCGCGACCAGCAGGGCGTGATCGCGGCCATAGACCGTGAGCCGCAGTTCGAGCCTGCGGTGCTCATCCTCGGGCGAAACAAGTTCCATGACGCCGGATGTCAGATGCCGCTGGCGCTGGCGCAGAAAATCGCTGAGGTCGGGATGGCGAATCAGGTTCGCCAGGCGCTGGCCGCCGTCCTGCGGCCAGTTGATGCCCAGGTACTCGGAGGCCTTCCGGTTCGCCCATTCGATCCGGTCCGGGCGGTTGAGCACGACCACGGCGTCCGGCAGGGCGGATGCGGCGTCCTGGAAGCGCGTCAAAAAACCGGACAGCTTCTCCTCGCGCTGGCGGTAATTGGACCGCAGGATATGAAACTCGCGCACGAGATCGTTGACGATCCCGGACAGGTCTGGGAGCGCGTCATCGGCGTTGTGACGGATGTAATTTAGGAACCCGGACAACGCCCTGGAATACCAGGCCACGAACAGCAGCAGACAGGCGCTCAACAGCAGAAACGGCCGGCCGACGATGAGGCCGATGACCAGCGCAGTGGCGATGCAGGCGATCAGACGCCAGAGATCGTGGCGCATCCTGGTTTTGCCCCGCCGGGCTTACTGGCTGGAGAACCGGTAGCCGACACTTCGTACCGTCTGGATGAAGCGGTCGAAGCCGAACTGCTCGAGCGCCTTGCGCAGGCGCCTGATATGCACGTCCACCGTCCTCTCCTCGACGTAGACATTCTGGCCCCATACCTGGTCCAGCAGCTGCGAGCGACTGTAGACGCGCTCCGGATGGGTGATGAAGAAGTGCAGCAGGCGGAATTCCGTGGGGCTGATCTCGACGTTCGCGCCGTCCGCCGTCACGCGGAAGGTTTCCGGGTCGAGCGACAACCCGCCCGCGGACACGGTGCCCTGGGGCCGATCCTGCGCGCTGCGACGCATGACGGCCCGGATGCGGGCCAGCAGCTCTTTGGAAGAGAACGGCTTGGTGATGTAATCGTCCGCGCCGGTATCAAGCCCGCGGACCTTATCCGTTTCCTCGCCGCGGGCGGTCAGGATGATGATGGGGATGTCGCGCGTTTCCGGGTCGTTGCGCACCCGCCGCGCGTAATCGACGCCGCTCATGCCGGGCAGCATCCAGTCGAGCAGGATCAGGTCGGGCTTCTGCCGCTCGATCAGGGGCCGGGCCTGATCGACGTCGGCGGCTTCCTGGAATTCGAAGCCCTCCTTCATGAGCGTATAGCCCAGCATTTCGCGAATCGCCGCTTCATCCTCGATGATGAGGATTCTTCCCTTCATCGAGTCAGTGGTCGGAGCCGTAAACATGGTGGACCATTGGACAGGGTGCATATTACAAGGTCATGACGGCATTCGTAAGTGTAATCCCGGCCGGCGCCTGCACGCACTTCCAGCGCCGGTCATCAGTACCCGTCACGCGGCCGTAACAATCTCTTAACCACGCCGTCACTGAGCAGTCATGGCGCCTTAATGGGCAGCCTCTAAGTTCCCGCACTGCATGAATGTGCAGAGCCTCACCAAGGGGAGGAGTAGCATCCTTGAAAATCCACACGAATTCGCGAGAGACGCTTAAGGAGAACTGCCGTGTATAGCACGACGACACTTCGGACGCTGTTTGGGGGTTTGGTTTTGGCCTGGGCCGCCGCGCTGTCCGCGCCGGCCTTTGCCGTCAATGATGCGATGATGGACCTGCTCAAAATCCTGCGCGACAAGGGTAGTCTCACCGCGGAGGAATACGAGCTGCTCGTCGCCGCCTCCAAGGCCGATGCCGAGCACGTCACTGGACTCTGATCGGCCGCGTGATGGCGGACTACATCTTCACGAATGCGGACGAAACCGAGCTGGAAAGCGGCGGTGAGCTGCGCCGCGCGCGCCTCGGCGTCGAAGCCCGGCTCTGGGAACACTGGGTGGGCAAGCTCGAAGTGGACCACGACGAGGACGAGCTCAGCGTCAAGGGCGCTTACGTGGGGTATGAAAGCAAGTGGAGCGGGGGCAAGTGGTGGCTCCGGTGGGGACAGCATCACGTGCCCTTCGGGTTCGCGACCCTTTCCAGCTCGAAGCACATGACCTTCATGAACCGCCCGATCTATTCGGATAACGAGATCGAGCCGGCCCGCCAGATGGGCGTCGCCGGATTCATGAACGGGGAGCGCTGGACGGCGCACGTCGGCGCGTTCACCTCCAACCTCGATGAACCCGAGGACTGCTTCTTCGGCGCCGAGAATGACAGCGCAGGGGAATGCGACCAGGAATTTGCATTCGGCGCCAGGGTCACCGGAACACCGTTCATGCGGGACAAGACGCACCTCATGCATGTCGGCGCCGGCATTCTCTACAAGAACCCCAATGGCGGGACGATAGACATGGATCAGCGCGACGCCGTCATCCACATCATCGACAGCAAGAACCTGAACGCGGACTTCAAGGGCACCGCTGACGATGCCTTCGCGTACAACCTGGAACTCGGCGGCGTCTGGGGACCCGCCCATGCGTTGGCGCAATACGTCAACATGGACGTCAGCCGCGAGGATCCGGCGCTGGACGACGTCACGCTGCAGGCCTGGTCCGTCGACGTGGGGTACTTCCTCACGGGTGAAGCCAAGAATTACGACGCAGGCAAGGCCCAGTGGGGCAGCATCAAGCCCAAGGGCATCGTCGGCAAGGGCGGCGTCGGCGCCTGGGAAGTTGCGGTCCGCTACGAGGAGGCCGATTACAACGACTTCGACGAGGCCTTCATCGGCGGCGAGATGCACCTCCTGACCGTGGGTCTCAACTGGTACGTCAACAACACCATGCGTTTCATGGCGAATTACGTCGATACGCTCGATTACAACGAGCCCGGCAGCGGCGACGACGGCGACGAGCCGAGCGCGTTCATGATGCGCGGCCAGATCTACTGGTAATTCCTCCGGATCGGCAGCGCCCGGATCCCCCCGGGCGCACCGCTTCCTCCCCTCACCAGCCCCACCTATGGCGGGGCTTTTTTGTCACTCTTTGCGGGTATATTCCTTCCGCGCCGGGGCGCGCGTAGTATTTCCGCGTGGCCCCGTGCCACAGGGATCTAAGGGATTCACCACTCGCTAAGGAGGCAATATGGATATCCTGAGGAAACTCGTCTTTGTTCTGCTGTTTGCTCTTCCCGGCCTGCTGTACGCGGCCCAGCCCATCAACATCAACACCGCGGACAAGGAAACGCTGATGAGCGTGAACGGCATCGGCGAGAAACGCGCGGAGGCGATCATCGCCTACCGGGAACAGCATGGTCCGTTCCAGTCCATCGAGCAGCTGCTCGAAGTTCAGGGCGTGGGGCCGGCGATTCTCGACCAGAACCGTGAAAACCTGACGGTGAAAAGCGAACAGTAGAACGTCCCGCGACTTCCCTGAATCCCTGGGGACGGGCCGCGCCGGATCGGCGCGGCCCGTTTTTTTGCCCGGACGCATCGGGTTGTGAGCGATCTCCGCCGTGCGGTATCCTGCCCTGCACTTCCGATCCGCTCCGCGCCGCGACCCGCCTCCCCAGAACCGCATGCAATCGCTCTACGAACCCGCCGTCATCGAGGCGGAATTACAGAAACTCTGGGAAAAATCGCGCGTCTTCAGCGTGTGCGAGGACCCCGCGCGCGAGAAGTTCTACTGCCTGAGCATGTTCCCCTACCCCAGCGGCAAGCTGCACATGGGCCACGTCCGAAATTACACCATCGGCGACGTGATCTCGCGCTACCAGCGCATGCGCGGCCGCAACGTACTGCAGCCCATGGGCTGGGACGCCTTCGGGCTGCCCGCGGAGAACGCGGCGATGGCCAACGGCGTCCCGCCCGCGCGCTGGACGCGCGAGAACATCGCCTACATGAAGAAACAGCTCAAGTCCCTCGGTTTCGCCCTCGACTGGGAGCGCGAGATCGCCACCTGCGATCCGGCCTACTACCGCTGGAACCAGTGGCTGTTTCTGCGCATGCTCGAGCGCGGGCTGGTCTACCTGACGACCGGGACCGTGAACTGGGATCCGGTGGACCAGACGGTGCTGGCGAACGAACAGGTCATCGACGGGCGCGGCTGGCGCACGGGCGCGCTGGTCGAGAGACGCGAGATCCCGATGTATTACATGCGCATCACGGCTTACGCCGACCAGCTCCTTTCCGGCCTCGACCGGCTGGACGGCTGGCCGGAACGGGTCAAGGTGATGCAGTCCAACTGGATCGGCCGCAGCGAAGGCGTCGAGATCGGTTTCCCGCACGCGGACGGTGGCGGGGTCCTGAAGGTTTTCACTACGCGCGCGGATACGTTGTTCGGCGCGAGCTACGTCGCCGTCGCTGCCGAGCACCCGCTCGCGGAGCGAGCGGCGGACGGCAACTCCGCACTCACCGCGTTTGTCGCGGAATGCCGGCACGGCAGCATCATGGAAGCCGATCTCGCAGTCCAGGAAAAAAGGGGCATGGACACCGGGCTGCACGTGCTGCACCCGTTCACCGGCAGGAAGCTGCCGGTGTGGGTCGCGAATTACGTATTGATGGCCTACGGCGAGGGCGCGGTCATGGGCGTGCCCGGTCATGATGAGCGCGACTTCGCGTTCGCGAAAGAGTACGGGCTGCCGATCCTGCCGGTCATCGACGTCGGCGGCAGGGAATACTCGATCAACGCCTGGCAACCCTGGTATGACGAGTATGGAGTCTGCAAACATTCCGGGGAATACGACGGGCTCGATTACCAGGCCGCGGTCAACGCGATGGCCGCGGATCTTGCGGCGAAGAGTCTCGGCAACAAGCGGGTGCAGTACCGGCTGCGGGACTGGGGGATTTCCCGGCAGCGCTACTGGGGCTGCCCCATCCCCATCATCCACTGCGGAATTTGCGGCGAGGTGCCGGTGCCGGATGATCAATTGCCCGTGGTTCTGCCCGAGGGGCTGGTCCCGGACGGGACCGGCAACCCGCTGACCAGGCACCCGGAATTCTACGAATGCCACTGCCCCAAGTGCGGCAAGCCGGCGCGGCGGGAAACGGACACGATGGATACCTTTGTCGATTCATCCTGGTATTACTTCCGCTATTCCTGCCCCGACACGGACCGGGCCATGGTCGACGAGCGCACCAAGTACTGGATGCCGGTCGACCAGTACATCGGCGGCATCGAACACGCCATCCTGCACCTGCTCTACTCGCGCTTCTGGACACGCGTGATGCGCGATCTGGGGCTCACGGAGGTGGACGAACCCTTCTCGAACCTGCTCACCCAGGGCATGGTGCTGAATGAAATCTTCTACCGTAAATCCGGGGATGGGCGCATCAGCTACTGGAATCCGGCCGAGGTCGATGCGCAGTTCGACCAGAAAGGCCAGCGCACGCTCTCCGTATTGCGCGCCGACGGTCTGCCGGTCGAGTCCGCCGGCATGGGCACGATGTCCAAGTCGAAAAACAACGGCGTGGATCCACAGGCCCTGGTGGACCGCTACGGCGCTGATACCGCCCGGCTGTTCATGATGTTCGCCTCGCCGCCGGAGCAAACGCTGGAATGGTCGGACGCCGCCGTGGAAGGAGCCTACCGCTTCCTGCGGCGGTTATGGAATCTGGGCGTCGAAATGGCCGGCGGCGCACCCGCCCGGTCCCTGGACCGCGGGGCGCTGACCGACGCACAGCGGGAATTGCGCCGGAAAATCCACCAGACCGTGGTCAAGGTCAATGACGACATCGGTCGCCGCTATACATTTAATACGGCAATCGCCGCCGTGATGGAGCTGTGTAATGCGCTCGCCCGCGCCGGGGACGTGAGCGAAAATGGTCGCGCCATCCTGCGCGAGGGTCTGGAAACCGCGGTCCTGCTGCTGGCTCCGATCGTGCCGCATATCACGGCGGCCATCTGGCGGGCGCTTGGCCATGAAACGCCGCTGATCGACAGCTCCTGGCCGGAAGCCGACCAGAGCGCGCTTGCGCGCAGCGAAATCGAGCTCGTGGTCCAGGTAAACGGCAAGTTGCGCGGGAAGGTCGAAGTAGCCGCGGATGCCACAGAAGCGGACATCAGGGCCGCGGCGTTGGCCGACGGCGGCGTGAGGCGATTTGTGGAGGGGAAGGAGATCAGGAAGGTGATTGTGGTGCCGGGGAGGCTGGTGAATGTGGTGGTGGAATAGAAGGAAGAATTTAGAATATTCCATATTCTAAATTCTATCTGCTACCGGTATTCTGCCCCCCATGTCTCAACGCGCCTTCCTCGCACTCCTTGTCTGCCTGGCACTCTCCGCCTGCGGTTTCCACCTGCGCGATGCGCGCTCCGGCGCCGCGGAGATCGGGGCTGACACGATTTACGTGGAGGAAGACGGCGCCGACAATCTCGCCGAGGCGGTCCGATTACGGCTGCGGAACGCGGGCGTGAGCACCACAGCATCGGCGCAGGAGGCGCAGTTCGTGATCCTGCTCTCCAGGGAAAGCTTCCGTCGCGACGTGCTCAGCGTCTCGCCCAGGACCGGGAAGGTGGAGGAATACCAGGTGACCCTGTCCGCGCGGCTGTCCTTGAGCGAAGCGGGCGGCGAAAAGCTGCTGGAGAACGACCCCCTGTCGCTGGTGCGCGATTTCACCTTCGATCAGAACGAAGTGCTCGGCAAGTTCAGCGAGGAAGAGACATTGCGCGACGAATTGACACGTGACGCCGCGGAACAGGTGCTGCGCCGGGTCGGCGCCGTGCTGGCCCAGCACAAGTAGACGCGCCGTCCGCAGTCCGGCGCCATGCGCCTGAAACCCGAACAGCTCCACCTCAACCTGAAGCAGGGTCGCCTCGCGCCGGTGTACTGCATCAGCGGCGACGAGCCGCTGCAGATCCTGGAAATCGCCGACGAAGTGCGCCGGCACGCGCGCCGGCTCGGCTACGAGGAGCGCGCGGTGCTGGACGTGGAACGGGACTTCGACTGGAACCGGCTGCGTCAGGCGGCCGCGGAGATGTCCCTGTTCTCCACGCGCAAGGTCATCGATTTGCGTCTTGGCCACTACTCACCTGGCAACGAAGGGTCGGAGGTCCTGGCCGAATTCTGCGCCAGACCCAATCCCGAAAACCTGCTGCTCATCACCAGCGACCGGCTCGACAAGCAGAAGACGAATACAAAGTGGTACAAGGCCATCGACAAAGCCGGCGCGACGGTGCAGATCCGCGAGATCAAGGCCGCTGAGCTGCCGAGCTGGATCGCGGAACGGCTGAAGCGCCACAACAAGAGTATCGTCCAGGAGGCGGCGGAGCTGCTGGCTGATCGGATCGAGGGAAACCTGCTGGCCGCCGCGCAGGAAGTGGAGAAACTGGCGCTGCTCGCGCCCGGCCCCGTCATCGGCTTGCAGGAGGTCATGCACAGCGTCGGCGACGACGCGCGTTACGGCGCTTTCACCCTGATCGGATCGGCGCTGGAGGGCGACGCCGGCCGCGTCGCGCGCATTCTGCGCGGCATTCGCGAGGAGGGCGAAGCGGTCGTGGCCGTGCTGGGCGCAGTGACCTGGCAGCTGCGACAATTGTCCAGCATCGCCACGGACGTTGCAGCCGGCATGTCGATCGACACGGCACTGGGGCGGCACCACGTGCATCCGGACAGCCTGGCGCCGGTGGGCGCGGCACTACGGCGGATGCGCCGTCCGCATATCGCCTCCGCGTTGCGCCAGAGCGCCATGATCGAACGCGCTGCGAAGGGCGCGCTGGCAGCAGACTCCGGGGCTCGCTACGTAAAGACAGCGGGAATATAGAATTTATTCTATATTCGATATTCTGAATTCCGGCTGCCCATGAATATCAAGTCATACATGCATGACGTCGGCAAGCGCGCCCGCGGCGCGGCGCGGTTGATGGCCTGTGCCTGCACCCAGGCGAAGAACAATGCGCTCACCGGGATCGCCGCGCTGATCGAGGCGCGACAGGGCGAGCTGCTCAAGGCAAACGCCGCGGATCTGCAATCCGGGCGCATGGACCGGCTGGACGCGGCGCTGCTCGAACGCCTGGAGCTCACGCCGGCGCGCGTCAAGGCGATGGCGGACGGGCTGCGCGAAATCGCCGCCCTGGCCGATCCTATCGGTGAAGTGTCCGAGTTGCGCTTCCGCCCGTCCGGCATACAAGTCGGCAGGATGCGCGTGCCGCTGGGCGTGGTCGGCATCATTTACGAATCGCGCCCGAACGTCACAGCGGATGCCGCCGGTCTCTGCCTGAAGTCGGGCAACGCCGCGATCCTGCGCGGCGGGTCCGAGGCCGTGCAGTCGAACCTCGCGATCGCGGCCTGCGTCCGCGAAGGCCTGCGCCAGGCCGGTCTGCCGCAGGACGCCGTGCAGGTGATCGAGACCGCCGACCGCGCGGCGGTCGGCGAGCTGCTCGGCATGCCCGAATACGTGGACGTGATCGTGCCGCGCGGCGGCAAGGGACTCATAGAGCGCGTGAGCCGCGAGGCGCGCATGCCTGTGATCAAACACCTGGACGGGATATGCCACGTCTATATCGACGACCGCGCCGATCTCGACAAAGCCGTGAAGGTCGCGTTCAACGCCAAGACTCAGCGCTACGGCACCTGCAACACCATGGAGTGCCTGCTGGTCGCGGAGGACGTGGCCAGACCGGTACTGGATCGGCTTGGCCCCATGTTCGATGAGGCCGGCGTCGAGATCCGCGGCTGCGAAAAATCCTGCGCGATCCTGCCGGGCATCAAGGCCGCGACCGAGCAGGATTACCGGACCGAGTATCTTGCCCCGATCATGTCCCTGCGCATCGTGACCGGCCTGGATGAGGCCATGGACCACATCGCGCGGTACGGATCGCAGCACACGGACGCCATCATCACGGAGGACGTCAGCCGCGCGCGGCGTTTCCTGCGCGAGGTGGATTCGAGCTCGGTCATGGTGAATGCCTCAACGCGCTTTGCCGACGGCTTCGAATACGGGCTCGGCGCGGAGGTCGGGATCAGCACGGACAAGTTCCATGCGCGCGGCCCGGTAGGGCTGGAAGGACTGACCTCACAGAAGTACATCGTCATCGGCGACGGAAACATAAGGAAGTGAAAAGTCAAAAGTTAAAAGTGCAAAGAAAGATGTGGTTGTCGGCACGTCCCTTCCACTTTCACATTCCTGCTTTTCACTTTTCACTTTTCACTTTTCACTCCAGATTGGACTGATGTCGAGTCCTATCGGCATCCTCGGTGGCACCTTCGATCCCGTACACCACGGCCACCTCCGGCTCGCCATCGAGTGCCTGGATACGCTCGACCTGGCCGAAGTGCGGCTGATCCCCGTGGACACGCCTCCGCACCGTGAGGCGCCCGCGGCAAGCCCGACGCAGCGCCTGAAGATGGTGCAACTGGCCGTGGAGGGGACGAATGGGTTAGTGGCCGATGACCGCGAGGTGCGCCGCAAGGGCGTGTCCTATACGGTGGATACCGCGCGCTCGCTGCGGGGCGAATTCGGCCCCCGGCCGCTGGCGCTGGTCATGGGAATGGATGCCTTCCAGTTACTGCACACCTGGCGCCAGTGGACAGCGCTGCTCGACTATGTCCATATTATCGTCGTGAACAGGCCTGGGAGCCCGGTCGAATTCGAGAATCGCGAAGTTGCCGACCTGTTTGCCGCACGCTCCGTACCTTCCTTTGCCGGCATCGCCGCGCAGCCGTCCGGCGCGATCCTCAAGGTGGACATCCCGCTGCTCGATATCTCCGCCGCGCGCATCCGCGGACTGATCGGCACGGGCCGTGATCCCCGCTTCCTCCTGCCGCCGCCCGTGCTCGATTACATCCGCCGGGAGGGTTTATACCAAAACCAATGACCGCGGAGGCCCTGGGCGTGGAACTGGTATCGGCCCTGGACACCATGAAGGCGATGGACATCCGCAGCCTCGATGTCCGCGGCCTGACCTCGATCACCGATTTCATGATCATCGCGAGCGGGCGCTCCGACCGGCAGGTGCGGGCGCTGGCGCAGAAGGCGCTCGAATGCGCGCGCCAGTTCAAGGTGCCGGTGCTCGGAACGGAAGGCGAGCGCGAGGGCGAGTGGGTCCTGATCGACCTCGGCGATGTCATCGTCCATCTCATGCACCCGGAGACGCGCGCCTACTATCAGCTCGAGAAGCTCTGGTCGGTCGGCGATCGCCGGGCCTCCAAGGCCCCTTGAAAGGTTGATGCAAAAGTCCATCCATGCACTTTTGCATCTTGCGTCAAGCAAAGCAGAGCTTCGGCCTCGCTCCGTTTATCAAGCACTTGCGTGCTTGATAAACGATGCGTCCCGTCCGACCGCCAGGGATGGCGGAAGTGCAGATTTCGCAGGAGCAGCAAATCTGCCGACCGCCTGGGATGGCGGAAGTGCAGATTTCGCAGGAGCAGGAAATCTGCCGCAGGGCGCCACAGGCTGATGCGAAACGGAGTATTGCATCAGCCTGCTGCCCGCGCATGCAATTGACGCTGTTCGCCGTTGGCAGACGTGCCAGCGGCTGGCTGCGCGAAGCGACCGCGGATTATGCAGGCAGGTTCCCCCCGGAACTCAAACTGACTATTCGTGAAATCGCGCCGGCGCGGCGCGCGGCGAGCGAGCCGAAACCGTCCGTGCTGCGCGCCGAAGCGAAAGCGATCCTGAAGGCGATCCCCGGAAACGCCCTGGTGGTTGCCCTCGATGAACGAGGCCGGCAACAAAATACGGCGGGCCTCGCACGCGAGCTGGCGGAATGGATGGAGACGGGCCGTTCCGTAGCGTTGGTGATCGGCGGCGCCGACGGACTTGATGCTTCCGTGATCGATGGCGCCGACGCAGTCTGGTCGCTCTCCAGCCTGACCCTGCCGCACGGGCTCGTGCGGGTGCTGTTGCTCGAGCAGCTCTACCGCGCGTGGACGATCCTGAAGGGGCATCCGTACCATCGCGAATGACCCCGGGCCGCTTCACCGCCAATCCGGTAGTACGTCATTCCGGACCGAGGACGGCGAGGCCGGGCGAGCGTCCGGAATCCAGGTACATGATGGTATCCGACTTCGATCACTTTCAACCTGAGCCCGGCTTGAATAATGCCTGCGCCAGCGCGGCTCATGCGGCACGAGGGCTGGATTCCAGGTCGCGGCTGCTACGCAGCCGCGACCGGAATGACGGAAGAGACACAGATCGGCGCCGTCCTGTTTTCTAGAATCTCCATCGTGATTGAGATCTACCTCGCATCGAAATCGCCGCGACGACGGCAACTGCTCGATCAGCTCAGGGTGAAGTATGAAGTGCTGGACGTCGAGGTGGCGGAGCATTGGGATGGAAAGGAGACGCCGAGCGATTACGTCATGCGGCTGGCGCTGGAGAAGGCGCGCGCCGGAAAGAAGGTCGCGCCGCGGCCGCTGCCGGTGCTCGGCGCGGACACCGAGGTTGTGCTCGACGATTGCGTGCTCGGCAAACCCGCCGACCGGAATGACGCCATGCGCATGCTTATGTCGCTTTCCGGTCGCACGCATCTCGTTTACTCGGCCGTTGCGTTAATCCACGAACGAGAGGAGGCGCGTGTGAATGTCAGCCACGTCACCTTCCGCCCGCTGACAGGCGAAGAGTGCGCGCGTTACTGCAACTTGGACGAACCCTACGACAAGGCCGGCGCCTATGCCGTGCAGGGCGGCGCCGCGGCATTCATCACCGGATTGGAAGGCAGCTATTCAGGCGTGATGGGCCTGCCGCTCGACGAAACCGCGGAACTCCTGCAGGCGATCATCCGGTAAAATGGCCGGAACATGCCGCCAGTAGAACATTCCCCCGCAAGGATCCTGGGCTGGCGCGAATGGCTCGCGCTGCCCGATCTAGGCATCCCGGCGATCAAGGCGAAGATCGACACTGGCGCCAAGACTTCCGCTCTTCACACTTTCCGCATCGAGCCTTTCCGGAAGCGCGGCGTCGACTGCGTGCGCTTCTGGATCCATCCGCTGCGCCGGCGCACCGACATCGAGATCGCCTGCGACGCGCCGGTCGTCGATCGGCGCCTCGTCAAGGACTCGGGCGGTCATGCCGAGCATCGTTATGTCATTCTCACGCAGGTGCGCGCCGGCGAAACGCAATGGCCGGCTGAAATCACACTCACCGGACGCGACGACATGCTGTTCCGCATGCTGCTCGGCCGCACCGCGCTGATCGCGGGCGGGCTCAAGGTCGACCCCGGCACCTCCTTCCTGCTCGGCCGCGGACTGGCGCACTCGTACCGGCGCAAGAGACGTATTACCGGCGTCAAGTGACATGAAGATCGCGATCCTTTCGCGCAAGACGCGGCTGTATTCCACCCGGCGCCTGGTGGAGGCGGCGAAGGAGCGCGGCCACCGCGTGTACGTGCTCGACCCGCTGCGCTGTTACATGAACATCACCTCGCACCGGCCCGGCATCCACTACAGGGGCGAGGACCTGCGCGGCTTCGATGCCGTGATCCCGCGCATCGGGGCCTCGATCACTTTTTACGGCACCGCCGTGCTGCGGCAATTCGAGATGATGGGCGTCTACCCGCTGAACGAGTCCGTGGCCATCTCCCGCGCGCGCGACAAGCTCCGCGCGCTGCAACTGCTGTCCCGAAAGGGCATCGGCCTGCCGGTCACCGGTTTCGCGAGCAAGCCGGACGACATCCAGGACCTGATCGAGATGGTCGGCGGGGCGCCGCTGGTCATCAAACTGCTGCAGGGCACGCAGGGCACCGGCGTGGTGCTGGCCGAGACGCGCAAGGCGGCGGAGAGCGTGCTCGAATCCTTCCTCGGCCTCAAGGAAAGCGTGCTCGTGCAGGAGTACATCCGGGAGGCGGCGGGCGCGGACATCCGTTGTTTCATCATCGGCGGCAAAGTCGTCGCCTCTATGAAACGCCAGGCGCGCGAGGGAGAGTTTCGTTCAAACCTGCACCGCGGCGGCACGGCGAGCGGCATCCGCATCACGCCCGAGGAGCGCTCGGCGGCGGTGCGCGCGGCGAAGACCATGGGACTGAACGTGGCCGGCGTGGACATCCTGCGCTCCAACCACGGCGCGCTGGTAATGGAAGTCAATTCCTCGCCGGGGCTGGAGGGGATCGAGAAGGCTTCCGGCAAGGATCTCGCGACCATGATCATCCAGTTCATCGAAGAGAACGCCAGCCAGGGCCGCATCCGCACGCGCGGCCAAGGTTGAAGATGCGGGAGGCGTTCACCATCGGCAATACGCGCGTCCGGCCCGGCGGGCGCGCGGCCATCGATATCAGGGTGCCGGACCTGTATACGCACACCGGCATGACGTTGCCAGTGCAGGTCGTGCACGGCAGACGCGACGGACCCCGGATGTTCCTGTCCGCCGCGCTGCATGGCGACGAGATCAACGGCGTCGAGATCATTCGCCGCATCATGCACGAGAAGGCGCTGAACCGGCTGCGCGGCACGCTGATCGCGGTGCCGGTGGTCAACATCTACGGTTTCATCAGCAAGAGCCGCTACCTCCCCGACCGCCGCGACCTCAACCGCTCGTTTCCGGGATCGGAAGAAGGATCCACCGCGGCGCGCATGGCGAATCTGTTTCTCACCGAGATCGCGGCCAAGTGCACGCACGGCATCGACCTGCACACCGGCGCCATCCACCGCGAGAACCTGCCGCAGGTGCGCGCCTGGCTGGACGATGCGGACACGGAGCGGATGGCGCGCGCCTTCTCCCTGCCGGTGATCCTCAATACCGGGATCGTGGACGGATCGCTGCGCCAGGCGGTGGAAAAAATGGGCCTGACGGTAATCGTCTACGAGGCCGGCGAGGCGCTGCGCTTCGACGAGGTGGCGATCCGCGCCGGCGTGAACGGCGTGATCTCGGTGATGCGCGCGATCGGCATGTTGCCTCCGGTGAAACGCCAGCGGCGGCGGCGCAAGCCGCTGGTCGCCATTTCCAGCACCTGGGTGCGCGCGCCGCAGAGCGGCATCCTGCGCGCGAGCAAGCCCCTCGGGGCCCAGGTACGGAAGGGCGAACGCCTGGGCGTGGTGTCGGATCCGTTCGGGGACAACGAGAAGGCGGTGAAGGCGAGCGCGGAGGGGATCATCATCGGGCGGACGACGATTCCGCTCGTAAACGAGGGCGAGGCGCTGTTCCACATCGCGCGCTTCGAGAGCCCGGAGACCGTGGCGGGCCACGTCGAGGAGATCCAGCAGGAGCTGAACCCGGCCACCGATGAGCTGCCGCCGGCGGAACCGCCGATCGTCTGATTTTCGCCCCGTCATTCCGGACCGACCCCGGCGCATGCCGGGGGGAGCGTCCGGAATCCAGGGACGACGCACAATGCCGGCGCTGTCACGGTTGCAGTCCCATCAGGGCTGGATTCCGGAAGCGGCCTGTGGCCGTTCCGGAATGACGGAAAAGCACTAAAGCCGCGACAGAAGTTTCTTTTCCGCCTCGACGGCAATGAATACGAACAGGCCCGCTGCGAATATCCGAGCCCAGGCATCGATACCGATGGCGCGGGTATGGAACAGGCCCTGCATCCAAGGCGTATAAGTAAACAACATCTGCAGCACGAGGACGAGCCCGATGCCGATGAGCACGAAACGGTTGCCGAACAGGCCGGCGCGGGTCAGCGCCGAGGCATAGAGAAAGCGCGTGTTCACCAGGTAGGCGGCCTGCGTGACGACCAGCGTGTTGACCGCGACCGTGCGCGCGGCTTCGAGCTCCGCGCCGCCTGACATCTCGTAGACGAACAGCCCGAAGGCGCACGACACCATCAGCACGGAAACGAGCAGCACGCGCCAGATCATGAAACCGGACAGGATCGGCGCCTGCGGATCGCGGGGCCGCCGCCGCATGATCATCGGTTCAGGCGGCTCGAAGGCGAGCGCGACGGACAACGTCACCTCGGTAACCATGTTGATCCAGAGGATGTGCGCCGGCGTGATCGGCAGCACCAGGCCGAAGGCGATGGCGAGCAGAATGGTGAAGGACTCGCCGCCATTGGTCGGCAATATGTAGAGAATCGCCTTGCGGATGTTGTCGAATACCGTGCGGCCCTCCGCCACGGCGCGCACGATGGACGCGAAATTGTCATCGGCCAGCACCATCTGCGAGGCCTCCTTGGCCACTTCCGTGCCCTTGATGCCCATGGCCACGCCGACGTCGGCGCGTTTGAGCGCCGGGGCGTCGTTGACGCCATCGCCGGTCATCGCCACCACGTGGCCGCGCGACTGCAGCGCCTCGACGAGGCGTAGCTTGTGCTCCGGGCTGGTCCGGGCAAACACCGTGGCCCGCTCCACCGCATCCGCAAGCTGCGCGTCGTCCAGGAGATCCAGGTCCGCGCCGCTCAATGGGCGCGCGCTTTCGTCGAGGCCGATCTGGCGCGCGACGGCCCCGGCGGTGCCGGCATGATCGCCGGTGACCATCTTGACCTGCACGCCCGCCGAGCGGCACTGGCGCACCGAATCCATCGCCTCCTCGCGCGGCGGATCGATGATACCGACAACGCCGAGCAGGGTGAGGTCCCGCACGTCAGGGAATGACAGCGAATCCGGCGCGCCGATCGCGCAGCGGCGCGCGGCGATGGCGATCGTGCGCTGCGCATCCGCGCCGAACCGCTCCACCTGCGCATGCCACCATCCCGAATCGAGCGGTTCTTCGCCGGATTTCCCATGTTGCCGGGCGCAGAGCTTCAGCACCGCCTCCGGCGCGCCCTTGACGAATATCCAGCGCGCGCCGTCCAGGTCCTGCCGCAGCGTGGCCATGAAGCGGTGCCCGGACTCGAACGGGATTGCATCGATCTCGGCATAGAGCGCGGCCAGCGCCTGTTGCCCCAGCCCCGCCTTCATGCCGAGGGCGAGCAGCGCGCCGTCGGTCGGATCCCCGCTCAGCACCCAGCCCTCGGGCGTTTCATGGATCGCGGATTCGTTGCACAGCATGGCGGCGCGGCACAGTTCCAGCAGCGCCGGGAACTTCGCTGGATCCATATTGCGCCCTTCCATGTGGAAGTCGCCGACGGGCTGGTAGCCGCTGCCCGTGACCTCGATCGGCGGCAGGCCCGCCATCGCCACGCTGTGCACGCTCATCTCATTGCGTGTCAATGTGCCGGTCTTGTCGGAACAGATCACGGTGACCGAGCCCAGCGTCTCCACGGCCGGCAACCGGCGGATGATGGCCTTGCACGCCGCCATGCGCCTCACGCCGACTGCGAGCGTGATGGTGATGATCGCGGGCAGCGCCTCGGGGATGGCGGAAACCGCGAGCCCGACCATGGCGAGGAACATCTGTTGATGCGGATAGGTGCGCACGTACACGCCGAAGAGGTAAATGACCGCTACGGCGACGAGGATCACGATGGTGAGCGCGCGGCCGAAATCGGAAAGCTGGCGCAGCAGCGGCGTGGTGAGCTGCTCCACCCCGGCGAGCATCGCGCTGATGCGGCCGATTTCGGTGCGCAGACCGGTGGCGGTCACGACCGCGCTGGCCCGGCCGAGCGTCACCATCGTGCCGCTGTAGACCACGCAGCGGCGATCCGCGATCTGCGCGCCCTCCGCCACCGGGCGCGGGTCCTTCTCGACCGGCTCGGATTCGCCGGTCAGCGCGGCCTCGTCCATGCGCAATTCGCGCAGTTCGAGCAGCCGCGCGTCCGCCGGGACACGATCGCCGCTCTGAAGGAGGATCACGTCTCCCGGTACGAGTTCCTGCGCGGGCAGGACCAGGCGCCGACCGCCACGCAATACCATGGCCTGCGGCGACAGCAGGCGGCGCACGGCGGTGATCGCTTCTTCCGCTCGTCCCTCCTGGATGAAGCCGATGACGGCGTTGATGATCACCACGCCGAAGATCACGCCGCAGTCGACCCACTGTTGCAGCAGCGCGGTGATCGTGCCTGCCGCGAGCAGCACGTAGATGACCGCGTTGTTGAACTGGGACAGGAAGCGTTCGACGGGACCGCGCGTATGCGGCGGCGGGAGGACGTTGGGGCCGAAGCGGGCGCGGCGCGCGGCGGCTTCCTCCGTGGTCAACCCCTCCGCGCGGGAGTCGAGCTGCGCAAGGACTTCAGCCACGGAAAGGGCGTGAAAGGGAACCGGGGAAGCGGGCTTCGCGGGCTGGTCCATCAGCACCAAATTCTACGCCGACGATCCAGGCGGGCGTTGACCCGGATCAGGATGGAATCGCCACAACCCTGGATTCCGGACATCGCCCCGGCGGAAGGCCGGGGCTAAAGGCTCACACGCCGAGTCCGGAATGACGATCAGAGCAGCGGGACGATCAGCAACGCAACGATGTTGATGATCTTGATGAGCGGGTTCACGGCCGGGCCGGCCGTGTCCTTGTAGGGATCGCCGACCGTGTCGCCGGTGACCGCGGCCTTGTGCGCATCCGAGCCCTTGCCTCCGAACTTGCCATCCTCGATGTATTTCTTGGCGTTGTCCCACGCGCCTCCGCCGGCCGTCATCGAGATCGCAACAAAGATGCCGGTCACGATGGTGCCGAGCAGCACGCCACCCAGCGCCCGCGATCCCGCGCCCTCGCCCATCAGCCACTCCATGCCGAAGGCGACCGCGATCGGGATCAGCACCGGCAGCAAAGACGGCACGATCATCTCCCTGATGGCCGCGCGGGTCAGCATGTCCACGGCACGCGAGTAGTCGGGCTTGGCCGTGCCTTCCATGATGCCGGCGATCTCCTTGAACTGGCGCCGCACTTCGACCACCACCGCGCCCGCGGCGCGGCCGACCGCTTCCATCGCCATCGCGCCGAACAGGTACGGCACCAGGCCGCCGATGAAGAGACCGATGATCACCGCCGGATCGGAGAGATCGAACACCGCCGACCGCCCGGCGTGCTCGAGGCTGTGCGTGTAATCCGCGAAGAGCACCAGCGCGGCGAGGCCGGCCGAGCCGATCGCATAACCCTTGGTTACCGCCTTGGTGGTGTTGCCGACCGCATCCAGCGGATCGGTGATGGCGCGAATCTCCTTCGGCAGGTGAGCCATCTCGGCGATGCCGCCGGCGTTGTCCGTGATCGGCCCGTAGGCGTCCAACGCGACGATGATGCCGGTCATGGACAGCATGGACGTGGCCGCGATGGCAATGCCGTAGAGACCGGAGAGTTCATAGGAACCGAAAATGGCGGCGCAGACGAACAGCACCGGCCAGGCCGTGGCCTTCATGGAGATGGCGAGACCGGCGATGATGTTGGTCGCATGGCCGGTAGTGGAGGCCTGCGCGATGTGCTGCACCGGCGCGAACTGCGTGCCGGTGTAGTATTCCGTGATCCAGACGAGGCCTGCGGTCAGCGCAAGACCGATCAGCGCACAACCATAGAGCGCGTTCACGCTGACGCCCTCCACGCCCTTCATCAGCCAGTCCGTGATCGGGTAGTAGGCGATCGCCGCGAGCACGCCCGCCACGATCAGACCGCGATAGAGCGCGCCCATGATGCGGCCGCCTTCGGCCGCCTTCACGAAAAAGGTGCCGATGACGGAAGCAATAATCGATGCGCCGCCGAGCACGAGCGGATACAGCAGCACGTTGCCGCTGGTGTCGTTCAGCAGCAGGCTGCCGAGCAGCATAGTCGCGATCACGGTGACGGCATAAGTTTCGAACAGGTCCGCCGCCATGCCGGCGCAATCGCCAACGTTGTCACCGACGTTGTCCGCGATCACCGCCGGGTTGCGCGGGTCATCCTCGGGAATGCCCGCCTCGACCTTGCCGACGAGATCGGCGCCCACGTCCGCGCCCTTGGTGAAGATGCCGCCGCCGAGACGCGCGAAGATCGAGATTAGCGAACCGCCGAATCCCAGGCCAACCAATGGGGCGAGATCGACCGGCTGGCCTTCGCCCGCGAGCCAGCCGAGGAACGCGTAATAGCCGGCAACGCCGAGCAACCCCAAGCCCACCACCAGCATCCCGGTGATCGAGCCGCCGCGGAATGCCACGGTGAGCGCGGCATTCAGGCCATGTTTTGCCGCTTCCGCGGTGCGGAGGTTGGCGCGCACCGAGATGTTCATGCCGATGTAACCGGTGGCCCCGGACAGCAGCGCACCGATGAGAAACCCGACCGCCGTCTTCCAGCCAAGCGCGATGAACAGGACTACGAACAGGGCAACGCCAACCATGCCGATGGCCGTGTACTGGCGGTTGAGGTATGCGGAGGCGCCTTGTTGCACGGCGGCCGCGATCTCCTTCATGCGCTCCGAGCCCTGCGGTTGCGCGAGCACCCAGCGCACGCCCCAGGCCCCGTAGAGGATGGCAAATACCGCGCAGGACAAGCTGAAAATCAATGCTGTCGACATGGTGAAATCTCCCCAAATAGAAAGGTCTGTATCACTGCCGCCGGCGGGATGCCCCGTCGGCAGGGGAACTTGGATGGCCGGGCCGGCCGCAATGCGGCGCTCATCTTATATATATACGGAGCCGGGGCAAAGCCCGCGGCGGCCCGGTCGAACGAAGTGTTATGCAGCGACGTCGATGAACTCGATGCTGGAGGACGGTGGGGGAATTGGCTCGCCTTCCTCTCGCAGGCCCTCAATGTGAAACTCAATGGCCTCCTGTATGAGCTTCACGACTTCTTCGCGTGTATCGCCAGTGGCGATACATCCCGGCAGGTCAGGGACATACGCCCCGTAGTTCGTTTCGCCCTTCTCGATAACTACCGCGTATCTCACGGACCTTCCCTCATTTCTTAAGCCTGGCCTGTTTCAGTATGGCACTTAGCGTGCCCGGCGGCACGTCTCCGCTGGGTTTTCCTGCCACTGTCACTGCGCCAGGCCGTCCAGAATGCCTGTACTGGCGGTGGCTTCCGCGAGTCCTGGCAAGGTACCACCCTTCCGCCTCCAGCAGTCTGATCAGATCCCGGACTTTCATTCGTCCTTGCTTCAGACTGAATCCCAATTCGGAACTTAGCCCCGCAACCGATCCAGCGGGCTGCGCACCGCGTTCGCGCCCTTGTCTAGCACATGGGTGTAAATCTGCGTCGTGCGGATGTCGCGGTGGCCCATCAGTTCCTGGACCGTGCGGATGTCATAACCCGCCTCAAGCAGATGGGTGGCGAAGGAATGCCGGAAGGTATGGGAAGTGGCCGGCTTCGGAAACCCGGACTTTAGCACCGCGGCGCGCACCGTCTTCTGCAGGACGCTGTGATGCAGATGATGGCGGCGCTCCTTGCCTGAACGCGGGTCGATCGAGCGTTGCGTGGTAGGAAACACGAATTGCCACCCCCACTCAAAACCGGCGCGCGGATATTTGGTCGACAATGCGTACGGCAAAGAGACTTCACCATATCCGTCGCGCAGATCCCGTTCGTGCATCACCTTTGCCTTTCGCAGTTGCATCCGCAGACTGTCGATCACGGATGCCGGCAGAATGGTGACGCGATCCTTTCCGCCCTTGCCGTCCCTGACCACAATCTGCCGGCGGTGAAATTCAACGTCCTTGACGCGCAGCCTGACGCACTCCATCAAGCGCAAACCTGAGCCGTACAGCAACTGCACCGGCAGGACGTAGTCCGGCTGCAGCGCCGCGATGACCTGCCGGGCCTCCTCCTCCGTGAACACGATCGGGATGCGGCGGGAGGTCTTGGCCCGAACCATATCACCCAAAAAGGGGATATCGATTACCAGCACTTCCTTGTACAAGAAGAGCAGTGCGGATAACGCCTGGTTTTGCGTCTTGGCCGCGACGTGCCGGTCCACGGCCAGGTGGGTCAGAAACTGCTCGATGTGGCCGGCGTTGAGGTCGCGCGGATGGCGTTTTTGGTGAAAATGGATGTACCGCCGGGTCCATTCGACGTACGTCTTCTCGGTACGGTAACTATAATGTTTGAGACGGATTTTGTGCCGGACCTGGTCCAGCAGGCGGGGACGATCGACCATAATCCGTACACCTCCCTGTGTTGAACGGAACTAGGCCGCAATGGTTACAGCAAAAGTCGAGCGGATCAATACGTTGCAAAAAGAGGCTGCGCGCTATACCGCAACTTGCGGTGTTATAACAACGCAACATGCGTTCCAATTATAGTTAGGTGTCCAAGTGAACATGGCCGCTAGGCGGAAGTCTGGAAGGCCGCTCGAGCGTGTAGTAAGCGCTATCGAGCGCGTGCTGCGGGACAAGGATGTAGTTAAAGTTGAGTCTCCGAAGCGTCTCCCCGACCGAACAACCGGAAAGCTGCGTGAGCACGATGTCATCCTTACCATGACAACCGGACATCATACTTTGCGGGTCGCGATCGAGTGTCGCGACCGTTCCCGGCCGGTAGGTGTACCCGAAGTGGAGGCCTTTTGGGCCAAGTGCCAAGATACCGGCGTCCAGCAGGGGATAATTGTTTCACCGCGGGGATTCCGGGCATCTGGCCAGAAAAAAGCCAAGCACTATGGAATCCGTTGTCTCAGCCTTGAGGAAGCTGAATCATTTAACTGGTTGCTCGCGCCTGGCTTCCAGTACATTACGTGCAAGCTGCTTGGCCAGGAATGGCGTTTTGTCCCAGAGACGGACGGCCTGGTGTCCCGAGAACATATGGAAGTTCTGGGTCCTGACGGCACCAAAATCGATCCCGCTGTTCTTTCAGCGAATGCGCAGCGCTTTCTCAATGACTTTGTTCCGCGGGAGCACGGACCGTGTGACCTGGAGGAACTTAGACTTCGTGTGCCGACGAATGGATTTACCTTGCGGGATTCCGAAACCGGCGCGACGACGCCTACACACTTTGCATATTTGAAACTGACATACTCCATTACACACGAGTTGATACCGTTACGGTTGTCACAATATAAAGACAAAGACGGTGGCGAGCACATTACGGATGTTGCTGTTGCCGACTTTCGTATCGGCGACAAGACGGCGAGCCTGATGATCGTCATGAAGCCAAACGAGGGAGGCCAGGTTGTTTTTGTTCCGCATCCGAGCAAGGACACCTAACCACCGGCTCCAGGCGGACGCGGTGACCGCGCGTCGTTTTTCTTACGGGTCGGTGGCCCGCGCCGCTGAGCCGGGTCGTTGTGCGTCACAATAGTTAACTTTAACCGGGGAGGATTATGAGAACGCACTTCGAAACCAAGAAGCTTTCGCTCAAGCAGAGCCCTCTTGTTATACACATCGCGCGAGAGAATGGTCGCGGGAAACTCGGCAGGGCTGTTATTCGTGAAGGGTCCCTAACGTGGTACTCGAGTTGGGCGCAGAAAGGACGTCGTATCACCTGGAGTAAGCTCGATGAACTGCTGCAGGGCAAAGTGCCCAAGCGTAAACGGCGCAAGGTAAGTGGCATCTAGGCGCAGTGCCGCACAACAACGCGCTCCAGGTGACGCCCATGTCGTCGCTACGCTCCTCCATGGGTTCCCTCGCTTCGGCGCGAAGCGCACCTTCGCTCAGCGCACCTGAGCGCGGGCGTTGGGCGTCATGAGAACAAAGAAACGCAAGAAGGAGGTGCGCATCGAGGGTCATGAGATTGCGGAGCATGTAGGTAAGAGACTTAAGAAATACAAAAAACTCAATTTCCTAGAGCAATTCGCACTGTTCATGGGACAAGTACAGATTTTGGAATTCGGCCTAAAGCGCCTGCTGGCCCGACGATACAAATATGACGTTGACCACATGGAGAAGTGGACGTTAGGGAGAACAACCAAAGAACTAAAGCGGAGTGGACTGCGACCAGATTTTATTGTTCTCCTTGAAAGTGTAGTTGAGTATCGAAACTATATCGCCCACGAACTCCTGGCGAATGAATTCATGATGCGAAGCCTGCTGGGCGGAGATGGTGGTAGGTTTGAACTTCGCCGTATGCAGAAAGGGATCTATGAACTGGAGCAGATTATGTTCCTGTATGACTGGTGCGAAGAACACAATGGGTGGGAATAGGCATGCCGCCCAACAAATCACTTGAGCCGACGCGGTGAAAGCTGGTTCCTCAAATTTTGCATCCTGGGCCCGCGCGGCTCAGTTCAATCGTTGGACGACATGCGGAGGTCAGAATCCATGACGTTTAGAACGTTCTTCGGAGTTCTGCTGCTTTGCATCTCGTACCCTCTCCCTGTCGCAGCACAGGATCAGCCGGTGCCACTGCACGGCTTCGAAGATATGTCATGTGGCGCTTGGGCTAAATCGGAGAGCAATATTGCAGTCCGCGCGCAATATCTCTATTGGTTTAGAGGGTTCGTATCAGGTTTCAATCATGGAAGCAAAGCTAAACAGGTTTCGCTGGAAGCCATGCCGAACCAAGAAACGCTTGCCCTGTACGTAGGTAAGTACTGTCGAGAAAAACCGTTGAATCTTTTTGTGGGCGCAGCATTCGATCTCGTAAGGGACATCGCAGTAAAAAAGTAATGGCCTGCATGTCGTCCAACAAGCGGTTCCACGCGACCGTCCTCGCCCAGCGGGCTCGGCCCGCGCGTGAACCGAGACGTTAGAGCGCAAGGGGAGCACCGAGGCAGGCGATGCGTTTGCAATGGAGGAGATTCGAAAGTTTTGTCGAAGCCCGCCGTTCCTTCTCGAATAAGTCGTGCATCTACGTTCAGACCGATCGCAGCGGCACACCCATTCGAATAGGAAAAGCCTCAAAGGGCCTCATGGCCCGGTATCGTGGTGGCACTGGATATGCGTTGGAAGCCGCAATGCACGACTCCGGCAATCTGATATTCGTAGCCTTTGTCCCGGCAGCGAAGTGCGCGGCTGCCGAGGCGGAGTTAATCTGGAGAGGTCGGAGCGTGCTACGCTTCAACAATCAGGGCAAGAGGCTGACGCCACCTCGCCGATGTCACGTTGTTCACTCCGGGAAGGTGCCGCGGTTCCAAGATTTCGAGGCAGGGTCATGATGCGCTCTAACAACGCAATCGAGGCCGACGCGGTGAAGCTGCGTCGGCCAAGGGTAAGGGCCGCGCCCCGCGCGGCTCATTGCGGACGTTAGCCATGAGTGCCGTTAAGGGACAGGTCATGTTTAGGAAGTACACGATCGCCGGCGAAAGCAACCCGGTGTGGCAGCTTGTCGAGCCCGCGATACTCAAGTTATGGGCAACGGGAATGCTGAAAGCCTCCTATCCCTCCCTTTACCTCGTGCACGTCATGGCGCTGCTCGTCGCTTCGGTCACCTTCGCCCTGTCGTTTTGCTTTCGCCTCCTGCTGCTTGCCGTCATATTCGTAGTCGCTTACGTCGCGTTCGAAGACGCACTGACACAAGTGCTCGCCACGGTACTTGCCCTACCTGAAACGGGCGGTGCCCCGGCCACGATGCCGCCGTCCAGCACGCTGTGGATGTATCAGTTGGCTGGATATGTGGTCGTTATAGCAGCCGTGGTGCTTCTTCTGCTTGTTCTAGGCAAACATTTCATGGAATGGGCGCGCGATGTCGTCTTCTACCTACTGCTCATGATCACGTTGATGGTTCCGTTGAAGTGGATCGCTCGCGGACTGCTCCGCGAGAATTATTTCGCACAGCTGATCGCGAAGTCGTCCTTCATGGGCGCTCACATCGCTGGCACGATTGCTGCCGCTCCACCGGAGATTACCCGGCAGTACGATCGTCTTATTGGCCTTTACCAGGGCTCAAACGACGAGAAGACCCGCAAAGAGTTGGAACAGTTGTGCGCGCAGGTCTGACTCTATGTTCAACGCAGATCATGGCTAACCACGCGCTCCACTCGGACGCCCCAGCGCTGCGCGCTGGGGTTCCCTCGCTCGCAAGCTCGCTCGGCGCCGGTGAGCGCGGGCGTTAGCTGGCATGGAGGACCGTCAATGAGGAAATCACTCCTGGAGATCTACGGGCTGGCTGTCTGCTTTCTGGCAGTTATGGGATTTGCAATCTTTCTAGGCTTGCTTGTCTGGAACCTTATATCCCTCGCCAGTCCAGAATTTGGCCTTGACACATATACATGGGAGCGCCACCAGACAGACGAGGCTTACCGCAAAGCCCTCATAGACGAACACCCGTATCAGGAAGGGCAGCCGTATGCTCCTCCTGAAGGTGAAGCTCTTTCGCAGCAGAGACAACGCAGTTACAGCAACGCTCTGCAAGTGCAGGAGCGAGAAGCCGCCCGAGGTATTGTTAAAGATCTTATCCTGCTATTTATCCACGGAGCACTTTTCTTTAGCCACTGGAAAATTGCTGCGCAGGCTAGGCGGAGCCAGGATGCCAGCTAACCATGCCCTCGACCGGACGCCGGGGATCGAGCGGCGCTCCGTATTGAGCTTCATGGCCGGCGCCGGTCACGGCAATCGTTATGCGTCACTCTAGTTATCCGGATAACTGAGCTGCAGTGAGCGAGCTTCTTGCGACCATTCGGAAGCTCGTTGCCTCTCGGGACGTGCGTATTTCCGAGCATGGCTTCGATGAACTTTCTGACGACGGAATTTCGGTCCGTGATGCCGTTCGAGGCATTCATGGCGCTGTAGAAGTTGAGGAATACCCAGCATCTGGAAGAGGCCCTGCGGTGCTGGTGCTAGAATATGACCGAGACGGTCAACCCATTCATGTCGTGTGGGGCATTCCGAAAGGGCATCAGGCTCCGGCAGTTCTGATAACGGCATATCGTCCAGATCCAGCGCAATGGGATGATGGTTTTAGGAGGAGACGTAAATGAGCACGCGAAACCGCGTTAAGTACATCCACGAGGGGAAATTCGTTGCCGAAGTTGCTGTCGAACTTATAGAGGATGAATCTGCGTGGTCTCCGTATTTGTCATTGGACGATGCGGAGAAGCTTGAGGATGTTCGTGCGGCATTGGCCCGCGGCGATGTGGGAACTGCGTCTAAGCAGGCGCGCGTGTATACCCTCCAACCCGTCGCCGCTTCTAGGTGACGCATAACAACCGCTTCGAAGCGACGCGTGACCGCGCGCTTCAAGCGGGACGTT
>JACPSH010000013.1 GCA_016193395.1 Gammaproteobacteria bacterium
ACGTTCTTCGCCAAATCAATCCCGATCGTAGTAACCTTCATGACGGACCCTCCCACTCTGTTTTGTGCATGGAACGACACATCTCCATGGTGGCCATCATGGGCCGTAAAAACGAGTGGGATGGGTCCATACCATCGGATAACGCCCCCGGATTTGATCCGGGGGCATTTCCGGAATGACGAAGGCTAGGACGCATCCGGCGGCGTTTCCGGAATGACGAAGTGCAGGGAAATTCCAGTCCGGCCCCGTTTTCCCATAGAATACCGCCCCTTTGACGGGGGCCCGCGCGAGGGAACCCCGCGGACCCCGCCGTGGTCTGATGCCTCGTCAGATTATTAATGAGCGCCTGCGGCGCAGATTGTTTCACTGGATTCCGGGCGCGACCGCAGGCCGGCCCGGAATGACAACAGGACAAGGGATACCAAAAACAATGACTGCCGAAACCCGGCCGCCCGCCATCGACGTCCGGCAGCTCGACAGGCGTTTCGGACCCATCCACGCGGTCCGCGACGTGTCCTTCACCGTGCAGACCGGCGAGGTACTGGGCTTCCTGGGCCCGAATGGCGCGGGCAAGTCCACCACCATGAAGATGATCACCGGCTTCCTCGAGCCGAGCGGCGGCACCGCGCTGGTCAACGGCCATGACGTCATCGACGAACCGCTGAAGGTCAAGGCCGCCATCGGTTACCTGCCCGAAGGGGCGCCCTGCTACGGCGAGATGACCGTGCGGCGCTTCCTCGCATTCATCGCCGAGATCCGCGGGTTGAAGGGCGCGGAGGCCGTGGCCCGCATCGACCACGTCGTGAGCCAGATCCACCTGGAGGGCGTGCTCGGCCAGACCATCGAGACCTTGTCCAAGGGATTCAAGCGCCGCGTCGGCGTCGCCCAGGCGATCCTGCACAACCCGCCGGTGTTGATCATGGACGAGCCGACTGACGGCCTCGATCCGAACCAGAAGCACGAGGTGCGCTCGCTCATCAAGGAGATGGCGCGCGAGAAGGCCATCGTGATATCCACGCATATCCTCGAAGAGGTGGACGCCGTGTGCACGCGCGCGATCATCATCGCCGCGGGCCGCATCCTGTTCGACGGCACGCCGGCGGAACTTCGCGCGCGTTGCGAGACCAGCGACATCGACGAAGCCTTCCGGCGGCTGACCACGGAGTCGTACCGGGAACTCGGCGTGGCGGGACAGTCATGAAAAACGTCCTGGCCATTCTCAAGCGCGAGCTGCACGGCTACTTCTCGACGCCGGTCGCCTACGTGTTCATCGTCATCTTCCTGTTCGTGACCGGGCTGTTCACCTTCTATATCGGCGCGTTCTACGAGCGCGGCCAGGCGGACCTCGAGCCCTTCTTCCGCTTCCACCCCTGGCTGTACCTGTTCCTGATCCCGGCCATCGCCATGCGGCTGTGGTCGGAGGAGCGCAAGACCGGCACTATCGAGCTGCTGATGACCCTCCCGATCTCGATCTGGGAGGCGGTGCTCGGCAAATTCCTCGCGGCGTGGTGCTTCAGCGCCATTGCGCTCGTCCTCACCTTCCCGATGTGGATCACGGTCAACTACCTCGGCGACCCGGACAATACCGTCATCGTTTCCGGCTACATCGGCAGCATTCTCCTGTCCGGGGGCTTCCTCGCGATCGGCTCCTGCATCTCCGCGTTCACCCGCAGCCAGGTGATCGCCTTCGTGGTCAGCGTGGTGATCTGCTTCCTGTTCATCCTCAGCGGCTTTCCGCTGGTGCTCGATTTCTTCCAGGGCTGGGCGCCGCAGGCCCTCATCGACGCGGTCGCAAGCTTGAGTTTCCTGACGCATTTCAATTCCATACAGAAGGGCGTGATCGATCTCCGCGACGTGGTCTACTACGCCGCGCTGATCGCGTTCTGGCTGTATGCCAACGTCGTCATCGTCGAAACCCGCAAGGCAGGCTGAGATGCGCGCCCAACGCCTGTACTCAACCACCGGCCTGCTGCTCGCCTCCGCGCTCGCCGTGTCCGTCATCGTCGTCTTCAACGCGCTGGTCACGAACGTGCGGCTCGACCTCACGGAGAACCGGCTGTTCACGCTCTCGCAGGGCACGCGCAACATCCTCGGGGCGCTGGAAGAGCCGATCACGCTGGAACTCTACTTCTCCCGCAAGACGCTGGCGGATTTCCCGCTGCTCATGAACTACGCCGGCCGCGTGCGCGACCTGCTCGAGGAATACGAAGCGAAATCCGGCGGCGGGATCCATCTCAAGGTCATCGAACCGGAGCCGTTCTCGGAGGAAGAGGACGAGGCCGTCGCCGGCGGGCTTGAGGGGATCGCGGTGAATGCCACGGGCGATCGCGGCTATTTCGGGCTGGTGGGCACGAATTCCACCGATGACCAGGCGGTCATCCCCTTCTTCCAGACCTCGCACGAGGCGGCGCTCGAATACGACCTCACCAAGCTCGTCTATGGCCTCGCGCATCCGAAGAAGCGCGTGGTCGGGATCGTCACCGGGCTGCCGATGTTCGGCTTTCCCGCGATGCAGACGCAGAACTGGGCCATCGTCGATGCGATGCGCGAGTTCTTCGACGCGCGCGACCTCGGCCCCTCGCCGGATTCGATCGACGACGACGTGGACCTGCTCATGGTCGTGCACCCGAAGGATCTCAAGGAGGACGCGAAGTACGCGCTCGACCAGTACCTGCTCGCCGGTCGCAACGCCATATTGTTCGTCGACCCGCTGGCGGAGGCCGATACCTCCCGGCCCGATCCCGACGCGCCCGGGACCATCCCGGATCTCGATTCCGACCTCGAGTATCTCTTCGGCGGCTGGGGGATCGAAGTGCTCAAGGAGAAAGTCGCCGGCGATATCGCCGCGGCGATGCGCGTACAGACGCGCGGCGCCCGCGGCCCGGAGGAGACCTATTACCTGCCCTGGCTGAGGCTCGGGAAGGACAACCTGAACCAGGAGGACTTCACGACCAGCGAACTGGAAGTGATTCACATGGGCACGGCGGGGATCATCGAGAAACGCGACAACTCCCCGCTGCAGATGACGCCGCTCATCCACACTTCCACGCGCGCCATGGCTATCGAGCGCGATCTGATCTTTATCCAGCGCGATCCGAACGTGATGCTGCAGAATTTCAGCCCGGAGAACAAAAAGCTCGCGCTCGCCGCGCGGCTCTCCGGCACCGTGCCCACGGCCTACCCCGACGGCCCGCCCGGCGGCGCGGACCAGGCGGCGCAGGCGCCATTTCTGAAGGAGGGCAAGATCAACCTGATCCTCGTGGCCGATACAGACGTGCTCACTGACAATTTCTGGATCCGGAGACAGAACTTTTTCGGCATGGACATTCCGCAGTCGATCGCCAACAACGGCGATTTCCTGATCAACGCCGTGGACAACCTGTCCGGCAGCACCGATCTCATCAGCCTGCGCAGCCGCGGAGAATATTCGCGGCCGTTCGTCGTCGTCGAGGAGATCCGCCTGCAGGCGGAGCAGCAGTTCCGGGAACAGGAGCAGGCCCTGCGAAACAAGCTGGAGGAGACCGAAAAGAAAATCCTCGAACTGCAAAGCCAGGGCGGCGAAGGCGGCGTGATCCTGAGCCCGGAGCAGACGAAGGAAATCGAGCGCTTCCGGGACGAAGAGCTCAGGACGCGCAAGGAGCTGCGCAGCGTCCAGCACGAGCTGCAGAAGAACATCGAACGGCTGGGCGCCCGGATCAAGTTCGCCAATATCGGCCTGATGCCCATCCTGATCGCCCTCATTGCCCTCGGCGCGGGTTTGTATCGCCTGCGCCGCCGGCCCGCCTGAACGGAAGCGACCCGTGCGCCGCCGCAACCTGTTCATCCTGGCCGGGATTACGATCGCGGTCGTCGCGACAGCCGTGGCGGTCAGCGTCCTGCGGGCGCCCCGGCAATTTGCCGAGCGCGAACTGCTGTTCCCGAAACTGGGCAAGAACATCAACGATGTCGCGGGGATCCGCGTCGAGGGACTCGGCCGGACGATTACCCTGCGGCGCAGCGGCGACACCTGGGGGATTGAAGAGGCCGATGGCTATCCTGCATTGAGCGAACGGGTGAAGCAGGTCGTGGTCGGCGTCGCGGATCTGCGCATCGATTCGACCAAGACCAGCAACCCGGAACTC
>JACPSH010000011.1 GCA_016193395.1 Gammaproteobacteria bacterium
ATCGACATTGCAACGCTCAACCAGGCTTATGCCACCTGACAGGAGACTACACATGAAATACGTAGACGGCTTCGTTCTTCCGGTACCCGTGAAAAACATCGCGGCCTACCGTCGCATGGCGCAAAAGGCGGGCAAGGTGTGGCGCGAGCACGGCGCGCTGGAATTCATCGAATGCGTGGCAGATGACGTGAAGCCGGGCAAATGGACGTCGTTCCCCCGGAGCGTCAAGCTCAAAGCCGGCGAGACGGTGGTGTTTTCGTATATCGTGTACAAATCGCGCGCGCATCGCGACCAGGTCAACGCCAAGGTGATGAAGGACCCGCGCCTCGCCTCCATGATGAACCCCAGGTCGATGCCCTTCGACGGCAAGCGCATGATCTGGGGCGGCTTCAAGACGATGGTGCAATTGTAACAACTGGCAGCGTTCGGTCTCGGCGGATACGGCGCTCCGGCTCGCGCGATCTCGAAGAAACGAGGGCGGACTCGTAACTCAGCCCGTCTCCATTCGCAAAACGACACCTATACAGAAGGCCTCCTTCGGGAGGCCGCCAGTCAGGCGCAAGTGGCCTCGTCACCCGGAAATATATTGTTGCAATTGTTCAATGGTCACCTTCTGTTCTGCGATGATTTCTTTCACCAGATCGCCGATAGACACGATACCCAGTAGTTCCCCGGCTGCAACCACGGGTAAATGTCGAACGCGCTTCTCCGTCATGAGCTCCAGTCCCTGCGCGACGCTCTGGTCCGGACCAATCGTGTGCACCTGTCGGGTCATGATTTCGCTGACCCGCATTTCCCGCGACGAACGCCCTCTGAGGATGACCTTGCGCGCGTAGTCCCGCTCCGAGACCACCCCCACCAATTTCCCACCATCCAGGACCAGGAGCGCCCCCACCTCCTTCTCCGCCAGCAAGGTGATTGCTTCAAATACGGAAGCGCCCGGCCCGATTGACCAGATATCACGACCCTTCACACCAAGCAGTTGTGCAATTGTCCTCATCGCCCGTTCTCCATCGTCGTTCAAAGATTTGAAGCGGTACCGCTTGCCGCCGCCGTAGACCCCGGTGCAGTGCTTTTATTATGCCCCAACCAGAGTAATTCTGGGCCTGTCAGGGCCATAACGCAGGCTAATGCACACCCGCGTCATCGCGGTTACCTTGCTCAAAATGTTCCATTTCGGGACCGCCCCCGCCCCCTGCCAGGCCGTTCTCCGCCAGCGGTACCGCCCGGAAGATCGCCCGGCCCTTGCTCAGGGTCTACTCCCACTCCCGCGCCGGGACCGAGTCCGCGACGACGCCGGCGCCGGCCTGGACATGCAACCGACCGTTCTGGATCACGGGGGTAGCGACCGACGCACCACCCCGTACGTCTGCATCCTGCCGCAGGCTGCGCTCGCGGGTCCGGTTTCCGGTTCCGAATGCAACTGCCCAATCGGTAAGCAATCCGTAAGCGGGCACTGCGTACACTGCCGGCTGCGAACAGGGGCAACTCCGTGCGGGCAGGGAAGCCCGCCGTCTTATCAGCAGAGGAGACCGACATGGACAGCTACATCGTCAGGGTTTATCGACGTGACGAGGAGGATCATTCCCCGTCACGCGGGGTGGTTGAGCAGATTGGCGCTGTGAGGCAGGAGGTCTTCAGCACGATGGAAGAGCTTTGGAAAATTCTGTCCGGAATAAATAAACAGCCCGCGAGGCGCGGCAACGAGAAACAGGAATAGCCAGGGCTTAAATACACTCAGTTCATTGACAGGAGGAATCGAAATGAAATCACGAGCGATTATGCGATCTGTATGGGGTGTGTTTCTTGGCGCGGGACTTTGCCTGCTCTCGCAGGGCGTCGTTGCGGAAAGCAAATCCGTCGCCGGGCAGTTTTCCGTGACGTATGCGAAACAGGAGGCATTGCCGATCTCCGATGCGGAAGGGCACATGCTGATCCTGGGAGAAGCGCATGGCCGCAACGTGGGTAAAAACGGGTCCGACTACATGGATGGGGGTACCGTGATCAATAAAGAGATCGCCGACCTGTTCCAGGGCAACGGTCCCCACAGCGGTTATGTGACGATGTCCAAGGACGGCAGCGACTCGGTGTCAAAATGGCAAGGAGAAGTGACCACGACCCTGAACCAGGACGGTACACCGAATACCACGTTCAAGGGCAGTTGGGAAGCAGCCAGTGGAACCGGGAAGTACCAGGGCGTCAAGGGCAACGGCACCTACCAGGGTTACTTCACGTCGCAGACGGATTACGTCGTCGACTGGAACGGTCGCTTGGACTATTGACGGTTGTTTTGGTTGAGGGGCGCCGCGGCGGATTTCCGCTGCGGCGCTCCCCGGCCACCGAAAATGAAACCGAAATCAGGCACTACCTGCCTGAAGGAGATGAAACATGAGCCCGCATACATCTGGAGCGAGAGCAGTGGCAAATTGCGATTATTCCCCCTTGCTGCCGCAACTGGCGGACAGCAGTTTGGCGTACCTGGACGACACACTGAGGCGATTGCGCGACGGCGCCCGTCGCTTTGCGCGACTTTCCATCGATGAACGCATCGCCCTGGCGCGCTCCATGCAGCGCGGCTATGTCCAGGTTGCCGAGCGCAGCGTGGCGGCCGGCTGCATGGCCAAGGGCATCACGCTCGGCACGCCGCTGGAAGCCGAGGAATGGGCTACCGGTCCCCTTGGGATCGTGCGACAGTTGCGGCTGATCCGGGAATCCCTGGAAAGCATCCGTGACACCGGCAATACACGGGTCGGCAAGGTGCAACGCGGCCATGAGGGCCGGCTCAGCGTGCAGGTCTTCCCTGCCAGCCCCATTGACGGCATGTTGTTCAAAGATGTGCGCGTGGACGTGCGCATGCAGCACGGCGTCTCCGAAGAGACGCTGGCGGCGTCCCGTGCCCGCATCTACAAGCAACCCGATCACGAAGGCCGCGTGGTCATGGTTCTGGGCGCGGGTAATATCGCCGCCATTCCCGCCATGGACGTGATCACCAAGATGTTCAATGAAGGCAAGGTGTGCATCCTGAAGATGCATCCCGTGAATGCCTACATCGGCCCGTTCATTCAGGAGGCCTTCAAGGAAGTCATCGACAGGGATTTTCTGGCGGTGGTATACGGCGGCGTCGAGGTGGGGGAATATCTGACCCGGCACGCAAGCGTCGACGAAATCCACATCACCGGTTCCGACAAGACCTACAACGCCATCGTCTGGGGCCCGCCCGGTCCGGAGCAGGCCGACCGCATCGGCAGGGGCAAGCCGGTGTTGAACAAGCCCATCACCGCCGAACTTGGCAATGTCTCGCCCGTCCTCATCGTGCCCGGTCCATATACGGACAAGGAACTGGCCTTCCAGGCGGAGGACTTGGCCGGGGCGTTGAGTTGCAACGCGGCATTTCTGTGTTGCGCGCCGGTGGTGGTCCTCACGCAGCGCAACTGGGCGCAACGTGATGCCTTCTTTGGCCATCTCGAACGCGTATTGCAATCGCTACCGCCGCGCAGTGCTTACTATCCCGGGGCCGCCGAGCGCTGGACGAAACACACGCGCGGCAGGACCGGCATGAAGACCTGCGGAACACCCGCTGCGGGTGGGACGACATGGGCATTGCTGCGCAATCTGCATGAGGGGGATGTCTCGGAACCCATCTTCCGAAACGAGCCGTTTTGCTCCGTGCTGGCGGAAGTGGTGATCGATGCGACCGATCCGGCGACGTTCCTGGACCGGGCGGTGACCTTCGCCAACAAGCGGCTGTGGGGCACCCTGACCGCGAACCTCATTGTGCACCCAACGACAGTCAAGGACGGCAGACTGAACGAAATGGTGGAAAGGGCAATCACGGACCTGCGCTATGGCACCGTGTCGGTCAATTCGTCTTTCAGCGGCACATCTTTCGTGTTCGGCACGCCGCCGTGGGGCGCCTACCCGGGATCGACGGCTACCGACATCCAGAGCGGTACCGGATGGGTGCACAACACCGCGATGCTGGAGAACATCGAAAAGGTCGTCGCCCGCTTTCCGCTGACCGCCTTCCCGAAGCCGGCGCATTTCCCCAGCCACAAGACGGCGCATATACTGATGAGAAGACTTGTGGCCCTGGAGGAGACGGGCGGCTGGATGCGAGTTCCCGCCGTGGTGTTCGCCGCCGCACGAGGCTGACAAAACTAAAATAATGAAAATAATGGGGCCGGAGTGATTAAATTTTAATCACTCCGGCCCCTTTAATTCCTCCTTTAATTCCCGAGCGGCATCGCGTCCGGCCGGATTGGCGGGCAGGCAGAGGGAAATGGCGAGCACGACGGCGAGCGCAGCGAAAATATCCCGTCCGAAAGTGTCGGGCGTTTATCCCCGCATGCGTGTGTTCACGGAGCTGGACGGGCTCGCCGGCGCGCCCATCAGTTGGATCAGCAGTCCACCCGGCGCCGGCAAGACGACGTTGATCAGCCACTACCTGGAAGAGCGCGGGCTCAACACCCTGTGGTACCAGGTGGACGAGGACGATTCCGATCCGTCCACCTTCTTTTATTACCTGGGTCTGGCCGGCAGACACGCTACTCCGAAGAAGCGCAAGGAGCTGCCGCTGCTGACGCCGGAATATCAGCTCGGCATTCCCACTTTCACGCGCAATTTCTTCCGCACGCTCTTCGAGCGCTTCGACCGCAAATTCGCCCTGGTACTGGATAACTTCCAGGAACTGGATGAAAACTCGGAGCTGCATGCGATCCTGATCACGGGGTTTGAGCAACTCCCCCCGGACGGCCGCGTGTTTATCATCAGCCGTACCGAGCCGCCGCCGCGCTACGCCCGGCTGCGCGCCAACAACGGCATCAGCGAGCTGAACTGGGATCAGATTGCGCTGGATACCGACGAGCTTGCGGCCGTCCTGAAACTCAAAGGCCGCGCGGAACTGCCGATAGATTCGGTCATGGCGGTGACCCAGGGATGGATGGCGGGCCTGATCCTGTTGCTCAACCATGAACCGATCGACTGGATCGCCAACCACACCGCCGAATTCAATCCCAAGGTCCTGTTCGACTACTTCGCCGGCGAGGTGTACGAACGCACCGATACGGACACCCGGAAGTTCCTGACCAAGACTGCCTTGCTGCCGAAGATGACCGCTGCCATGGCGGCACAATTGACGGGTGTGCGGGACGCGACGGAGATCCTGGAACAACTGGCGGGCCGCAACTACTTCGTGCACAGGCACATCGGGAAAGTCACTGAATACCAGTACCATCCGCTGTTCCTCGAATTCCTCAACCGAAAGGCCCGGGAATCCCTGACCGCCGTTGAGTTGACGGCCAGGCGATGGCAGGCGGCCGAAATCCTGTCGGCGGGCGGCCAGGTCGAGGCGGCGGTGGACCTTCTCTTCGAGGTATCGGACTGGAAACAGATCGCGAGGCTCATCGAAGCTTCGGCGGAGTCCCTGTTGAGACAAGGCCGGCACAAGACACTGGAGCGCTGGCTGGAGCAAATTCCGGCGGAAGAACTGGATTCCGATCCCTGGCTCAGCTACTGGCTGGCGATGTCGAAACGCCAGTTTAAACCGGCGGAGGCCTATCCTCTTTTCAGGGCTGCATTGGAGGGTTTTCGTAAGGAGAAAAATTCGCGGGGTGTATTCCTGGCCTGGAGTTACGCGGCGCGGGCGAGCCGCGAGGCTCGGCAGTCGAGCACCGCGGATTACATAGAGTGGGACCGGCTTCTGCGGGAGGTCACAAAGGAATATCCGGATTACCCGGACCCGAACATCGAGGCCATGGTCGCCACTACGATGTACGACATCGTGACGTGGGCGATGCCGCTGCATCCGCAGAGGGAATTCTGGGAAAGACGCTTCGAGGAGTTATTGCCGCGGATGACGGACAAAGCGATGAAGTTCGACATCCTCGCATACACGGCGATATGTGACTGCATCCTTGGCAATCATCTGCGGGCGGGCCGGCTGATCGAGCAGGCGGAGCGCCTGGTCGATCCGGCGACGCCCCTGGGTGCGTTGGCCGAGTTGCACATCGCCAAACCGTTCTATCTATGGCGGTCCGATCAAAACGAGGCGGCCATCGACGCCACATTCGCCGCGCTCCGCTTCGCCGACGAGACCGGCATCCACATCTGGGATGAACACTACGTTGGCCACGGTCTGTCGGGGGCCCTCAAAATCGGCGATTTGGCCCGGGCTGATACACTCGTCGCCCGCGCCCTCCGGATCATCGATGACGCCGCGGGATTTCGCGCAGCCCACCTGAATTACGCCTATGGCTGGTACCTTTTCCAGAAGGGCGAGTTGCAAAAGGCAGAACACTTTGTCAGCCAGGGCGTGTCCAAAGCCAGGCAGTCCGGATCGATCTTCTTCTGCGGCATCTCACTGTTCGCCCATGCCAACCTGCTGTACGAACTTGGGCGCCCGCAGGAGGTGCGTGAGGCGCTGGCCGAGGCGTTGCAGATTGCGCGTGACGGCGCATTCCGGGCATCCATCGTCCAGTGCAACGTCCTTGCCGCCTACTTCGCAATTCTAGACGGTAACGACGAGCTTGCCTGCGAGCACCTCCGCGAAGGACTCGGGTGGGCGCGCGAACACGATATAAAGACTTACTCCTGGTGGCGCAACGAGGTCTGGTCGGTGGTGGCCTGCGTGGCCCTCAGGAACAACATCGAAACGGAGCACGTCCGCGATATCGTCAGGCGCAACCGGCTGACTCCCGAGGTCCCGCCCCTGGAACTGGATGCCTGGCCGTGGGAAGCGACAATTTTCGCCTTCGGCCACTGCGAACTGTTCGTGCGCGACGAGCCGGTCAAATTCTCGCGCAAGGCACAGAAAAAACCGATGCAACTCATTCGCGCGCTGGTTGCCATGGGCGGAAGCGATGTCCCCGAGACGCGCATCATCGAAGCACTGTGGCCCGATGCCGAAGCGGACGCGGCGCACACGGCGTTCGCCACCACCCTGCACCGCGTCCGCAAACTGTTCGGCAACGATATTATCGTCCACAGTGAACGACGCCTGGGTCTCGATCGCAGACGCGTCTGGACGGACGTGTGGGCGTTCGAGCATCTGCTGGATCAGTTTGATGCCGGGGACCCGATCCAGGACTTGAAACGCCGCCGCGAAATTCTCGAGAGGGCCTTAAGTCTCTACCGGGGTCATTTTCTGGCGGAAGAAATGGACAGCGCGTGGGCATTGCCCCTGCGCGAGAAACTGCGCACCCGCTTTCTCCTGCGACTGGAGGAATTCGGACAGATATTGGAGCAGAAAGAAGAATGGGATCAGGCGATCAAGTGGTACCGAAAAGGATTGGAGGTAGATATGCTGGCCGAGCAGTTTTATCAGAGACTGATGCGTTGCTATCAGTGTATGGACCGGAAGGCGGATGCGGTAGAAATCTATCGACAGTGCTATCGCGTCCTGGTCGCCAGCCTGAACGTCGAACCGTCGAAGAAGACCCAGCAGTTGTACAGGGAAATCAATGCGTAATGGAGAATGTAAAGAGCGTCCGCGCTGATTCGATCGCTGCTTCACGCCGCCGTAATGTCTGAAACCGTCCGCTTCTATTTCAGCTTTCGTAGTACCTTTTCGTGGTTTGCCTATCATCGCCTGCAACGCGCAGGCGGCGATCTCCCGGTGGATTTGGAGAAAATTCCACTATTTCCCCCGACGGATTTCAACGCGGGGCGGCATCCGGGCAAGCAACCATATGCCAGGTTGGACGCGGAGCGCATCGCCGCGGCTTACGGGCTCACGCTCAAATGGCCGGAGCCCTATGACATCGACTGGATCCGGCCCCATTCGGCCTTTCTGCACGCCCTGGAAAACGGCAAGGGCGATGAGTTTGCCCTGCGCGCCTTTGCCGCCCGCTACACCCAGACCGCAAATATCGCTGACGCACCCGTGCTGCGATCCATCGCGGACGGTTGTGGGCTGGATGGCGCGGCTATCGTTTCAGCAGCCGCAGACGCGGACTATCATGCGCAGGTCCTACATGGAATGCAGCGGGGCTTGGCCGATGGTGTATTCGGCGTGCCATTCTTCTTCTACGGCGAGCAGAAATTCTGGGGAAACGACCGATTGGAATGGCTGGTTCGGGCCGTGCGCACTGATCTCGGATTGACGACACCCGACCTCGCAGACGATCCCTGGCTGCGTCCCTTCTGAACGATTCGCGAGTAACCGCCAATCACATCGCAACGCTCTACCAGGCTTATGCCGCCTGACAGGAGACTACACATGAAATACGTAGACGGCTTCGTACTTCCGGTACCTACGAAAAACCTGGCGGCCTACCGCCGCATGGCGCAGAAGGCAGGCAAGGTGTGGCGCGAGCATGGCGCGCTGGAATTCATCGAATGTGTGGCGGATGACGTGAAACCGGGCAAGTGGACGGTGTTCCTCCAAAGCGTCAAGCTCAAAGCCGGCGAGACGGTGGTGTTCTCCTACATCGTCTACAAGTCGCGCGCGCACCGCGACCAGGAAACGCCAAGGTGATGAAGGATCCGCGCCGCGCCTCCATGATGAACCCCAGGTCAATGCCCTTCGACGGCAAGCGCATGATCTAAAGAGTCCATCCCCGGATCGAAGCTCGACCGGTCCACCAGGGCCGTTGCACGAATTATCTAAACTGTCTCCCAATTTCCTGGATTCCCGCTTGCGCGGGAATGACGGGGAAAGCACGGGAATTATGATATCAGCCCGTCCAGCCGAGGCCGGACGAGACGCAGTTGATGGACAGCAGCAGCGGGATCAGATCAGCGCGGTCACGGCGCTCGCGAAAACGGCGCACGAGCTGGACCTGGGCGAGGCCCACTTCGCGCAGGATGTCGCGGCGGCGCGTAAGCTTGCGGTTGAATTTACGGAAGCGCTCGCCCGGACGGGCCGCGCCGCCGAACCCCAGCACGATCTCGCAGGCCAGTCGATATTCCTGCTCGACCATGCCGAAGATACGTTCGCGCAGGGCCGCATCGTTCACCAGTCCGGCATAGGCACGCGCCACTTCCAGGTCGACAAACGCCAGCGATTTCTCCGCCTCATCGATCACCAGCCGGAACAGTCTCGATTCCTCGAACATACGCTTGAGCAGCGCCGCCCCATCCGCGCCGCGCACATCCGTGAAGCGGCGGACGGCGCTGCCGATCCCGTACCAAGCGGGCACGTGGTGGCGGTTCTGCGTCCACGCGAACACCCAGGGGATGGCGCGCAGGTCCTCCAGCGACGCGGCCCCGAAACGCCTGGCCGGGCGCGAACCGATGTTCATCTGCGCCAGTTCCTCCACCGGACTTGCCGCGTTGTAGTAATCGACGAGCCCTTCCGCGCGCGCCAGTCCGCGATAGGCGATGTAGGAGAGATCGGACAGCGCTTCGAGGGCCTCGTCGAATTCCTGATTCGGCCGGAGCTCGACTTCCTCCATCGATTTCAGGGCATGCGCGAACACGCTCGCCGCCAGCAGTTCCAACTGGTACTGCGCCGTGCCATGGTTGGCGTACTTGGATGACACCACCTCACCCTGCTCCGTGATGCGGATGCGGCCGCGGATCGACCCCGCCGGCTGCGCCGCGATGGCGCGGCCGGTCGGCGCGCCGCCGCGGCTGACGGAACCGCCACGGCCGTGGAAGAAGGAGATCGGAATGCCCGCGTTTGTCCCGACGCGGGTCAGCGCGGCCTGCACGCGGCTCAACTCCCAGTTGGAGGTGAGGAACCCGCCGTCCTTGTTGGAATCGGAGTAGCCAATCATGACCTCCTGCATTCCGCCGTGGCTCTTGACCGAGCGGCGCACGACCGGGACGCGCAGCAGGTCCTTCATGATCCCCGGCGCGGCGCGCAGGTCGGAGATCGTCTCGAACAGCGGCACGACCGGGAGCAGGCAATGCTCCACGCCCTCGGGATCGGCGAAATTGCCGGTGTACTTCGCGATGAGGTAGACGCCCAGCACGTCCGCCACCGAGCGCGTCATGCTCAAGATGAACTGCCCGGCCGCTTCGCGGTCGAGCCACGGGCGCATCTCTGCCAGGAGCCTGAACAGGCTGAACAGTGAGACGGCCTGCTTGTCGTCGCAGTCGAGTTCCGGCACGGCATCGATTGAACGCGCCAGCTCAGCCAGGATCCACTCGCGCCAGGCCTCCGACTCCGCGGCCGGCGGTTCCGTTCCGCCGCTCAATCGGCGCCACAGGTGCTGAACGGCGCGCGTCGTCACCGTCGTGTTCTCGCGCAGGTCCAGCCGCACCGTGCAGAAGCGGAAGGCCTGCGCCTCGCGCAACAGCGGGCGCGCCGTGAGCGCCGCGAGATCGCCGCAACCCGCGTCCGCCAGCCCCTGGTCGAGATGCCGCAGATCGCCGATGAACTCATCGGCGTTGCGGTAGCGCGGCGCGGACCGGCCCGGCTGTTCCATGGCATCGGCGGTCCCCTTCAGCTTGAGGGCCATGCAGACGGTGAACTGGCGGAACACTTCACCGGGATTGCGCCTGGCGATCTCCTCTTCCTGCCTGGACTCGCGCATCAGGCGCTGCAGTTCCCGATCGAAACTCTGCGGGACCCGGATGGCGTGCCGCGCGACGCTCAGATGCTGGATCTGCTCGCCCACGCGGCGCTGGTAATGGCGCAAAATGGTGCGCCGGTAGGCCAGCAAGGCATCGCGCGTGACCTCGGTGGTCACGAACGGATTGCCGTCGCGGTCGCCGCCAATCCAGGAGCCGAACTGGAAGAGCGGCGGGATAATGAAGCGTTCGCCGGGGTAGTGCATGCCCAGCGACCATTCGAGCCGTTCCAGCGTCTCGGGGACGCGGCCAAACAGGGTCTGATCGAAGAAGTGCAATCCCCACGCGACTTCCTGCGCCACGCTGGGCTTCTCCAGTCGTAACTCGCCGGTGAGCCAGAGCAGATCGATCTCGCTGCGCAACTTGTTAATCCAGAGGCCGCGTTCGCGCGCGGTCCAGCGGCTGCTTTCCAGCTCGTACAGCAGCACGTAGATGCGCCGGTGGATGGCGAGCACGGTGACGCGCTTGGCCTCGGTCGGGTGCGCGGTGATGGTCGGGCCGATACGCATGCCGTCGAGCAGTTCCTGGATGTGCGCGGCGGACGCGCCGGACGCCTTTGCCTCCGCGAAGGTATTGGCGAAGGTGCCGGGGACGTGTTCGAGCCCGAGCGCCTTCTCGGTCTGGCGGCGCCGGCGCATGGCGGTGTTTTCCTCGGCGATGTTGAGGAGCTGGAACCAGATCCCCCACGCTTCCAGTGCGTTGAGGAGCTGGTCGGGATCGGATTCCGGGACCGGCTGGTTGCCGGTGATGATGGGCAGGATGGATGGCTTGCGCGCCCGGATCACTTCGAGCCACTGCTCGTAGAGCAGTCCGACTACCGAGCGGGCGTACTCGGCGGCCGCCGCGTCCAGTTCGCCCGCCGCGGGGAGGGCTTTCCCGCCAATCAGCGCTGCGCCGTGTTCCTCATTCACGCAACGCGGTCACGGGGTTTCTGCCCGGCAAAGAACGCGCGCAGGTTCTCCACCACGCGCATGCCCATGGCGACACGGGTCTCAAGGGACGCGCTCCCCAGGTGCGGCAACAGTACCACGTTCTCCAGTTTCAGCAGTTCATCGGGCAAGGCCGGTTCGCCTTCGTAGACGTCCAGTCCGGCGCCCGCGATGCGTTCTTCCTTCAGCGCGGCGATGAGCGCCTGCTGATCGACCACGTCGCCGCGCGCCGTGTTGATGAGGAAGGCGCCCTTCTTCATCATGCCCAGCCGCGCGGCATTGATCAGGTGCCGGGTCTCTTTGCCGCCCGGCGTGTGCAGCGAAACGAAATCCGCTTCGCGCAGCACCTCTTCCACGGAGCCGCGCGACTCGGCACTCAGCGACTTGACGACGTCCGGCGGCGGCGGGAACGGATCCGTGTAGATGATCCTCATGCCGAAACCATGATGCGCCTTGTGCGCCATGGCGCGCGCGATGCGGCCCATGCCGATCAGCCCCAGCGTCTTGCCGGTGACCTTGGCGCCCATCATGTGCGTCGGACGCCAGCCGGTCCACTGCCGGTCGCGCACGTGCCGTTCGCCCTCGCCGGTCCGGCGCGCGACCATGAGCATGAGCGTCATGGCAAGATCCGCCGTGCAGTCGGTCAGGACTTCCGGCGTGTTGGTGACCACCAGGCCGCGCGCCTTCGCGGCGTCGAGATCGATGTGGTTGAAGCCCACACCATAGCTGCCGAGAATTTTCGCCCGCAGCGGCTCTGCGCCCAGCACGTCCGCGTTGACGCTGTCGGACACGGTGGGGCACAGCGCATCCGCCTCCCCGAGCGCTTTCTTCAGCTCGGCCGTGGTCATCGGCTTGTCGGAGGCGTTCAGCGTGACGTCGAATTCCAGCCTGAGGGCCTCTTCCACTTCCCCAGGCCATTTCCGGGTCACGATGACTTTAGGCTTGGCCACTTGCTTTTTACAACTTCGCCAGCACCATCTTCACCGCCTCCCCGAACTCCGCGGGGCTCGGGACCACGGTCACGCCGCACTCCTGGAGGATTTCGACTTTCTCCGCGGCGCTCTCGCCGAAGGCGGAAATGATCGCGCCGGCGTGGCCCATGCGCCGGCCCTTCGGCGCCGTCAACCCGGCGATATAGCCGAGCACGGGTTTCTTCATGTGCTCCTTGAAGAAACGCGCGCCTTCCGCCTCCTGCGGCCCGCCGATCTCGCCGATCATGATCACGGCCTTCGTCTCGGGATCCGCCTCGAACGACGCCAGGTGATCCATGAAAGAACTGCCGTTGATCGGATCGCCGCCGATGCCGACACTGGTGGAGACGCCGATGCCGAGCGCCTTCATCTGCGAGGCGGCCTCGTAACCGAGCGTACCGGAGCGGCCGATGACGCCGACGTTGCCCGGCATGTAGATGTGGCCGTTCATGATGCCCATCATGCACTTGCCGGGGCTGATGGTTCCGGCGCAGTTTGGCCCGGTCAGGATCATTTTCTGTTCTGCGCGGTAACGCCGCATGTAGCGCTTCACGCGGATCATGTCGTGGGCGGGGATGCCGTCGGTGATGCAGACGCAGTATCGGAGCCCCGCATCCGCCGTTTCCATGATGCTGTCCGCGGCGAACGGCGGCGGCACGAAAATGATGCTGGCATTGGCCCCGGTCTGCTCCACCGCGTCCTTGACCGTGTCGAACACGGGTTTATTGAGATGCCTGGTGCCGCCTTTGCCCGGCGTGACGCCACCGACGATGTTCGTCCCATAGGCGATCATTTCGCCGGAATGGAACGTGCCGATCTGGCCGGTGAAGCCCTGCACAATGACCCTGGTGTTCTTGTCTATCAGAATCGACATTCCCGATCTCCTCAACGCTTCCCGATGTGCTTCTTCCAGGCTTCCACCGCCCTCTGCGCAACCTCTTTCAGCGTGTCCGCCATGATCATCGGCAGTCCGCTTTCCTTCAGGATGCGCCGGCCTTCCTCGACGTTGGTGCCGGCGAGCCGAACGACGAGCGGTATCTTCATGTCGATCTTGCTGACGGCCTGCACGATGCCTTCCGCGACCCAGTCGCAGCGGTTGATGCCGGCGAAGATGTTCACCAACACGGTCTGCACGCGTTCGTCGGAGAGGACCAGGTTGAACGCCTTTGCCACGCGGTCGGGTGACGCGCCGCCGCCGATATCGAGGAAATTCGCCGGCTCGCCGCCGTGGAGCTTGATGATGTCCATGGTCGCCATGGCCAGCCCGGCGCCGTTGATGATGCAACCGATGTTGCCGTCCAGGCCGACGTAATTCAGCCCGCGGTCCGCCGCCTTCATTTCGCGCGAGTCCTCCTGCGACTTGTCGCGTAGCTCCGCGATGTTGCCGCGCCGGAACAGCGCGTTGTCGTCGAAGGACATCTTGGCGTCCAGCGCGATCAGGTGGCCGTTCACGGTGACGACCAGCGGGTTGATTTCAACCATGGTGGCGTCCAGATCGCGGAAGGCGCGGTAGCAGCCGAGCAGCGTGGTCACCGACTGGCTGAGCAGGGACTTGTCGATGCCCAGCTTGAAGGCGATCTCGCGCGCCTGGAACGGCTGCATCCCGACCGCCGGCTCGACCGCCATCCTGATGATGGTCTCCGGTTTCTGCACGGCGATGTCCTCGATTTCGACGCCGCCTTCGCTGGAAGCCACGATGGCGACGCGTTCCATCTGCCGATCGAGCACGAAGCCGATGTAATACTCCTTCGCGATCTCGGTGGCTTCCTCCACGTACAGCCGGTGCACGACCCGCCCGCGGCTGCCGGTCTGGTGGGTAATGAGGCGCCGCCCCAGAAGTTCGTCGGCGGCGTTCCAGATTTCATCGTCGGTGGCGCAGACCTTGATTCCGCCGGCCTTGCCGCGCCCGCCGGAATGGATCTGCGCCTTCACGACCCACTTTTCGCCGCCGATTTCGTTAGCGCGGTACACCGCCTGCTCCGGGCTGTAGGCGAGCCCGCCGCGCGGGATCTCGACGCCGAAATCGGAGAGGACTTCCTTCGCCTGGTACTCGTGAATATCCATCGCTCACTGCCTCCGGAAAGGGGGTATCTCGTCGTTCGTATCTCGTATCTCGAAGAGTTCCTGCGAGATACGCTTCACGAGATACGAGATACACGCTTCTGGTCTAAAACCCCTTACGATTTTGATGCAATTAATTCTGCTTGCCGCACGACGTTCCGCGCCATGCGTTCGGATGCCGCGTCAATCATTTTTCCGTCGAGCTGCGCGGCGCCCTTGCCGGCCTTCGCGGCCTCTTCCAGTGCCGCCAATATACGCTTCGCTCGCGTCACTTCTTTCTCGGGCGGCGACATAATTTCATTGGCGAGCGCGATTTGCGAAGGATGGATGGCCCACTTGCCTTCGTAGCCGAGCGCCGCGGCCCGCCGCGCCGCGCTCCGGTAACCTTCCGGATCGCTGAAATCACCGAATGGACCGTCAATGGCGCGCAGGCCGAAGGCGCGACAGGCCGTGACCATGCTCACCAGGGCCGCGTGCCACTGATCGCCCGGGTAATCCGGATTGAGCCCGCCGATATTCACGGTGCGCGCGCGCAGACTGGCCGCGTAATCAGCGACCCCGAAATGCAGGGCTTCGAGCCGCTTGCTGGACTGGGCGATCGCCATGACGTTGGCGCCGCCCAGCGCCGTCTCGATCAGGCATTCGATCCCAATGCGCTTTTTCAGTCCCTTCGCGGTCTCGATCTGCGTGAGCAGGCAGTCCACGACGTAGACATCCGAGGGCGTGCCCACCTTCGGAATGAGGATCGTGTCGAGCCTGTCGCCGGCGCGTTCCACGATGTCCACCACGTCGCGATACATATAATGAGTGTCGAGACCGTTGATGCGCACCGACAGGGTCTTGCCCCGCCAGTCGATATCGAGCAGGGCGGCGATGATGTTCTCGCGCGCCTGCGGCTTGTCGTCCGGGATGACCGCGTCCTCGCAGTCGAGGAAGATATAGTCGGCGTCCGATTTTGCCGCCTTTTCGAATAGCTCCGGGCTGGAACCCGGAACAGCCAGCTCGCTGCGCTGAAGGCGCGGAGCAACTGGCGGAAACTGGGTGAAACTCATTGCTGCCCGGCCTCATCGGGGACGGGTCCTGTCGCCGGGTGGGCCCGTCCGTGCTCGCTCCACCCATCCCCCAGTGGGGCCCTTCCGCTGCGCGCGAACGGGCCGCACCCGGCGCCACCCGTCCAATTCTTCGGCACGGAGACAACGCGCATCAGTTCCCCCGCACCTGCTTCGCCGTGCTGCGCAGGTACTCCTGCGCGGCGGCGACACCGCTGCCAAGCTCGACCTTGACGCCCTTGTCCTTCATAGCCATCTCCGCCCCGGCAATCGGCGTCAGGATCATCAGCTCGTTCAAATCGCCCAGGTGGCCGATGCGGAAGGCCTTACCCGCGATCTTGCCCAGGCTCACCGAGAGCGCGAGGTCGTAGAACTTGTAGGCGTGGCGCGCGACTTCGTTGCCGTCGATCCCGTCCGGTGTGTAGATGGCGCTGACCGTGTCCGAATACCACTTCTCGCTCTTCGCAACCAGCTTGAGTCCCCACGCCGCGACTGCCTTGCGCACCGCGGTCGCCATGCGTTTGTGGCGCGCGAAGACATTCTCGAGCCCCTCTTCGAGCAACATGTTCACGGACTCGCGCAGGGCCCTGAGAAACAGGGTGTTTGGCGTGTACGGAAAGAATCCGTTGTCGTTCGCGGTCATCATGTCGTCGAAGGAAAAATACGTGCGCGGCAGCTTGGCGCCCTTGCGCGCTTCCAGCGCCTTCTGGCTCACGCACACGATGCCGAGCCCGGTGGGCAGCATGAAGCCCTTCTGCGATCCGCTGACGCACAGATCCACGCCCCATTCATCCATTCGAAAATCGATGCTGGCGACGGAGCTGACGCCGTCCACGAACAACAGCGCCGGGTGGTTGGCCATGTCCAGCGCCTTGCGCACGGCCGCGACGTCGCTGGTCACGCCGGTCGCGGTCTCGTTCTGGCAGACGAACACCGCCTTGATCTCCTTCTTCCTGTCCGCCTTCAGGATTTCGGCGTACTTGTCGACCGGCACGCCTTCGCCCCAATCCACTTCCAGCGCCTGCACGTCCAGGTTGTGGCGCTGACAGAGATCCACCCACAGCCAGCTGAAATGGCCGAAGTGCGACATCAAAACCTTGTCGCCGGGAGACAGCGTGTTGGACACCGCGGCTTCCCAGCCGCCGGTGCCGGAAGAGGGGAAGATGAATACGCGCCCGGTCCTGGTCTGGAAGATCGTCTTCAGGTCTTCGAACAGCGGCAGCGTGAATTTCGGAAAATCCACGGCGCGCATGTCCTCCTGTTCGAGTGCGAAGGCATTGCGCACGCGCTGCGGCACGTTGGTCGGGCCGGGAATGAAAAGAAAATTTCTGCCGGGCATAATCAAGCTCCTGCTGCTGAAGTTGTGCCTGTCTCCGGAGAAAAAGCGCGGTGCGAGATGCCGCGTTCGCGACAGGATCCGGAGCAATCTGATGGCGACCAGTCAGTCCGCCGCATGCACTCGAACCATCCGGGCTGCCGGGGGCGGCATCCTAACGAAACCTGCTCACTTTGCAAGAATAATTATGTCCCAGTGACATGGGGCCTACAAACGGGATCACCCGCGGTTCCGCTGCGCTTCCGCCTCGTCCCAGATCGGCCAGTCTGATCTCCCGATTTTGACCGGATACTGAACAACTGTTCGTAGACATACCTCAGGAACGCATGGCGGCCAGCGCCTGGCCCAGGTCAGCAGTCAGGTCGCGGATATCCTCGTGCCCGACGGAGATCCGCACCAACCCGTCGGCGATGCCGGCCCGGGCGCGCTGCTCGTCGCTCAGTCGATGGTGCGTGGTCGTCGCGGGATGGGTGACGGTGGACTTGGTGTCCCCCAGGTTTGCCGTGATGGAATAAATATGGGTCGCGTCGATCAATTTCCAGGCGGCCGCGCGACCCCCCTCGACGACGAAGCTGACCATGCCGCCGAAACCGGACTGCTGTCGCTTCGCCAGCTCATGCTGCGGATGGTCCGGTAGCCCGGGGTAATTCACTTTCTGCACCCCCGGCTGCCGCGCCAGCCATTCCGCGAGCTGCGCCGCGTTTTCGCAGTGCGCGCGCATGCGCAGGGCCAGGGTCTCCAGCCCCTTGAGAAATACCCAGGCATTGAACGGACTCATGGACGGCCCGGCGTTGCGGAGAAAGGCGAACATGTCCCCGCCCAGCAGTTTCTCGCCGCCGACAATGGCCCCACCGATGCACCGGCCCTGCCCGTCCAGGTACTTGGTTGCCGAGTGGATGACGATATCCGCGCCCAGTTCGAGTGGCCGCTGCAACGCCGGCGTGCAGAAACAGTTGTCGACGATCAGCAGGCAGTTGCGCCTGTGCGCCAGTTCCGCGAGCCGGGCGATGTCTGCGATCTCGGTCAGCGGATTGGACGGCGTCTCGAGGAACAGCAGGCGCGTGTTGGGCCGGATCGCCTTCGCCCAGGCGTCGTAATCGGCGAGCGGGACGAAGGAGATCTCGACGCCGAACCTCGCCATGACGTTATTGAACAGGTTGACGGTCGTGCCGAAGATATTCTGCGAGGCGACGAGATGATCGCCGGCGCGCAGCAGGCCCATGCACGAAGTCAGGATCGCGCTCATCCCGGAGGAAGTGCCGATGCAGCGTTCGCCGCCCTCCAGGGAGGCGAGCCGCGCCTCGAAGGCATGCACTGTGGGATTCGTGAAGCGCGAATAGATGTTGCCGGGCTCGTCGCCGGCGAAGCGCGCCGCAGCCTGCGCCGCGCTGGTGAAGACGAAACTCGAACTCAGAAACAGCGGCTCGCTGTTCTCCTGCTCCGGCGTGCGCGTCTGTCCGGCGCGGACCGCGCGTGTACTGAAACCGTACCGGTCGGGATCGAAATCGGACATATAGGCCTCCGCTCATCTTCCAACGGCAGAAAATTGCTCCTGCATTTTCTGCATTTCCGCCATCCCTGGCGGTCACCTCCAGACGCAAAAAAACCCGCATTGAGCTTTCGCTAAAGCAGGTTGACTCGCTTTAGCCGTATTTATCGAGCGCCCGCAAGCTGAAGTTCAAATCGGCGCAGGCACAAACCTTAATCACATCGCCCGGGCCTGTCAATGTACGCCCGGCCGGATTCCTCCGACAGCGATGAACGGACGGGTGACACCGGGTGCCCCTGCTCCGCGCGCAGCGAGAGGGCCGTTCCGACCGCTGGTTCAAGCGAGCACGGACAGGGGTGCCCGGTGACAGAACCCGTCCGCCGTTCGACGCAACGATGAATCCGGCCGTGGGGTAAATGGCGCCGGCCGGTCATTTATGAAAAACTAGCCGCGCGAATGGCGTTCAATTCGGGGTGCAGGCAGTGGCGACCGCGGTAAAGACAGAGGCGCAGGGCGATCGGATCACGATCCGGAGCGGCACACTCAGCGTGCCGGATCGGCCGGTAATCCCCTATATAGAAGGAGACGGTATCGGCCCCGACATCTGGCGCGCCACCGAACCGGTGCTCGATGCGGCCGTGAAAAAGGCCTACGGCGGCAGGAAGAACATTGCCTGGATGGAGGTTTACGCCGGAGAGAAGGCCAACGAGCGATCCGGCTCCTGGCTGCCGGAGGATACGCTCCAGGCCTGCCGTGACTACCTGGTCTCCATCAAGGGGCCGTTGACGACCCCAATCGGCGGCGGCATACGCTCGCTGAACGTCGCCATGCGCCAATTGCTCGATCTATATGTATGCCTGCGCCCGGTGCGCTGGTACCAGGGCGTGCCCTCTCCGACGAAGCACCCCGAGAAGGTCGACATGGTGATCTTCCGGGAGAACACCGAGGACATCTACGTCGGAATCGAGTTCGAGGAAGGGAGCGCGGAGGTGAAGAAATTCCTCGAGCTTTTCCAGCAGGCTTTCCCGAATTACTACCAGAAAATCCGCTTTCCGAAGACTTCCGGGATCGGCATCAAGCCGGTATCGCGCGAGGGCACGGAGCGGCTGATGCGTGCCGCGATCAGGTACGCCATCGCCAACGGACGCAAGAGCGTCACCATCGTGCACAAGGGCAACATCATGAAGTTCACGGAAGGCGCGTTCAGGCTGTGGGGCTATCGGCTGGCGGAACGGGAGTTCGCGAAAGAGTCCTACACCTGGGAGCAATGGGAAAGGACCCGCTCCGAGAAGGGCGGTGAGGCCGCGGACCGGGAACAGAAGGAAGCGCTGGCCGCGGGCCGCATCCTGATCAAGGACGTCATCGCGGACATCGCCCTGCAGCAGGTCCTGACCCGGCCGGATGAGTTCGACGTCATCGCGACGCTCAACCTGAACGGCGATTACCTGTCGGACGCGCTGGCGGCGCAGGTCGGCGGCATCGGCATCGCGCCGGGCGGCAACATCAACTACGAGACGGGCCATGCCGTGTTCGAAGCCACGCACGGAACGGCGCCCAGGTACGCCAACCTCGACAAGGTGAACCCGGGGTCGCTGATCCTGTCCGGCGAAATGATGTTCCGCTACATGGGCTGGAACGAGGCTGCGGATCTCGTCGTCAGCGCCATGGACAAGACCATCAGCAGCGGCGTCGTCACCTACGACTTCGCGCGCCTGATGAAAGGGGCCAGGGAAGTCCGTTGCAGCGAGTTCTCCCGGACCCTGATCGACAACATGTAAAGGGAGCGACTGCCTTGTCCGAACACCATGCGACGGTCACGCAGTGCGCGAAGCTGATCTACGACGGCTTCGATATTTACAACCGGAAGTTCGCCCGCATCACTAACCGCGCGCGCCGGCGATTCGAGCGCCGCGACTGGCACGGCCACCAGAAGGACATCGTCTATCGGGTGGATCTATACACCTGGTCGGTGCGGGACGTGGTGACATTATTGCAGCGCACGTTGGGTCCGCGCGTGAACGACCACGCCCTCTGGCAGGAGATCCGCTGGTACTACGGCCAGCGCGTCGAGAACGTGCCGGACGCGGGGTTCATGAAGACCTTCTTCAATTCCACCACGCGCCGCATCTTCAAGACCGTGGGCATCGACCCGGAGGTCGAGTTCGTATCGCCTGCCCCGGACGAGGGCTTTTCGTCCGCCGATGCGCTGCGCCTGAGGCGTTACCCCTATTTCGGATCGCTCCCCCAAATCTTCGCCCGCATCCTGAAGGACTTCGAGTTCCGCGTGCCCTACGAGGACGCTGAGCGCGATACCGGACGCATCGCGGAGGAGATCGGGCGGTATGGGCGGATTTACCTCGAGGACATGGGCGAATTCCAGCGTATCGAGTTCATCGACTGTGTCTTCTTCCAGTCCGCGCGCGCCTACTTGGTGGGACGCATCCTTCAGCAACACCGGGTATCCCCGATCGTGATCGCCCTGGAGAACGGCGACCGGGGCATCCGCGTGGATGCCGTGCTGCTGTCGGAGGAGGAATTGAGCATCGTGTTCAGCTATACGCGCTCCTACTATTTCGCCGATCCCAACTCCGTCATCGGCGCGGTGCAGTTCCTGCATTCCATCCTGCCGCGCAAACCGATCGACGAGCTGTACACGGTCATGGGCCGGCTGCGCCAGGGGAAAACCGAGCGCTACCGCATCTTCACCCATCATCTGTACAACACGGACGACAAATTCACCTACGCCCCGGGGGACAAGGGGCTGGTGATGATCGTTTTCAACCTGCCCTCTTACGACCTGGTCTTCAAGATCATCCGCGATCGCTTCGGCTACCCGAAGACCGTCAGCCGCGAGAACGTCATCGACAAGTACAAACTGGTCTCCAAGCACGACCGCGCCGGACGGCTGATCGACACGCAGGAATTCCTCAACCTGGAATTGCCGGCGGACCGCTTCGCGCCGGAGCTCCTGGAAGAACTGGTCAGCCAGGCGTCGAACACGGTGCACGTGATCGGCGACAAGCTGCGCATCGGCCACGCCTACATCGAGCGGCGCGTGCGGCCGCTCAACCTTTACATCCGCGAAGTAAACCGCGCGGAGGCGGAAGCCGCAATTCTCGACTACGGCCAGGCGATCAAGGACCTGGCGCTGACCAACATCTTCACCGGCGATCTGCTGCTCAAGAACTTCGGCGTCACCCGCCACCGGCGGGTGGTATTCTATGACTATGACGAGGTCACGCTGGTGACCGACTGCAATTTCCGCGAGTTCCCGGAGAGCCGCGATGACGAGGACGTGATGCGCGCCGAGTCGTGGTTCTACGTCGGCCAGAACGACATCTTCCCGGAGGAATTCATGAAGTTCCTGTCCATGGATCGGGAGCTGCGCGATCTTTTCCTGGAAGTGCACGGCGATCTCCTGACTGCGGATTACTGGCGCAGGATCAAGGCCGCGCGCCTGGCCGGCGAGGTGTCGCTGGTCGTGCCGTACATGCGTCCGGTGATGCCGGAAAGGCGGCGCCAGGACAAGCGCCTCGCGTAACAGGATGTTGAAAAACGCTTTCCCTATCGTTTTTCAACTCGCAAAGCGAAAATGCGATTTCCGCTTTGCTCCATTTTTCAATCGCTGGAGGCGATTGAAAAATGCCGGTGGCTCTGACCGCCAGGGATGGCGGGAATGCAGATTTCGCAGGAGCGGGAAATCCGCCCTGCGCCGGACACAGGCTGTCGAAAAACATCGTTTTTCAACAGCCTGCTAACCGGCCTAAACCTGCTGACCGTGCGGCCGTCCGCCGCCCTGCCCTCGCTGCTCCCCGGTCCTGCTGCTTTCTGCCGATGGCTTTCGGCGGCATTGCTCGCATCGGCCATCGCGGGCTGCGCGCCGGATCGGTCCGGCAAGCCCTACGCCTTCGACGGCTTGACGATGGGCTCGACCTGGACGGTGAAAGTGGCCGCCGATCCGCTGCCCGTCGGCCGCGAGGAGATGCAGAAGGGGATTGCCGGGATCCTCGAAGACATCGACGCCAGGATGTCGACGTACCGCGAATCCTCCGAACTCTCGCAACTCAACCGCAATCCCTCGACGGACTGGATCCCGATTTCCGAACCCCTGTATTCCGTGCTGGATATTGCCATGCAGGTCAGCGGGCTGAGCGGCGGCGCTTTCGATGTGACGGTCGGTCCATTGGTCAACCTGTGGGGATTCGGACCGGACGGA
>JACPSH010000027.1 GCA_016193395.1 Gammaproteobacteria bacterium
GGTCCTGCGGACCCTTGCCCGGAATGACGGCGGGAGGAAGAGGGGACGGACCCGGTGTTTGGGTCCGTCCCCATCTGTTTCCTGCCCCCTCTCCCACGAGGGGAGAGGGAGGAAACCATTACTTATAGCCGGCGCCCTTGGCGGCCTTGTCGGTCTGATCGAGGCTGCGGCGGGCCTTTTCGATCAGTTCGTCGATCTCTGCCTTGGTGATGATCAGCGGCGGCGAAATGATCATCGTGTCCCCGACCGCGCGCATGACGAGGCCGTTCTCGACGCTCAGGTCGCGGCAGATCGTCCCGGCCTTGCCGCGTTCCTCGAACAGCGTGACGGGTGATTTGCTCTTTACGAGTTCGAGCGCGCCGACCATGCCGATGCCGCGCGCCTCGCCGACCAGCGGGTGATCGCCGAGCTCGCGCCAGCGCTTCTGAAGATAAGGGGAAATCTCTCCGCGCACACGCTCGATGAGCTTCTCTTCATCGATGATGCGGATGTTCTCCAGCGCGACCGCCGCCGCCACCGGATGCGCGGAGTACGTGAAGCCGTGGGCGTATTCACCGCCTCGCTCGTAGAGCACCTTCGCGACGCGATGGCCGACCAGTACGCCGCCCATCGGGATGTAGCCGGAAGTGAGTCCCTTGGCTATGGGCATGAGGTCAGGCTGCACATTGTAATGCTGAGACCCGAACCATTGGCCGAGCCGGCCGAAGCCGCAGATGACCTCGTCCATGACCAGCAGGATGCCATACTTCTCGCAGATGCGGCGGATCTCGGGCCAGTAGCTCTCCGGCGGGATGATGACGCCGCCCGCGCCTTGCACGGGTTCGGCGATGAAGGCCGCAACGCGATCGAGGCCGGTCACCTGGATCTGCTCTTCGAGCTTGCGGGCGACGGCGACGCCGAACGCGGCCGGATCCTGGTCACGGCCCTCGCCGAACCAGTAGGGCTGTTCGATATGCACGATGCCGGGGATTGGTTGTGCGCCGACGTCGTGGATCCACTTCATCCCCCCCAGGCTCGCGCCCGCCAGCGTGCTGCCGTGGTAGGCGTTCTTGCGGCTGATGATGACGGACTTTTGCGGCTCGCCCAGCAGTTCCCAGTAGCGGCGCACGGTGCGGATCACGGTGTCGTTTGCTTCGGATCCCGAATTCGTGAAAAACACGTGCTTCATGTTGCCGGGCGCGATTTCGGCGAGCTTCGTGGCCAGTTCGACCGCCTTGGGGTGCGTGCACTGGAAAAAGCTGTTGTAGAACGGAAGGACCTGCAATTGCTGATAAGCTGCTTCCGCCAGTTCCCTGCGGCCGTAGCCCACGTTCACGCACCAGAGTCCGGCCATGCCATCCAGGATCCGGTGGCCTTCGTTGTCGAAGACGTAGACACCTTCGGCGCGCGTGATAATGCGCGTGCCCTTCTCGGCGAGCGCCTTGAAGTCGGTGAAGGGATGCAGGAAGTGCTCGCGATCGAGCCGCTGGTACTCCCGCGTGCTGCGCTGCGTGTTCATGAAACCGCCTCTCCCTCTCATTTGGGGTCAGGCTTGCGTTTGTTGCGTTTCGGGCTTACCGCAACAAACGCAAGCCTGACCCCAATCGGCATTCAGTGTACAATAAATACCGAGCAATTGCTCGGTTATCGCCGGGGCGACCCGGGAAGCCGCCATGCAGGAATACGTCGACTCCTATTACGCCGTTACGGCGAACAGCCGGCGCCGCCACGCCCCGCTGCGCGGCGGCATGGAGGCGGACGTGTGCGTCATCGGCGGCGGCTACACCGGGGTATCCTGCGCCCTGCATCTCGCGGAACGCGGATACACGGTGGGTTTGCTCGAAGCGGAGCGCATCGGCTGGGGCGCCTCCGGGCGCAATGGCGGCGAGATGTTCAAGGGCCATCGTCGCTCGCAGGAGGAACTCGAACGCTGGTTCGGCCGGGAGCGGGCGCACGCCCTGTGGAAGCTGGGCCTCGAAGCGGTTGAGCTCGTGCTTGGCCGGATCCGGCAGCACGGGATCCGGTGCGACCTGAACAGGGGGGTCATCTCCGCGGCGGCCAAACCGGCGCACATCCTCAAGCTGCGCGAGAGCGTGGCGAAACTGCGCGATGAATACGGATACGCAGACCAGCGCTTCGTGGAACGCGATGAACTGGTTCACCTGATCGGCACGGAACGCTATTTCGCAGGTACGCTCGATCTTGGCTGCTGGCACCTGCACCCGCTCAACCTGGTCCTGGGACTCGCCGAGGCCGCGGCTGGCGCGGGCGCGCAGCTCTTCGAAGGCTGCCGAGTGGTGGATTTTACGCGCAGCGATCCCGCCACGGTCCGCACGGACCAGGGCGAAGTCCGGACACGCTACGTCGTGCTCGCCTGCGACGCATATCTGGACAAGCTCGCTCCGGAGATCGCGGGGAAGATGCTGCCCATCAACAACTTCATGCTGGCGACCGAGCCGCTGGGCGAGGCCACGGCGCGGTCGCTCATTCCGGACAATTACTCTGTCAGCGATACGAAGTTCGTCGTGAATTACTGGCGGCTGTCCCCCGACCGGCGTCTCCTGTTCGGCGGCGGCGAGACTTATTCCCGCACGTTCCCGCCCGACATCGGCCGATTCGTGCGCAAATACATGCTGCGCGTCTATCCGCAGCTCGTGAACGCGCGCATCGACTTCGGCTGGGGCGGCGCGGTGGGCGTCACGATGAAGCGCCTGCCGCATTTCGGCCGGCTCGCGCCCAACATCTTTTTCGCGCAGGGATACTCGGGACAGGGCATCGCGCTCGCGAATCTCGCCGGAAAGCTGATCGCGGAGGCCGTCGCTGGCGCCGCCGAGCGTTTCGACGTCATGGCCGGCCTGCCAAGCCCGGCTTTCCCAGGCGGAACGCTGCTGCGGCATCCGCTGATGGTGCTCGGCATGCTGTGGTACGCGCTGAGGGACCGGCTCTGATGGCGACCCGAATATCGCGCCGTCGGGCGGGGAGCGGTACGGACCGGGGCGCAGCGGGCGCGGACCCACTGTTGCAGCCGCGGCGCCGCCCGCACCAGGCGCGCTCCGAACGCCGCGTGCGCGACATCCTTGAGGTGACCGCGCTCTTGCTCGAACGGGCCGGGCTCAACAGCCTGACTACCAATCTCATCGCCGCCGAACTCGACATGTCGGTCGCCACGCTCTACCACTATTTCCCGAACAAGCAGGCGATCCTGCACGCGCTGGGAGCGAAGTGGCTGGACGAGTGGCAGCGCGCGATCGATGAGATCGAGCGATCGAGCCGGACCCGCCCCCGGGTCGAGGCGTTCGTCGAAGAGGCCGTCGAGCGGTTGCTGGTCGTATACCGGAACCAGCATGGCGTGCTGTACCTGGTGCAGGCCATGTTCACCATTCCCGAACTGCGCAAACTCGATCTCCGCCTGGACGAGCATGCGATTGGACGGCTGCGCGAGATCTTCCGGCGGCTGCGTGTGCGCGGGAGCGCGGCTGAACTGGACCGGCTGGCGCGGGTGTACCTGAAACTGTGCAATGCGCTGCTCCCGGAATGCGTCCGCCAGCAAGGCGTTGCCGCCGCGCGTACCCTGCAGGACCTGAAGTCGCTTCTCCTGTCCCTGTTGTCGCACTGAACCGGCGGGCGGCCTGCCCTTGTCGGCGCCACCGTGCGCAGGCAACATAGCCCTGTTCTGCAGGGCGGGATTCATCCCGCCGATTCTTGAAGTGGCCGGATGGCCGCTCCCGGCCATCCATGGCCTCCGCGGCACCTGCACTTCCATGTGCAATGAATCCGGCCCCACATACCCTGCACCTATGACCATGGAAACCGCACCGAAACGGCACGCGCCGGCGATCAAGGGGCGCGAGGACGTCCTGAAGCTCTTGGAGTCGCGCAACGTCGCGCGCGTCTACGCGGCCGTCTGCGACCTGCAGGGGCAGTTGCGCGGCAAGTCCGTCTCGCGCGAGAAGTTCCTCGCGTTCCTCGATCGCGGATTCGCATCCACGCCGATCCTGGCGGCGGCGGACTTCACCGACGTCATCCACCCGGTGGTAATCAACGACGCGGCGACGCGCATGGGCGAGGGCCTGGCCCGGATCGTCCCGGAAAGCGGCCGCGAGATCCCCTGGGAGGCCGCGGACCGCAACCTCATATTCCTCGGCGAGATGGCGGACGAGGCCGCCGCCATCGACCCGCGCGTCCTCTACCGGCGCTGCGAAGACCGCGCCCGCGCGCTCGGCTTCCGGCCGATGCATGCCTGCGAATACGAATGTTCGCTGCTGCGCGAAACGCATGAATCGGTTCACGCCAAGCGCTTCCGCGATCTCGATCTCGCCTCGAAGGACGCTAACCTGTACGGGATCTGGCGGCAGTCGGCGGACGCCGAATTCTGGCGCACCTTCGTCTCGGACATGGAGTGCCTGGGGATCGAGATCGACGCCTGTCACTATGAACTCGCCGCGGGCGCGATCGAGGCGGTGATGCATTACGCCGAGGGGGTGCGCGCCGCGGACAATGCCGCAATATTCAAGGCCTTCGCCAAGGCATTCGCCCGGCGCAAGGGCATGATGCTGACCTTCATGGCGCGCTTCTCGCATGCGACGGCGGGCCATTCCGGTCATGTCCACATATCGCTGCGCGACGCCGGCGGCGCGCCGGTGTTCTTCGACGCCGATGCGGAACACCACATGAGCAGCGTGTTCCGCCATTTCATCGCTGGCTTGCAGGAAGCACTGCCGGAAACTGCCCTGATGCTGCTGCCCAACAACAATTCCTTCCGGCGCTTCGGGCCGGAGGCCTGGTCCTTCGACCCGCGCTGGTGTCTCTGGGGGATCGACAATCGCACCGTGCCGCTGCGCGTCATACCCGGTGGGCCGGAGGATCTGCACCTGGAGGTGCGCATCCCCGGGGCGGATGCGAATCCGTATCTCGCGCTTGCGTGCGTGCTTGCCGCCGGATTGCGCGGCATCGAGCGGGGATCGGAGCCGACCGATCCGTTCACCGGCAGCGCATTCCAGTCGCGCCGGAAATATCCGCGGCGGCTGGCACTGCCGCAGCATTTTGCCGAAGCGATCGAGCGCTTCGGGAAGTCGCGCCTGGCGAAGGAATGGTTCGGGCCGGAGTTCGTGCGCATCTTCGCGGAGACGCGCGCGAGCCAGGAGCGTGAGTTCCGCGACAAGGTGAGCGAGTGGGAGCTGCGCCGTTTCCTGGAGCTCGCATGAGGGCAACGGTGGCATTGCTGCTGTGCGCCCCGTTCTGCGCGGCGGCAGAACCACCGCGGCTCGGTTTCCCCGCAGCCTGCACTCCCGGCAAGGACTGCTGGATCGTCAACTACGTGGATGACGACCCCGCTCCGGACTCGGCGCGGGATTTCCGCTGCGGGGCACAAACCTACGAGGGCCATGACGGCACCGATATCGCCATTCGCGACTGGAAGGCATTGGAGGCGGGTGTGGACGTGCTGGCCGCTGCGGACGGAACCGTCGCGCGCATGCGCGACGGCATGCAGGATCGGCAGCTGTCGCGTGACGAGCTGCAGAGGCTGATGAAGGAAAACCGCGCCTGCGGCAACGGCGTTTTCGTCGATCACGCGGGCGGCTGGCGGACGATCTACTGCCACATGCGGCGCGCGAGCATCGTCGTGAAACCGGGCGACACCGTGCAAGCCGGGCAGAAGCTCGGCGTGGTCGGGCACAGCGGCTACGTGGAATTCCCGCACGTGCATCTCGGCGTGGTGCACGAAAAGCGCAAGATCGATCCGTTTACCGGGAAGGGCAGCGAGGACGGATGCGGAGACGCAGGCGCGTCGTTGTGGCGGCAAGGGCTCGTCCCGGACTACGAGCCGTTCTCGATCTACGCGGCGGGTTTCAGGGATCGCGAGCCGGATTTCGATGACATCAAGCGCGATGCCTCCTCGCCCGCAAGCCTGCCGCGGACCCTCGCCGTGCTGACGTTCTGGGTCGGCATTTACGGCGTCGCGAAGGGGGATCGGATCGAACTCCAGATCCGGGACCCCGACGGCGGCATATTCACGGAACGGAACATCACCCAGGAGCGCACGCGCGCGCGGCAGTTCTATTTTGTCGGCAAGCGCACGCACGAGGCGGCCCGGCCCGGGCGCTATACGGGCACGGTGCGAGTCACCCGCTCGCAGGCATCGAGCGAGCCGATCAAACGTGAGCTGGTTCAGCAGATTGAGTTGAACTGACGGACCGGGGTTGACCTGCACACTGGGCCACCTCAGACTACGTGCCTCGCGTAATAACAACAGCAAGGAACTTCTACCCATGCGCGCATCACTGCTGTCAAGCCTTGTCTTCACCCTGTTCACGCTGGTCAGCCCCGTCGCGATGTCCCAGGACGTGGACGATCCCGGACCGGTCGTCATGGACACGATCAAGAAGGTCCTGGATGTCCTGCGCGACACGCAGGCGAAAGAGGCTGACAAGCGCGCGCGGGTCTACGTGCTGGTCCAGGAGCATCTTGATTTCGAGGGCATGTCGCGGCGCGTGTTGTCGATTGAATGGAAAGGACTGGATGTGGACCAGCGCCAGCGCTTCGAGTCCCTGTTTTCGCAAATTGTTCTCGGCACCTACTGGGAAAAGATCCGCAAGTACAAGGACGAGCGCGTCGATTACGTCACCAGCGTGATCGAGGGGGAGAACAATGCCAACGTGGACACGATCATCATTTCCGGCAACGCCGAGATCCCGATTACTTACCGCATGGAGGTCGTGGACGGCAGGTGGATGGCCTACGATGTCCTGGTGGAATCCCTGAGCCTGGTCTCGAATTACGGGGATGAGTACCGCAGCGTCATCAACAGCCGGGGCGTCGACGGACTGCTCGATCGCCTGCAGGCGATGGTCAACGAGCTGAACGCAGGCTGACGGGCCGGCGACCCAGGACGATGATCATTTCCTGTTGCCGGCCGTAAGCTGTGACCCCCGCCTCCTGACGGACGCTTGGGTCCGGGCCTTCAAGAAAGCGTTTCCGCCTGAAATCCCACACTTCGCCCCGGATCTTGCCATGCAACGAGCCTATTCCGTTATCGCCATGTTCGGTTTCCTACTTCACGCATCCGCCTGCTCGTGGTCCGATTCCCAACCGCCGGTGGTAGCGTCCCCGCAGGATGTTCCGAAAATCGCGTTCGAGAAATACACGCTACCAAACGGGCTGGAGGTCATCCTTTCCCAGGATCGGCGGCTGCCGATGGTGGCGGTGAACCTCTGGTATCACGTTGGCCCCGCCAACGAGGACAAGGGCCGCACGGGCTTCGCGCACCTGTTCGAGCACATGATGTTTCAACGCTCGAAAAATGTACCGTCCGACTCGCTCATCCGGCTGCTCGAGGCCGCCGGCGCGAGCGACTTCAACGGCACGACCGATTTTGACCGCACGAATTATTTCGAGACGCTGCCCTCGAACCAGCTCGAACTGGCCCTGTGGCTCGAGTCGGACCGGATGGGGTACCTGCTCGACGTGCTCGACCAGGCCAACCTTTCGAACCAGCAGGACGTCGTCCGCAACGAGCGCCGGCAGGGCGTGGAGAACCAGCCCTACGGCATCGTCGAGGAGGAAATGTTCCACCAATTGTTCCCAGAAGGTCATCCGTATTACGCCAGCGTCATCGGGTCGCACGCCGACATCCAGGCGGCGCAGCTCGAGGATGTGAAGAAATTCTTCAAGACCTATTACGCACCGAATAACGCGAGCGTGGCCATCGTCGGCGACTTCGAAACGGACGAGGTGAAGGCGCTGGTCAAGAAGTACTTCGGCACGCTGAAGCGGGGCCCGGATGTGCCGAAGATTGCGGCCGCCACGCTGGCCATCACCGCCGAGCGGCGCGCCATCGTCCCGGATCGCGTCGAGCTTCCCAAGGTGTACCTGGCGTGGATTACGCCGTCGATCTACCAGCCGGGAGACGCTGAAGCGGACCTTGCCGCGCACATCCTCGGCGGCGGGCGGTCGAGCCGGCTCTACAAGAAGCTCGTTTACGAACTGCAGATTGCGCAGGACGTGAGCGTCGGACAGTACTCGCTCGTGCTCGGGTCGGTTTTCAGCGTCGAGGCGACGGCGCGCCCGGGGCACTCGGCCGAGGAGCTGGAGAAGGCGATCGACGCCGAGATTGAGTCATTCCGCGCCGATGGTCCGGCCGTCGCGGAGATCGAACGCGCGCGCAACACGATCGAGACGGAGCTGGTCGGCGGGCTCGAAACGCTGGGTGGTTTCGGCGGCGTGGCGGATCTCCTGAATCAATACAATCACTACCTCGGGACCCCGGACTACCTGGAGCAGGATCTCGCGCGCTACCGCGGGGCCACGGCCGAGGCGGTGAAGCAGTTCGCGGCGAACCAGCTCCCGAAGCATGCCCGCGTGGTGGTGTACGGCATTCCCGGCACGCCGGTACTCGGTCCCGACCTGCCTGCGCCGCCTGCCACGACAGCGGCGGAAGGCGCCGGGGGCGAGCCTGTCAATGCAGACGAGGCCTGGCGCGGCGAGACACCGAAGGCGGGGCCGGCGCGATTGTTACAGGTGTCGCCGCCGACCTCCTTCAAGCTGGCCAACGGCCTGACGGTCGTGCTCAACGAGAGCAGGAATGTCCCCATCGTGTCGGAGGCGCTGGTTTTCCGCACGGGGAGCGACTCGAACCCGATCGACAAGCCCGGTCTGGCCAATTTCACGGTGGCGATGCTGGATGAAGGGACGACGACCCGCAATGCGCTCGAACTGGCCGACGAACTGGCGCAGATTGGCGCCACGCTCGATACCGAGTCAACGATGGACGCCTCGCGCGTACAGGTGCGATCGCTCCGCAGGAATGCTGCGGCGGCCATGGGTATCCTGGCGGACGTCGTGTTGCGGTCGTCGTTTCCGCAGGAGGAGGTCGAGCGGCAGCGGAGCCAGCGACTGGGGCAGCTCGTACAACAGCGCGAGGATCCCGGCGCGGTTGCCGCCAAGACGATGGCGGCGGCGCTGTACGGTACCAAGCACCCGTACGGCTACGTGGAACTCGGGACCGAAGCGTCCAACCAGGCGATGACGCGCGGCGATCTGACTGCGTTCTGGAAAACGAGCTTCGTGCCCAACAACGCCGCGCTCATCGTGGCCGGCGCGATCGGTGCCGATGAACTGCGCGAACTGGCCGAACAGTCGTTCGGCGCCTGGACCGCGGGGGCGCCGGTGGTTCCCGAACTCGGGTCACCCGAAACCACACGGGCAAGGGTCGTGATGGTGGACAAGCCGGGCGCGGCACAGACGGTGCTGATCGTGGCGGACCTCGGCGCGCCGCGGTCCACGCCGGATTATCCCGCACTGGAAATCATGAACGCGTCGCTTGGCGGCCTGTTCTCGAGCCGCATCAACCTGAACCTGCGTGAGGAGCACGGCTATACCTACGGCGCGGGATCCGTGTTCCGTTACCGGCGCTCCGCCGGTCCATTCTTTGTCTACAGCCCCGTGCGCACCGACGTCACGGCGGCGTCCCTGACGGAGATTTTCAAGGAACTCGACCGCATGATTGAAACGCCGCTCACCGCCGACGAGCTTGCGCTCGCGCGGGATTCGATCGTGCGATCGCTGCCGGGCCTGTTCGAGACCAGCAAGCGGGTCGTCGACAGCTTCGCCGGCGTCTACGTGTACGATTTGGGACTGGACTACTTCACGAAGTATCCGCAACAACTCGAGGCGGTGACGATCGAGGCGGCGCAGGACGTGGCGAGACGGTACCTGGTTCCGGGCCGGATGCTGATCGTGGCTGTCGGCGATCGCGCCAAGATTGACCCGCAGTTGGAGAGTCTCAATCTCGGCGCGACGGAACTGCGCGACGCCGACGGTAAGCTGCGTTGAGAGTTGGTCGGGGCGACAGGAGTTGAACCTGCGACCCCCGCCTCCCGAAGGCGGTGCTCTACCAGGCTGAGCTACACCCCGACAGTATTGAACGGACGGTCGATTCTAGTGGCTACGTTCAACCGCGAATCGGGCCAGCGCAA
>JACPSH010000036.1 GCA_016193395.1 Gammaproteobacteria bacterium
GGGGCAGCTTGAACCGGAAACCGCCGTGCTCATCGAGCGCAATCTTGAAATCATCCGCAAGGCCAATGCGGAGCTGAGCCGCGCGCTGGAGAGACAGCCCGACAGCACCGGACTGCAGCGCCTGCTGCGGCAGACGCTGGCTAAGGAAGTCGACGTGTACCAGCGCGCGCTCGGCGCGGCCCGCCATGCCACCTAAACCACGGCCTTGCCGGGAACATCCAATCGCAATAACTGGAACTGAACCGTGGAGTGGACCATGAACAGATTGATACCCACCCTGATGGCCCTGGCGGCTGCCTGGCCCGCGGCGGCCGGCGAAACCGTGAACCAGCAGGTTGAAGCCGCGGCGGATGGAGAAGTCGTGATCGAAATCGTGCGCGGCATGGTCAGCGTCGAAGGCTGGGATCAGAACTCGGTCAGCGTCGTCGGCACGCGCGACGATGAATCGGACGAATTCAGCGTCGAGCGCGAAGGCAACGTGATCACCATCGAGGATGACGTCCACTCCATGCGTTTCAGCCGCGGCAAGGGAACGGACATCGCGGTGAAGGTCCCGCGCAGGAACAGCGTCAAGCTCTCCGTGATCTCCGCGGACATCGAACTGCGCGATCTTTCCGGCGACGTGCGCGCGGAGTCCGTCAGCGGCAATATCGGCGCCACGAACGCCGGCGGTGATGCGCGGATGGAATCGGTCAGCGGCAACATCAAGGTCTTCACCGCCGCTAGGCGCGTGGACGCGGAATCCGTCTCCGGCGACATCGAAATCGACAACAGCGCCGCGCTGTCGCGCGCCGATCTGTCCACGGTTTCCGGAAATCTCACCCTGCGGAGCGCCCTCGACCCTGAGGCCGACGTGGAGCTGGAGAGCGTCAGCGGCGATGTGACGTTGAATTTCCGCGGCGAGGTCAACGCGCGCATCAGCGCGGAAACCGGCCCGGGCGGCGAAATCGAGAACGGGTTGAGCGCGGCAAAACCGGATGAGGAACGCTACACGGGTGCCGAATCACTGGAGATGAAGGTTGGCAACGGCGGCGCGGACGTTGACGCCTCGGTCATCTCCGGCACGATCCGCTTCACGAAAGAGTAACTTCAAAGGAGGTCGGATCACGCGTCCGACCCCTTCATGCACCGGGCGGCCATGTGTCCCGCGCCATGGCGCGTATGGAATAATGGCGGCATGAATTTGATCCTCCCGCCCGGCGTGCCCGAAAAGCGCTTCCACAAGGCCCTGGATGAATTTACCCGGGTGGGCGGCCGCGATCGCTTCGGCGGTGCGCCACGGGACAGGCAGCATGCCTCCGCTGACCCGCATTGAAGTGACTGACGGCGATCTTCGAACTATTATCGCTGCCATGATGCGAACGCCCCGATCGCCGGACCATCCCGGCACGCCGGCATCGTGGCTGATTGGTTGACTCAACAAGGAGAAACAGCATGAAGATTGCACTCATCGGCGCAACCGGAAACATCGGCGCCAAGATCCTGAACGAGGCGCTCGAACGCGCGCACAAGGTGACCGGCATCGTCCGCAACCTGGACAAGCTCAAGGGGCGCAACGGCCTGACCGCGAAGCAGTGCGACCTCGCGGATGAGAAGAAACTCGCCGATCTGGTGAAGGGTCATAGCGCCGTCATCGTCAGCGTGCGACACGATTTGAACGATGTGCGCCACGTCTATGCCGCCTGCAGGTCGGCCGGCGTCAGGCGCGTACTGGTGGTCGGCGGCGCGGCGAGCCTGGAAGTGGCGCCCGGGGTCATGCTCATCGACACGCCGGGCTTCCCGGATCAAATCAAGGTGCAGGCGACGCCGGCGGTTGAGGCGTTGAATCACATCCGCATGGAGACGGACCTGGAGTGGAGTTTCGTGTCGCCCTCCATCATGATCGCGCCCGGCGAACGCACCGGGAAATTCCGCATCGGCGCGGACGAGCTGTTGAAGGACGCCAAGGGCGAAAGCAGGATCAGCCAGGAGGATTTTGCGATCGCGATCATCGACGAGGTCGAGAAGCCGAAGCACATCCGCAAGCGCTTCACGGTGGGATACTGAAGCACTCCCCTCTCTCGTCGCGGGAGAGGGGCGGGGGAGAGGGGGAGACAAATGGAAGACTTCAAAGAAAAAGTGGCCTTCATCACCGGCGGGGGCAGCGGCGTCGCGCTGGGTCAGGCCAAGGTGTTCGGCAAGGCCGGCTGCAAGGTGGTCATCGCCGACATCCGCGAGGATCACCTGGCACACGGCCTGAAGGAACTGAAGGCGCAGGGCACCGAGTCCCACGGCATCAAGCTCGACATCACCGACCGCGAGGCCTACGCCCGCGCGGCGGATGAGGCGGAGCGGGTGTTCGGGCCAGTCCAGTTACTGTTCAACACCGCCGGCGTCAGCATCTTCGGACCGCTGGAGCAGTCCAGCTACGACGATTATGACTGGCAGATGGGCGTCAATTTCGGCGGCGGCGTCAACGGTATCCAGACCTTCGTGCCGCGCATGATCGCGCACGGCAAGGGAGGCCATATCGTCAACACCGCCTCGCTGGGGGCGTTCCTGTCCTCGAATTTCGCGGGCATTTACTGCGCCTCCAAATTCGCGGTACTCGGTCTGACCGAGGCGCTGCGCCAGGCGCTGGAGAGATACAACATCGGCGTGTCCGTGCTCTGCCCCGCCAACGTGAAGACCAACATCGCGGAATCGATCAAGACGCGCCCGGAGAAGTTCAGCCACAGCGGCTACCTGTACAACGAGGAAACAATCTCCAGCCTGCAGCGGATCTACTCGCAGGGCATGGAACCGGTCGAGTTGGCGCAGCACGTGCTCGAAGCGGTGAAGAAGAACCAGCTTTACATCATCCCCTACCCCGAGGCGCGCGAACCGCTCAAGGCCCACTTCGAGTCCATCATCGCCTCGCTCCCTCCCGAGGATTCCGACCCGGAGGGCGTCGCGAAGCGGCAGGCGGCGATGTTGCGCTACCGGGAGGAAGTCGCGGAGCAGCAGCGACAGCGCAAATGAACGGCAAAAATGGGGACTGATCCATTTTTTTCCGCCTGAGAACCGATGAGAGCTGGACCACGTACTTCCAGGAATAGTTCTGTTCCCATGACTGAACTCCGCGATGTCCTGCTGCTCGCGCACCGGCTGCTGGATCAGGCGGGCGCCGACCACGCACTGATCGGGGCGATGGCGCTGGGCTTTCTCGGCGTATACAGGGCCACCATGGACGTGGATTTGCTTGTCGAAGGCCGCCGCGTCGCGGAAGTGAAGGCCGAGCTCCAGAACGGTGGATTTCAATTGCTGGACGAAGGCCCGGAATCTCTGCAGTTCGGCGGTATTGGGGCGCTTGACGTCCTGCTGGCCAAACGCGAGGCTTCGTTGGAAATGCTGTCCCGCGCGCAATCAATGCCGCGGATAGGCATGAAGTGCGTGACGGCCGAGGATATGATTGGACTGAAGATACAGGCCTACGTTAACGACCCGCGACGGAGATTGCAGGATCAGGCGGACATCGTGGCGCTGATCAGAACGCAAGCGAATCTCGATTGGGATAGGATCAGGCGTTACGCTGAACTGTTTGACGAATGGAACGCGGTTCTGGCTCTGAAAAATGAAAGTGAACTTTGAGACCTACCTGGATTTCCTGCGGCAGTACTGGAGCCTATTCGGTCCGATCCCGCAACGGCATCCAATGCGCGGACGCGCCGCCGATTTTCGCAGGATCCTGCTTTAGCCGGATACCCGCCTGTCAGGACCAGGAACCGCTCCAATGAAAGCCGCAGTATTCACGGAAATAGGCCGGCCGCTGGCCATCGAGGACATGCGCGATCCGGCGCCGGGCGAGGACGAGGTCGTGGTCGCCATCGGGCGTTGCGGGATCTGCGGGAGCGATCTGCACATGACCGAAGACCCGGTGTTCGGCATCAGGCCGGGCGCGGTGCTCGGCCATGAATTCTCGGGCGAAGTCGTCGCGAAGGGATCCGCCGTGGAATCGCTGAGAATCGGCGACCGCGTTTCGGTCTCGCCGTTGCGCGGCTGCGGCCGGTGCGACACCTGCCGCGCCGGGCATCCCGCGTGGTGTCCGAACGGCAAGCTGGGTGGCGGCGGCTACGCGCAGTTCGCGCTCGCGGCCGATCGGCAATGCGTCCGCCTGCCGGAATTCGTCACGCTTGAGGACGGCTCGCTGGTCGAACCGATGTCGGTCGCCCTGCACGGCGTCGCGATGTCGCGACTCGGCTCGGGGGCGAAGGTGCTGGTGGTCGGCGCCGGCCCGATCGGGCTGGGCACCGTTTACTGGGCGCGGCAATTCGGCGCGCACCGAATCGCCGTGACCGATCTGGTCAATTACCAGGAGGAGCGCGCGCTCGTGATGGGTGCCTCCGCGTTCATCACCGTCGCGCCGGATGTCATCGAGAAGGTCAATACCGCCCTGGGTGGCGCGCCCGACTTCGTCTTCGAATGCGTCGGCAGGCCGGGCGTGCTCGCGCAGTGCATCGAGCACGTGCGCATCAGGGGAACGGTCGTCGTTCTGGGATTGTGCACGGCGCCGGATACATTCATACCGTTCCGCGCCGTATCCAAGGAAGTGCGGATCCAGATGTCGGCCTTCTTCGACTTCCCGGAATTCTGCCGCGTCGTCGACACGCTGGAGTCCGGCGACATGACCCCGCACGCGCTCATCACCGGCACCGTATCGCTCGCCGACATGCCCGGCGCCTTCGAGGCGTTGCGCAAGCGCACGACGCAGTGCAAGGTGCTGGTCGATCCGCGCGGCTGATTATCGAAATGCGGGGATGGTGCAATTCCCATGCGCATAGGCTGCACCGTCACCGCGACCGGACTCGAGCTGGGTGTGGATGAACGGTGCTTCAGCGTTCATTTTCCGGGCGAGTTCTGGAAGGCGTTTCCGCACGCGGCGGCATTCGCGGACAATTACGCTTACCTGAAGGCGCTGCACCTGCCGCAGATGCTGAATCGGTACGAACTGCTGGAATTCGATACGGCGTATCCGCTGTTCCGGCAACCGATCCTGTCCGCGATGCTGAACAACGTCGCCTTTTGTGCCGACGTCGACGGCGTCTCCACAGCCGAGAACATCAGGCGCTTGCTGGGGCTGGAACTCCGCTTTCGCGACGACGCGGCGCGCGTCCCGGCGGGCGGGACGGCGCTTTCCGAACGCGCCGTGATCAATCTATCGTTCGGCAAGGACAGCCTGCTCACTTATGCCGTAGCGAAAGAACTGGGCCTGGCTCCGATCCTGATCATGTCCGCTGACAATGACGGGCCGCGCGAATACGCGTACAAACGGGAGCGGGCGGAACGCTTCTGCCGCGAATTCAACGAGACCGTGCACGTCATCGAGAACAATACCGGCGTCATCCACCGCTACGAATACTGGGGCACGCCGTCTACCGAGTGGGGTTTCGGGCACCTGATCACCGAGTATTGCATGTTCGCGCTGCCGTTCGCGTTCGTCCACGGCGCGAGATACATCCTGCTCGGCAACGAAAAGAGCTGCGACGACAGCTACGTGAACCGCGACGGATTCAAGTCCTACCCCGTTTATGACCAGTCCAGCGAATGGCTCCTTGAACTCACAAACATGGCCAGGGGCCTGACCGACAGCCCGATGACGGTGATGAGTCTGATCGAACCCCTGCACGATCTGGCTATCACTCGCATCCTGCACACGCGCTACGCGGCGGTGGCCAAGTACCAGATGTCCTGCTTCCCGGATGAAAATGAATACGGCAGGAACGCACACTGGTGCGGGCACTGCACGAAATGCGCGCGCAATTTCGTGTTCATGAAGGCGAACGGGATCGATCCGGCCGGGGTCGGTTTCGAGACCGACATGTTTCAACGGGAATCACTGGATTACTTCGCGTTGCTGCGCGGGCGGAAAAAGGGCGTACCAACAGTCGGCTACGACGCGACGCCCTGTGGCCGGGACGAGCAGCTATATTCGCTTTATCTCGCCTTCGAACGCGGCGCGCGGGGAGCGGTTCTCGACGCCTTCGCGTCCCGCTTTCACACTGAAGCGGAACAGCGCAAGGATGAACTTCACCGACGGTTCTTCAGCGTACAGTCCTCGCGGACCCTCCCCGCCCCGTTAAGGGGCGCAGCGGAAAGCCTGTACGCGGCCGCGCTTGCGGCGGCGTAGTGGGGGCCGATCCCGCGGCCGCATCGGCCCGGCGGCGTGAGCAGGCTGACGCGAAACTCGGTTTTGCATCAACCTGTTAGGCACTCCGGCGATGGGTAGACTGCTGCAAGACCGTGGGGTTGCCCAGGCGACGTTCGACAGACTGCATGATCATTGCAATCAACTGCGGGTAGCTGATACCGCTCAGGCGGCACAGTATGGCTAAATCGGATCGCTCGGCATTGAGGCCGGCGAGCGGATTCACCTCCAGCAACTGAATGTTGCCACGCTCGTCCGCTCGCAGATCCACGCGTCCCGCGTCCCGGCAACCGAGTGCACGCCATGCCGGCAGAGCAGCCGCGGCGCAGGCCCGCAACAGTTCGCCGTCGATCGGCCGGTAGTCCACCAAAGTCTCCCATTCACGCTTGTTCTGGAAGGAATAGATTCCGGCTTCGGCCCCCTCCTTGAGCAGGATTTCCATCCCGCCGATGCACTTCGACTCCACACCGGTACCGACGACCCCGACCGTGTACTCGCGGCCCGGCAGGTAGCGTTCAACCAGCACCGGCTGCTGGAACTCCCACAACAGCCGCCGGACCGATCTTTCCAGCTCCTGAACCGATTCCACGCGGCTGTTGCGGTCGATGCCCTTGCTCGAGCCCTCCGCCACCGGCTTCACGAATAACGGGAAGGTCAGATCCACGCTCGCCAGATCTTCTGCTCGCTCGACAATGACAAAATCCGGCGTCGGGACGGCGACATCCCGGACGATGTGCTTCGCCACGCCCTTGTGCAGGGCCAGCGACAGCGCCAGCGGATCGGAAAACGTGTAGGGAATTTCATGATTATCGAGCAGCGCCGGAACCAGGGCCTCGCGCCCGAAGCCGCTCAGCCCTTCGCAGATGTTGAAGACCAGATCCCAGCGCCGCCCGTCGAGCAGCATCTGCATCAGGTGCCTGACGTTGCCGATGCGTTCGGTTTCGTGGCCGAGCCGGTGGAGACAGTCCTCGATGCTCTCTATCGTGTCTTCGCTGTCGAACTCGGCTGCGGCAATCTCATCGTACCCCAGAGCCAGGTACTCGGTGTCCAGATCAAACGTGATTCCGATTTTCATGCCCGCGTCTCCTTTTGGAGTTCAATGCCCCGGCGTCAATTCGGGGTCCGCGGCGCCCTGCGCCGTCATCATACGACGGAGGCGCGTCACCAACACGTGGATCAGGTTGCGGCTGACCTGCGGATGGTCCCACATCAACTCGAAAAGCGCCCCCTGGTTGATCTTGAGAAGACGCGTGAATTTCCTGGCTGTCACGGACGCACTCCGGACCTCCGAGGTCAGCAGCCCGAGTTCTCCGACGACCTCGCCCTGGTGCAGATCAGCGACGAGCCGATCCTCATCATGCACCGCAAGCCCGCCTTCCGCGATCACGAACATGGCCGTGCCGAAATCGCCGCGACGAAACAGCGTCTCGCCCGGACTGAAACATTGCTCCGTGGCAAGCCGTCCAAGGTGCAGCAGGATCGGATCGGACAACGTCGAAAAGATCTCCGCCTTTTTCAGCAGGACCGCCTTTTCCACGTCCTCCAGCATCCTGACCGTCGCGTCCTCGACCGGAACAGGCGTTGCCTGAATCGAGAACCGGCCGGTGTCCTCGAACGTACGCTCGCGCAACGAGGACTGGATACGCTGGCACAGCACCCGAATGACCCCCTCTGCCGCTTCGCCGCGCTCTGCGATCATCCGGTTGACGCTGTCCGTATCGAGTTCCAGAACACGGGCTTCCTCGATGGCCTCCACGTCCGCGGTTCTGACCTCGGAACTCAGCGCGGAGAGCTCGCCGACCACACCACCCGTTGCCAGCGTCGCCAGCGTCTGTGCTCCGCGGGTGACCCGCACCGAGCCCGAGACCACGACGCAGAGCGTCGAGCCTCTCTCCCCCGCGCGCATAATCGATGTCCCCGCGGGGAACGTCCGCAGGATGGCCCGGGGCGCGTACTCGGAAAGAATCTCGTCCGGCACGTCCGCGAAGATGCTCGCGCGGCGCAACGCTACGACCTTGTCGATGACGGACATGCCGGCTCCGCCATCGCGCGTGTCCGGCGCGGGCTCCGTCCATGATTTTGCCAGCGCCAGGCCCTCGTCGCGGGCCGCCGGCGAAAGTCCACCCTGCAAGGCCTCATTTCGCTCGGCGAATCTGAGCGCCACGGCGATGAGCCAGCGGCCCCGGCAACTGCATTGCCCGTTCAATATCCCCCGCAGACAGGCGGACAGATCAGGTTCCGCGATCGGATAGCTCTGCTCGAGCGCGGCCAGGCGCCGCTCGAGCGAGGTGTCTTCGAATACTGGCAGAACCGCACGGTGTGGACTGCGCTGCAGCAGGGTATCGAGCAGCTCAACGGCAGAGGCAACCTTGTCCTCGGAGCGGGAGTAAAGACACGCGAAGCGGATGAATCGCATCGTATCCCCGGGGTACAGGAACCCGAACAGCAAGAACAGCAAATCCTGTCTCTTGTGCAGTTCCCGCTCGAGCGCGCGCCGCAGCAGCTCACTCTCCCCATGCGGCCCGATCACCGTGATGCAGCGCAGTAGCCAGGTCGCGCATGCCGCCTGTGCGTCAATCAGCCTGCCCACGCGTTCGCGCCCGTCGTCGTCGTCGATACGATAGTTGCCGCGGGCGAGCGCGATGATCGCTTCCCGCAAAAGGTCCGGATCCGTCTCTTCCAGTCTTTTCTTCAGCAGCCTGAGGCCGGCCGCGCTGCGGATGCGGCCGAAAATCCTCAGGATGATGACCTTGAGATCGACGGTACTGCCGGAGTGCCCGTACAGATCGTCGATGGCGGGTAACATGATGTCGGCTCCCTGTACCAGGGTTTCCACGACCGCGGGCCGAAGTCCGGGATCAGCCAGGTTCTGCAGCACGACCGGTCCAAGCAGCGGGTTGCGCACGTGGCGCGCGGCCAGGATCGCAGCCCTGCGTACGTCCACCTCCTGGTCGGCAAGGAGCGCGAGCAGGACTCCGTCCAGCGACGATGATCCGATCCGGCCGAGTGTTTCGGCCGCAAACCGCCGCTGCGCCGCATCTTCCGACTCCGCCAGACGTTGGAGTCTCCGGCCTGCATTGTCGAGGCCACGCTCTCCGCCGTGCCGCAGCAACCCGACCAACGCGCCCTGCCTGACGCCTGTCTGCGCGTGGTCGAGATACGCGGCCAGGGTTTCGTCGCCGTCCGCGCCGGCCGATCGGGAGTAGGCAGGCAGCAACTCGGCCAGCACGTCCGGATCAGTCTCAAGACTCAGCGCCCGCGACAGGGACGGCGCGTCGCCGGCGTCGCACACTTCCTGCAGGAGCCGCGCCGCCTGCCTCCGGACCCGGGGGGCCGTATGTTGCAGCGCGTCGATTAGCGCCGGTCGCATCTCCGCAACGGGCTTTCGGGCCATCAGATCAAGGCTGCACAGCGCCGTGTGCGCATCGGGGCTGCGCAGCAACGACCGGAGCACTTCGGCCGTTCCGGGATCGGTCAGCGGCAGTTCGATGCCGGTGATGGCGCGATCATTCAGCGTCTGCCTGAGGTTCTCGCGGTAGGCATGGGCGGTGCGGCGGCCGATCAGGATAATGACCGCAAGGATGAAGACTGACACGCTGGCGATACCGACGGACCTGATGCCAAGCAGGTGGATCATCCCGAGCAGAGAGAGGCCGGACACGCCGCCCAGCACCGGCGCCAGCACCGTGCCAGACAGCGCCAGCACGCGATCCTGCATGGCCGGGGACAACGAGCGCACCAGCGTGAACTGCGCCACATCGTTGACGTTGATCATGATCGTGTACTGCACAAATTTGGCGCCTGCCATGCAGCCAAATACGAAGCCGGCGGGGAACCCGAGCCAGTTGCCGGCCACGAAGGCGAGCAGCATCAGTGTGAGCATGGAGGGCCCGAGCATCAGGCAGCCGTCGACGCCGAGCGCGCGCATCAACCGCGAAGAAGCCAGCATCTGGACGCAGGAGGAGACTACGGACGCGATCGCAAAGAACTTGCCCAGGAAAGCGGCCATCTGCTCGGGCTGGGCAAGGTACAGCTCTGTCTGCGCGTAGAACGCGTTGTTGAGGAACTCGAGATTGAATTCGGACAGCGCCTCGATCCCCAGGATGCACAGCACGAGCGGATTCCGCAGCAACGCTTTCACGGAAACCGCCGGGCCGGTGTATTCGTCCGGATCGTCCGCGCCGGATGCGTCCGCGGCCCGGAGACGGGTGCTGAAGACCCGGGCCGTGTAACGGAACAGCACGAGAACCAGCGCGCTGACGCTGGCGGAGAAGAGCAGCAGGTTCTCGACGCCGGTATGCCCGACAACGACGCCGACCAGCAGGCCCGATGGAATGCCGGCCAGGTCCGAGCCGGTGGAAATCGGGCCGAATACGCGCCTGGCCTGGCGCAGGTTGAACATCCGGTTGACGAACGCGTCCGTCAGAAGCGCGGCGAAGGCGACTTCCAGGTAGTACCAGACCGCGTACGCGAGGCTCGGCCAGCGCAGGCCCTCGACACCGAGCAGGAGGCGGAATGCGAGCGGCACGAGTATGAACAGCGCCGCGAAAATCCGGAACTGCGTCGTGAACGGCAGCAGGCGATTGAGCCGCAGGAACACCAGGCCAGTCAGCGGGATAAGCGCGGCGCTGGCGACGCTGATGATCGGCAGTTCGGTGGCATTGTAGTACTGAAGGAACAGCGTGTTCGCCGCCGTCCAGCTCAACATCTGGGAGAAACCCCAGGTGAATGATATGGCGAAGCACAACGACGCGGGCTTGAACTCGCCCGGTTCGAGGTTCAGCCAGTCGCGGACCACCTTCCGCTGGAGCCAGTGCACAGTATGGGAGTTCCCGGGGGGCGACTGTGGTGCAACGACCTGTCAGGAGGCGACAGGCGGCTAAACTCGCCCTGCACCGGAATCTTCATCAAAAAAGGCAAAGCAGCGCCCTTCCACGCTCGCGCGCGGCGCTACGCCGGCCGGGCAGGATGGATCGTCGAAGGCGCAGTGCGGAACGCGCACCGGGCGGCCGGGATCCGTGTCGTAAGCCTTGAACACCAGCACTTCCTCCGGCGTCATCCCGGAATAATAGGACCAGCGGTGCGCCGGGTTGTGGCGGACGAGGTAAGCTTCGAAACTCCATTCCGGAACGCCGGGCGCATCGAAGATCGCATCGCCCGGCACCAGGTCCTTGGCAGCCACAGTACGCGCTTCGCACACCGCGAGCGGGACGTCCTGCGGCGGCGCCGACAACACGCGCCAGATGTTGTAGCCGGCGTAGCGCTGCCCCGGACGCGGCTCGAAACCCGCGCGTTCCAGCGCGGCCTTGAGAAGTCCGGGGGCCGAAACCGGCGTGTAGTCGACATGCGTGAAGCGCGCCGGCCGCGTGTTGACACGCGATCCGAATTCCGGCGAATGTTCGCCGAAGCGCAGTACCGCCCCGCCCGTCATGACGATCTTCGAGGCGCCGGTCAGATCCTGCATGAAGCGCCCGATCTCAGGCAGATAGATCCGCTCGATCTGATCCGGGTCGCGGAAGTCCGTCACGGCGCTGTGGTGTGGCCGCAGCGTAAATCCTTCATGTTCCAGCGATGCCTCACTGCCGGCAGTCCGGGCGTCGTGGATCGGCATGGTCTCGTTTCTGATCACCAGGTTATCGCGCGCGTAATCGACCGCGTAGAAACGCGGCCGCTCGGCCATATCGCCCAGATAATTGATTCGACCTTCGACGGAGCGCTGCACACGGAAACAGTATACTGTCCCCATGCTGGGGTCTATCGCCGGCGACATCATCGGCTCTCGCTTCGAGAGCTGCCCGACCAAGTCCACCGAGTTCGAGCTGTTCCACGAGCGCAGCACCTTCACGGACGACACCGTGCTCACGGTCGCCGTGGCCGATGCACTGCTGCACGGGGGCGACTATGCCGCGCTGTTCCGGCACTACGGGCGGGCGTATCCGCATCGCGGCTACGGCAACACTTTCCGCATGTGGATCGGAAACGACGCCGGATCGCCTTACTACAGCTGGGGCAATGGATCGGCGATGCGCGTTTCCCCCGTCGGCTTCGCCCTCGATTCCGTGGAGGAGGTGTTACGGGAGGCCGAACGCAGCGCCTTCGTCACGCACAACCATCCCGAGGGCATCAAGGGCGCGCAGGCGGTGGCTCTGTCGATCTATCTGGCGAGGACCGGCGCCGGCAAGGACGACATCCGGCGCGAGATCAGCCACCGGTTCGCCTACAA
>JACPSH010000043.1 GCA_016193395.1 Gammaproteobacteria bacterium
CCCGGCGCCGCCCCGGCCTATCTGGCCGCGCGTTGATCCACGGCCGCCGGAAAAACTGGCGCGCCCGGCAGGGCGAGCCGGATTTGGGGTCAGGTCTTGAATTCGCACATTGCGATATTTATTGATCCTTTGAACCTTGCGAAAATTCAGGCTGCGGCACCTCTGACGGTGGGCCTGATCAGGCTTTCCGCAGGAATTCCGAGATCGTTGTGCAGGCGCCAGATCATCTTCAATGTCAGCGGGCGCCTGCGGGCGAGAATCTCGTAAACACGATTGACCCGGCCGATCATCGGCTCCAGGTCTTTTGGCGTCAGCCCTTTCTGCTCCATGTGGAACTTGATCGCCTCGACCGGATCGGGCAGATCCAGGGGATAGTGTTTGCTCTCGTAGGCCTCCACCAACGTAACAAGCAGGTCCAGCCGCTCACCGGCTGGCGTGTTGGGCCGGGCACCCATCAGATTCTCGATTTCCTTGAGTGCCGCCCGATACGCTGTCTTTGTCTTGAGTGTTCTGATTTCCATGATCGGCTTCTGTTCAGATGTTCTGCGCATCGATCTTGTCATAGCGGGCATGAGTGCCGATGAAGCGAATATAGACGACGCGGTAAGGGTAATTTATCCATACAACCAGCCGGTATTTGTTGCCGGCAATGTTGAACACAACCCGACCGTCCTTAAGGATGCTGGCGCTGCGAAAGTCCTGTTTCACATCTGCCGGCGACGACCAGTCCGCCTTCAATACGTACCGATACCAGGCCAGCATCGGCTCTTTCGCGTCAAGGTGCTCCGGGCTGCTTTCCCAGAATGCTTTGAGTGTCGCCAACGCGATGACCCGCACTGCTGAAGTATAGTCCCATTCTGGGACTAATGGCAATCAGAAGAATGGCGCGCCCGGCAGGACTCGAACCTGCAACCCTCGGGTTCGAAGGCTACGCGGCGCTAATGTGGTTCAACAGAATCAACACCTTGCAACGCTCGCCGTTTGGTTTGGTTAGTCTACGAGACAGTAAATTAGTGGCGGGAAACCAGAGAATGGTACGGCGGGGCTACGTAAGGGATGGGCTCAATCTTAGTCCGGCGTCTTCTGTGGTATGGCCAACCGTATGAAGATTCCTGTGAGGTATACAAAAGATTCCACTTCTCCTTCGGACAACGTGCTGCGGGGTTTGGACTCGCCTGGTGCATGACGATATCTACATCCAAAGTCGATGTATTGGGCCAGAATCTTTTTGAATTGATCGGCGCAGCGAATTGTGGAAATGAAGGAATCACGGTTCGCTGATAGGTCCATATCTCGCCCGGTAATGATTTTTGCCAGTGCCTCAAGTGCTTCGTGCATGTCCGTTATAACATCGGAATATAGTTCTGGGCGTTGAGAAGCTGAGAGGAAGTGGTTGAGGCCTTTTTCAAATGGCTCCAAGACAGAATTAAGCTTTTTGGCGCGAAGCCAATGTAAAGGATCGTTTACAAGAGCTTTGTCCAGCAGTAGAGCTCCCGTTCTGTAGAAATGGCCATTGGCCCATTGGATACCAATGTCCGTTTCTGAGAGTTTCAGAACACGCTCGATATCCTTTGCGAAATATTGCTGGTAGTAGGCCTGCAGGGCGAAGAAGAAGGCTTCGAGCGCCTTTAGCACAGTAAAGAAGTCCTCTCCAACTTGGGTCGAGAGGCTCACACCGCTTTGATAAGGCTCTCCGAGCGCTGTCATAGTGTAGCGGGAGGCTAGGTATCTTAGGTTGTCGGGTAAGCCGAAGAGGAAGGAAGTAAATATTTCATTATGAACTCGATTGACAAAGCGGCGCCTAGCCTCGGTACGGTCAACTGGGATGTCAAAGCGGGACTCGAAGTTCACGGAATTTCTATGCGATCTGGGTCGCAAGGGAACTGAATTCTGAAGCGAGTCGCTCAAGCCACCGGACGGCGGGCAAAGCGGAAGGGTCAAAGTCACGTAGAAACTTTCCTGGCCGCCCGCCTTGATATCTCTTCCCAGTAATTGTCATCGTGGCAATATCAAATTTGTCGCGGGCGTGCTTCTGAGAGTGAGCGATTCGATGACGGACTGCCGCTAGATTCTCGAGGTGGGCCGAATTCGATTGGAGGATCGTCTCGATTGTGGATGTTTGGAAGTGCTTGTGAGCCCTAGATGCAACCTTGGTGGGGTCGTGCCACAAGACAAAGCTGCTTTTGCCTAAGAGCGCTGCCTGAGCCTTCGCCAAGCTGGTATGAAAGCTGTCTCGAGGCTTAAGTACAGGGCGGCCAAGCGGACTAGTATAACCGCACATATACCTCAAGAAGACTTCTTCAAGATAGGACTCCCAACTCACAAAAATGCGCAGATATGCCATTTCGTATAACGCCTCAAGACGCGCGAGAGTGAGTAGTTTCTTCGTACCGGAAGCGGGATGAGATTCGAGTCTTGCGATTTCACCCATCTCCGCAATCTTGAGGGCGTCGGAAATGCGCGCGCTCAGCGCTGGTCGCAAATCCGGCATGTGCCGTGACACTTATCTAGAAAAAGCGTGGCGATAGAGGGTATTCAGTCTTGTGGCTCGGGGCCTTATATTGTCGGTCTGTCGCAGACATGCAGTAACGAATCCCGAATAGGTCGCCGGGACCCTCAAACCATCTTTGGCGAAATCGATCTTTTCGGACAAGCTCAGAACGGCATCTCGGAGAGATTCGCGGTTCGTTGCGGACAAGACTTTTCGCGGGCTCGTCGGCCGGAAAGTCGGTAGCCCAAAGCGACGATGATAAATAGCGCAAAATAGCGTATAGAGCATGGGGGGACGCCTGAATGCGCTTTCCTTTAGCTGGTCCTGGAGCGCGTCGTTTACGTCATTAACTACCTCGCGAAACCGTTTCTCAAGAGTCTGCCTTTCCCTAAAAGCGTCGTCGTAAGAATCGTAATATCTGTCAATCGATTTCTTCTTATCTTGCATTCCGTCTAAGAATGCGATCAATAGCTCGCTTACAAACTCAACCTCCAACATGCGCGCGATATTGAGCTCCGTAAAAATCTTGTGTCTTCGCCAAAACTCAAGATGCTCTAAGGCAAGGTTGTAGGCTGTTTGCTTGAACGTTCCGAAATATCGGCCATTTCGAAGCTCCTGAGCGTTTAGTGGCACGCTATACGTATTTAGGCGTGCGAACACTTCGAGTACCTCAAGGTCGGACACCCCATGGAATATTTCTACTGAGAACGTGTATGCATTGATTCTGTCCCGCTCAACCTTACTTAGTTGCTCATATGTCTTGCGTGCCCAAGGAGCGTTGAGCGTGGGCGAGAGGCGATAGTGCCCATTGATAAAGTCTAGTACGGCAGATATGCGCTGTTGGCCGTCAATAACTTCACGGATAAGCCTGTTTTTAGCAGGGGACTGCACGTGGCGCATATAGATCGGCGGCACTGGCAGCTCTCTTAAAAGGCTGTCTATGAAGTATGAACGCGCGGATGACTTCCAAACTCCGCGGCGTTGAAACTTTGGAGTCAACGACAGAGAAGCTGAAGCGGCCCATTCCGCGAAATCTGAAGGTGTGTAAACCGAACGATCAGGCTTTGGCATATCGCTACCTCACTGACAATAGAACGAAAAGAATGCGCTGGAACATATGTGTAAGCAAGAACAAGCCGCCATGGGTAAGCGGAAACTCAAGAGGGGTTGTCGGGCCTCCCCCAGCAGCATACGATGACGGCCTCCCCACACTTTGGGCTAGCGCGATGACTCAGAAGGAAGAACGGGAAATGATAGCTCGGGCGATCAAGGAGTTCTCCGGGGACCTGACTACCCTAGAAGGGGCAATTGGAGCCTACTTCACCGGAAAGGAGTTAGGCTGGAAGCCGATGCTTCTGGTTCATGAGAAGCGAACCATCAAGAAATACGAAGGCATTCTGCGCGTCAGTTTCCGCGAAGTGCACCCCGAGGAAGGGCCGCTGGCGAAGAAATCCCTAGCCTGGCGAGCCTCTCAGAAAATCTCCAACTTCTGGAAGGCCGTAAAGGGGGAAATCCCCGGTATCCGGTCCCCGGAGCTGCAGTAGACCCATCCTGAGGTTAGGGGCGGTTGACTCGCCCCCAGCCCTCGCCTACCATCTAGGGGGTATGTATTCGCCCCTAGCGCAATATCTAGTAGCTCCCGCCCCCAGGGTAGCCCCCGGGACACCTGTGCCGCGCCTAGCGCATCTGAGCGCCCCTGCGTTCATTCCCGCGCGTGTCCTGGACGCCTCTGGTGCGTGGTGTGGTCCTGCGCCCAAGGGGGCGCGCGCAGCGCGCCCCCTTGGGCTTGTCTATACAGCGGATAAGTCACGTTCATGCGCGGTGCATGGCTCCTGATCCGCGCAGTCGGTCTGGCGCAGACCGAGTACTGCGAAACGCATTACCCGGTGTTCGGGACGGTCACCTATCGGGATGGGGAGCAGTGGGAGCCGCGCCAGATCACCCGGTTAATGCGTCTGTATCGAGATACCGTCTATCGGCATTCTCGGGGCACGAAAATGCCCTATGTCTGGGTCATTGAACCGACTAAACGCGGGCGGCCTCACTATCACTACATCGTCTGGATCCCTGACGGCCTGAAAGTCCCGAAGCCGGATCTCGCCGGCTGGTGGACACATGGCTCCAGCCGCGTTGAGCGTGCACGCAATCCTGCCGGATATTTAGCGAAGTATCTGTGGAAGCCCTGGCCGGTCCCGCTTGATATACCGGGCCGTGTGCGCCGTTACGCGATCCACGTGCAGAACAAATGGATATCCCGGCATCGCCTGCCGGACTGGTTGCAGTACTACTCCAAGCTTGGGGAGCGGTGGCGGCGGGTTCCAAAGCACGGCGGCTGGATTTGCATGGATGATGGGCGTTACTTCAGTTCCCCGTGGATTTTCCATAATGGCCAGTTGACCTGGCGTGGCTGGGAAGCTGAGTGGACTTCCAAAGGGCGTTTTAATTTCGAGCTTTGGTGCTCGCTGTAATGCGGACCCTGAATCTCACTGAAGCGGCCGCGTTGTTGCATGTTCATCCCATCACACTTCAGGGTAAAGCAAAGGCCGGAATCATCCCCGGTGCGAAGATCGGACGGCGCTGGGTGTTCGTTGACGTTGATTTGCTGGAATACGTCCGCGCACAATACGGGCCGCGAGCGTTGCAGGGTGACAACCTGGAGGTGAAGCAATGTCACTCTACAAGCGCAAAGACAGTTCCTATTACTGGATTAAGCTCAGCGTCAATGGACGACGATTACAGAAAAGCACTGGGACTGCCAACAAGCAAAAGGCGAAGGAGTACCACGACCGCATGAAGGCCAGGCTGTGGGATGAATCCCGGCTCGGCGTAAAGGCGGTGCACACATGGAACGAGGCGGTTGTGCGCTGGCTGAAGGAAACGGCGCACAAGGCAACGCGCAAGGAGGACATCGCGCAATTCCGGCGGCTGGATAGGTTCCTGCGAGGTGTTCCCCTGGGGGAAATCAATCGGGAGATGGTCGATCGGATCAGGGATGCCCGGATGGCGGAAGGAGTCTCGAACTCAACCGTCAACCGGACTATGGAGAAGGTGCGCGCGGTGCTGCGTCGGGCGTGTGACGAGTGGGAATGGATCGACCGAGTGCCGAAGGTTCGCATGTTGCCGGAGCCTCAGCACCGCATCCGCTGGCTGACTCAGGACGAAGCCGCGCGGCTGATGGCCGAGCTTCCCCCTCACCTTGCGGCGATGGCGCGGTTCTCCCTGGAGACCGGGTTACGTCGGAGGAACGTGGCAGAACTCGAATGGTCGCAGTTGGACATGGGACGGCGTACGGGATGGATTCATGCGGACCAGGCAAAGGGACGCAAGACGATCCAGTTCCCGTTAACCCCAACCGCGATATTCGTGCTTCATCAGCAGAAGGGAAAGCATCCCCGGTACGTTTTCACTTATCGGGGGAACATGGTGAAGCAGCCGAACAGCTGGGCCTGGCGTCATGCCTTGAAGCGTGCCGGTATCGAGAATTTCCGCTGGCACGATCTACGACATACCTGGGCGAGCTGGCACATACAGGCGGGCACACCGCTGCATGTATTGCAGGAGCTTGGCGGCTGGAGCTGTGCGGAGATGGTGAGGCGTTACGCGCACCTCTCCAGTGAACACCTGGCGGCGTACGCTGACCGAATGTCCGAAAGGTCTACGATCCAGCTACGTTTGGTCGGTGAGGAGAAACAGGAACTTGTAAGTGGTTGATTGAAATGGCGCGCCCGGCAGGACTCGAACCTGCAACCCTCGGGTTCGAAGCCCGATACTCTATCCAGTTGAGCTACGGGCGCGTGCGGCCAGTTTAACAGAAGAAAAAACGGGGCCGGAGCCACGCTTCGACTCCGACCCCGTCGCACCCCGAATCGAAGTAGCCGCCCCGGCTCAGAGCTGCACCGTCATTACCCGTTCCGCCAGGCCGTTTGCCTGAAGGTAGTCGGCGATGGTCTGGAAGGTGACGGTCTGGATCGGCCCGCGCTGATCGCCCATCCGCACTTCCGGCATGAACAACTGCGCGAAGAGCAGCTTGAAGGGATTCATGCGTATGGTCTGCGCCTTGAAGTGCGCGCGCGTATTCGCCTTCAACTGCTCCACGTCCGTCGTGCCATAGATCGCCGCGTTGATGACGTCCAGCACCCACTCGGTGCAGTTCTGGAACCGCGCGTTATACGGGTTCGAGAACGCCGAATAATCCGGAGTGTGCACCAGGCGGTGATCCCCGGAACTCAGGGTCTCCAGCAGCCGCTGCTGCAGGTCCGGGGTCGGGATCAGCACGCCGGCCTTGAGCACGTGCGAACCGGCCATGAAGTCGATCGGGAAATCGACCACCAGGTCGCTGACCCGCGGCTCGTCGTCGCGCTGGTACAGGTTGTAGATGGAATAGCCGGGGATCACCCGGCCATCGCCGGTGCGGATGGACGAGTACACGCCGAAGGACACGTGCGTGAATTCGACCCCCGCAGGCAACTCCTTCGGATCGCGGCCGACGCGCGCGACCAGGAACACCCGCGCGCCGTTCTCGGCGGCGATGTTCTCGACCTTCTTCGTCAGCAAGATCAGATCCTCTAGCGGCAGCGCCAGCTCCTGCTTCGCCGCGTTCAGGCTGCCGGCCGACACCGGCACGGCCAGCGTGACACCGAGAGCGATGGCAATGAGTACTGTATGGAGAGGGCGCATCACTTGGTCTCCTCCTCTTTCGATTTCATGGCCTCGGCGGGCGCCGGCCCGGCGGTGACGATGTCATCGGTGATCACCAGTGGCTTGCCGATCGGCGTGTTGGCCTCTTCCCACAGTTCATCGCCGACCTGTCCGCTGACCTTGCCGATCTCGCCGCCCATCATCAGCGGCAACGCAATCGAGCCGGATATCAGCTTGAGTCCACCGACCGTGGTCTGCGCGAGCGCCTCCATCGAGTTCGCCAGCGCCTGGCTGAGGTGATACGACGCGCCGCCCGCGGCAACGGGCATCGAGATCATTGCCGTGATCGCGAATCCCGTGATCATAGAAGTGCTTTGTTTCATGACTGCCCCCAGGGGGTTGCCTGCCTTGATTGGCGAGGCCGAATCTAGACAACGGGAGCAGATAATTAAACTATAATCGTCCTTGTATAACCGTTTTGTCCTTCTGGTATCACCAATTGATACCTTGTGTCCCTGCCGGACCCGGAGGCGCACGTGGCGAAAGCGCAGGCGGTCGTCGAAATCCTGAAGAAGGCGTTGAAGGCCAGCGGCCTGACCTATGCCGATGTCGCCAGACATCTGGGCCTGAGCCAGGCGAGCATCAAGCGCATGTTCGCGCGCGGCCAGTTCACGCTGGAGCGGCTCGAATCCATCTGCGCGATGATGCACCTCGATTTCACGGACCTCGTGCGCATGATCGACGAGGAGCGCGCCAAGATCAGCAGCCTGACCTCCTCACAGGAGGAGGAGCTGGTCTCCGATCTCAAGTTCCTGCTGATCGCACTGTGCGTGCAGAACGCATGGACCTTCGAGGAGATCGTGGGCTACTACAACTTCCCGGAACTGGAGTGCATCCGCTACCTGATCCGGCTGGACCGGCTGGGACTCATCGAGCTGCTGCCGAACAACCGCATCCGGCGCATGGTTGCGCAGGATTTCCGCTGGCTGCCGCGTGGCCCGATTGAGCGGTTTTTCGAACAGCGCGTGCAGCGGGACTTTCTCAAATCGCACTTCTCCCGCGCGGGCGAGTTGCGCCTGTTTCTAACGGGCATGCTGTCGAAGAATTCGCTGGAGGCGATGCGTGAGCGGTTGGACATGATCGCGCGCGAATTCTCAGCGATGCAGCGCGACGATTCACGGCTACCGGCCGGCGCGCGCTTCAATGCCGGACTGATGCTGTCGGTGCGGCCGTGGGAGTTGCGTGACTTTGCGCAGTTTCGCCGTCGCACCGGCGGCGATACACCAGAGGCGCCGCCGCGCGACGCCGCTCAGTTCAGGGGCAGCCCGCGTCGGGATCCAGGTCGCTGAATGCCGCGGGCCGCTGGCCTTCCGGCACGGCGACGAACGAGTTGGTGCGCGGCAGGACGTAAACCTCGATTGGGAACGCCGCCCCCGTGGCTTCCGTCGTCCACAACGGATTGGCCGGCGCAACCATCTGCACCAGACACCGCTTCACGCAGGCATAGTTTTCCACGTACGGCTGTTCCTTCTTGCCGGTCTGCCCGATGTGCCCGAGGCAGACGTATTCGGACGAGCGCGGTACGCCTCTCCAGATCGAACCATCCATCGTCGCCCCCGTGCCCTTGTCCCGCCATACGCGTTCCCAACCTGAGGGCGGGGCCAACAGGGCGGCCGCCGCGCCGTCCAGCGGCTTGATGGTCAACGCGCACCCGTTCGGCGCGTCGTAATTGTTCTGCGCAACGCCGCCGAGCATGAAGTAGCCGGGCTCCGGCTGGGGCTGATAAAGAGCCATGTCGTAGCGCCCGCCCGAGCCCTTGTCCTGGTACTTGAGCTGCATGGCGCAGGTGTACTTGAAATCAAACCGGCTCCCTGCACCCGCGACGGCTGGAGCGGCAGTCGGTGCAGGGGCCGGTGCCGGTTTTGCGGGCGCGGTGGGCGCCGGTTTGGGCGATGCCGGGGCTACCGGTGCCTCGGCCACCGGCGGCGCCGGCCTTGCCGGCGGAGCGCCGGGCAACGCGGGGACAAAGCGGCCGCTGTTCTGCAATTGCGCCGCGTTCTGCATGGCACTCACAATCTGTCCACCCGCCATGGTGTTGGCGATCCGGTTCAAGGCCGCTTCCGCCTGCGCACTCCCCTGCAACCAGGCGACGCGGTAAAGAACCGCAGCCGTATCGGAACTCCTCGGAACGCCCAGCCCGTTTTCGTACAGGCGCCCCAATTCGAACAGCGCGCTGGCGTGTCCCTGTCGCGCATCCACCTGCAAATGCCCGAGCGCGGTCGCATAATCGCCCGCATCCAGCGCCCTTTTCGCGGTCGTGAAATCAGCGTTGACCGGCGAAACAGCGGTCGATAACAGCAGGACGGCAAATGCCGGTGCGGCGCGAGGATGCTTCCGGAGGCTTTGGGCAGGCATTTTGCTGGGATCCCTCACAGTCGTTTCAATGGGGTATCGGGCATTATGCCCCGTTGCAGCCGGATCTTGCAGTCACGCGCCCGGGCGGTTCATCTCGCCCTGGTTGCGGCCGGCAACACGGGCTATATGATCGGACGAATGACCCGGGGTGAACCGGCCCCGGCAATATCGGTTTCAACGCATATGGCGGCCACAGCAAGGAATACAGACCTGCTGGCGAGGAACGCACAGGTCCTCCGTTCGCGAATCAACCGTTACGGGATCATGGGTCTCGTCATTGCGCTGCTCACCATCGTCACCGCATCGCTTGTCGCCAGTCTGCAGATAACGGGGGAAATCACGCTGGAGGGTATTCTCTATGCGCGGCAGCATAATTTCACGCTGCGCATCCTCGACTTCCTGCCTTTCGCCTTCGCCTTCTGGGGGCAATACACCAGCACGCTGATGGCCTATCAGGCCAGCGCGCTGATAGTGGAACAGACCGACGACCTGCGGGCGGAAACGACTGAGTGGAAACGGAAGTCACTGCACGACGCCACGCACGACATCCTGACCGGCCTGCCGAACCGCGTCCTCTTCTACGACCGGCTGCGGCAGGAATTACTGGTGGCCGGACGCGAGAACAGGCGCATCGCGGTGCTGTTCATCGATCTGGACGGATTCAAGAAGATCAACGATGCCTTCGGTCACGACCAGGGCGACCTGGTCCTGAAGGAAGTCACCGCGCGGCTGCGCCGGTCGGGATCGGGCACGCAGACTGTTGCGAGGATGGGCGGGGACGAATTCGCGGTCTTGCTGACCGAAACTGCAACCGTCGATGAAGCCAGGGAGTGGGCCCGGGGAGCCCGTCGGATGCTGGAGTCGCCGTTCACCCTCAGCCGCGGCCCGGCGGAGTCCAGCGTCAGCATCGGCATCGCGTATTTCCCGGATCATGGCAGCGATCCCGATACGCTCATCCAGCGCTCGGAAGCGGCTATGATCGCCGCGCGCGGCAGGCATGACGGCGTGGCGGTCTACGCGAACGAACTCGATGCGGACAATCCGCGTCGCGTCACGCTGCTCGGCGATTTACGGCGCGCCATCGAACAGGATCTGCTCGATCTCCATTACCAGCCGAAAGTTGACCTGCGCACCCAGGAAGTCGTGTCCGTGGAGGCGTTGATGCGCTGGTCACATCCGACGTTTGGCCGGGTCTCGCCGGGTGAATTCATCACACTCGCCGAAGGCTCGCGGCTGATCCGTCCGCTGACCCAGTGGTCCATCAACCGCGCCGCGCGCGACCTGGAACAGTGGCAAAAGGACGGCCTCACGCTCGGCATGGCGATCAACTTCTCGGCCCGGACCCTCGATGACCCCAAGCTCCCCGATCTCCTTGCCCGCCCCATGAGCGTGCTCGGCGAAAACCCCGAGCGCCTCACGCTCGAAGTGACCGAGAGCAGCATCATGGAAGATCCACGGCGGACGATCGAAATCCTGAGACGCCTGAAGGCCATGAAGTTCCGTCTCTCGATCGATGACTTCGGCACCGGGTATTCGTCCCTCGCCTACTTGAGCAAGCTGCCGGTCAGCGAAATGAAGATCGACAAGTCCTTCGTCATGAACATGAAGCAGAATAAGGATGACCGCACCATCGTGAAGGCCACCATCGATCTCGGCCATAATCTCGGCCTCTGCGTGGTTGCGGAGGGCGTGGAGACCGCCGACGTCCTGCACCTGCTGAAGGAGGACGGCTGCGATATCGCGCAGGGCTATTTCATCAGCCCGCCGCTCGCAAACCTGGACTTCCTGGCGTGGTTGCGCGAGTCCCCTTGGAAGCCGAAGAGGCTGCGACCCCTAGAGGCGGCAAAACCGTCAATTACTTCTCCTTTTTGATGTCGGTGCGGTACTTACCGAACCAGGCCAGGATATTGTCCACCTTGGCGATCAGGTTCGACGGTCGTCCGGAAATATCGTGCGGCGCTTCGGGGACGCGCACCATGAGCGTATCCAGCTTGCGCAGTTTGAGCGCTTGATAGAACTGCTCGGTCTCGGCAATCGGCGTACGGAAATCCTGCTCCCCGGTGATGAGCATCGTGGGCGTCTTCACATTGCCCACGAGCGACAGCGGCGAGCGCGCCCAGTAATCGCTCTGAGCCTCCCAGGGATAGTTCTCGAACCAGTAGCGGTAGAAAAAGTTCGTGGCATCGGAAGTCAGGACGAAACTCGTCCAGTTGATGACCGGTTTCGCGACCACCGCCGCCCGGAAGCGATCGGTCTTGCCGACGATCCAGGCGGTAAGCACGCCGCCGCCGGATCCGCCGGTGACGAACAGGTTGTCCGAGTCCACGTAACCTTCCGCGATCACCGCGTCCACAGCCGACATGAGGTCGTCGTAATCATGACCGGGATAGGCGTGGTGGATCTGGCTCGCGAAGTCCTCCCCGTAGCTCGTGCTGCCGCGCGGATTGACATACAGCACGACGTAGCCGGCCGCGGCGAAGAGCTGAATCTCGCCCGCAAACGTCGGACCGTAGGCCGCGTACGGCCCGCCGTGGATCTCGAGTATCAACGGGTATTTCGTGTTGGAATTGAAATCCGGCGGCGTGACCAACCACGCCTGGACATCACGCCCGTCGAAGGAGGACTTCAGGTTGATTTCCCTTACCTGGCCCAGCGTCTTCTGGCCCAGCAGGTCGTCATTCAGGTGCGTGAGCTGGCGTGGTGCGGAACGGCCACTGCCGGCGGAGACATCCGCCGGACGGTCGGGCGCGCCCCGGGTCAAGGCGTACACGTTGGTACGCGAAAGCGAATAGCTGCCGCTCGTGTACGGCCGTCCGATGTCCAGTCCACCGACGTTGTCCGCCAGGGTGGAAACGCGGCCATCGAGCGTGGTCGTACCGAGCTTGCGCAGGCCGCGCTCTTCATAGAGGTACCAGATACGGCCGCCGTCGCCGGACCATTTGATATTAAAGACGTCGCGATCGAAGTCGGGGATCAATGCGCGCGCGTTTCCGCCGTCCCGATCCATGACGTAGAGTTGCGTCACCTGGTAACCCTGCTCGCGGTCGTCGAACCCGGTGTAGGCAATGCGCCTGCCGTCGGGCGACCAGACCGGCTCCTGATCCGGTCCCTTGCGGTGGGTCAGTTGCTTCGGTTCGCCGCCCGTGGCCGGGATCTCGAAGACCTCGCTCTCCACCGGCTCGTATTCCCAGTCTTCGTTGCGGTTGGCGCTGAACAGGATGCGCCCGCTGTCCGGACTCCAGGACAGCGGGCCATAGTGGTTGAAATCGCCGCCCGTCAACTGCTGCGGCGTGCCGCCCTCTGCCGGGACGACGAACACATGGCTGTATCCGGCTTCGAGGAATCCTTCGCCATCCGCGCGATAGACCACCGTGTCGATCACCTTGACCGGTGGCGCCCATTCCGCGCCCTCGGGCTTGGCCGGGGCTTTCGCCAGTGGTTCCTTTTCCTTGGGGACGGTCATGGTGAAGGCAATGAATTCGCCGTCCGGCGACCACGAAATGGCGCCCGGCGCTTCCTGGAGGTTCGTGAGCAATGCCGTTTGCCCCGTGTCCATCCAGCGCAGGTACAGTTGCGGGCTACCCTCGGCGCCGGAAATGTACGCGAGCCGCATGCCGTCCGGCGACCAGCGCGGCGAGGAATAACCCTGCCGGCCGGAGAGCACCGGGCGATGATTCCCGCCGTCGCTGTCGATGGTCCAGAGATTGCCGCGCGTCCGATCGGTCATGATGTCCATGGCCGTGCGCACATAAACAATGTGCCGGCCATCGGGGGAGATCTGCGGTTCGCTGGCGTATTCGAGCTGAAAGACGTCCGTCGATTGCAGGATCCGCACATCCTTCTCCCCGCCGTCCGCCTCTGCCCAAGCCGGCCCGCCGGCCACCGCCAAGGCCGCCGCGAGGCAGTGGCTCAACGTCTGGAATTTCATGCGGGATTTCCCCTCGTCAAAAGGAGTGCATTCTACCCAAAGAGGCATCCGGGGTCAGAGCGCATGCTCCGACCCCGGTACGAGACATTCCGGATTTGAACATTTGTTCCACCCCACTGGATCAGAAATGAACCCTGATATTCGTGAATACGGTGAGCGGCGGGCCAGGCGCGATGTGGAGCAGGTCGGATTGCGAGCCGGACAGGTAATCCTTGTCGAGGAAGTTGCTGACATTGACGCCCAGGATCACGTGCCCTGACAGCGCGTAGTCCGCAAACGCGTTGCCGGTTGTATAGCCGGGAAGCGTCACCTCAAGTTCATCCGGGTCCAGGCTGGCCTGCCGCTTTGAGATGTGGACAAGATTGATCCCGGCCTGCAGATCGTTGCCGTGGCGCAGGCTGAACGAGAACAGGCCGAAGACGAGCAGCTTGTGCCGCGGCGCATTCAGCGGCGTCGTGCCGTCCGGAATCTCCGGGTCATCGGAGATCTCGGCATCGGTATATCCGTACTTGACGCCGAGCTGCGCCCAATCCCCCGGTTTAAGCAACAATTCCAAATCCAGCCCCCTGCTCAACTGGCGCGCGGTCTGAATCTCGAAACCCGGCGCGTTCGGCGCGTCCGTGGTGACGTCGGTCTGCTCGATTCGGAAAGCGGACGCCTCGAATGACAGGTCCATCACCGGGACCCTGAGCTTGATGCCGCCTTCCACGGCCCGCCCGCGGGTCGGCTGCAGCGGCTGTCTCTGTGGATTGAGCCCTTCGTTGGGATCGAAGGATTCGCTGAAACTCGCGAATACCGAGAGCATGGCGTTCGGCAGGTACACCGCCCCGACGCGCGAACTGAATTCCTCGTCTTCCTGATCGAAACGGGTTTCTTCGATGCGCTCGCTGCCGCTGGAATCGATCATGTCGAGGCGCGTCCCGGCCAGCACTCGCCAGTGCTCGCCGATTTCGGCGAAGTCCTGGATATAGACCGCGTGCAAATCGGATGACTCGCTGGATGCAAACACGGCTTCCATGGCCGGCTTGGGTTGCCCGTACTCAACGTTGAAAATGTCGATCTCGTAGGACTCATCCTCCGCATCGGAGGAATGCACGTCTTCGCGATCCTTGATCGACGAATACTCATAGCCGGCCAGCACGCGGTTGCCGATGCCGGAGAATTCGAACCCATATTCGAGCTCGGCCTGCACCGACACCACCTCCGTCTCCTGCACTTCATCCTGCAGCTCGCGCGCGAGGATCGCGGACGGCCCGGACGGATCGAAATCATCCAGCTCCACCGGCTCGACCTTCAAGCCGCGCAGATCGCTGTCCTGCCGGTACCCCGTGGCGGAGAACGTCAACGCATCGCCGATCTCCCAATCGGCGCCCAACTCGGCGGTCAGACCCGCGATGCGCATGTTGCCGATCTCCGGCTCTCCCAGGAATCGTGAACGCGGAAGGGGAAACGCCCCGTCAAGCGCCACCACGCCGCTGTCGAACGGCGAGTCGTGCCGGATGTACTCGACCGAGCCAAGCAGCTCCAATGGCTCGCCCGCTTTCCAGCTTATCGACGGCGCCGCGAAGACCCGCGAGGCGTTGACGAAATCGCGGAAACTGTCGGCGTCTTCGAGCGCGCCGATCAGCCGGTATGCCAACTCGTCATCCCCGGTAACCGGACCCGTTGAATCGAACTCCACCCGGTATCGCCCGTAGCTCCCCAATGCGGCCCGCGCCGAGTTGCGGTTCTGCGGCAGCGGCTTCTTGGTCCGCAAGTTGATTGAACCGCCCGGTTCCCCCTGCCCGTAGATCGCGGCATTGGGCCCCTTCAATACTTCAACGGATTCGACGTTGGCGAGATCCCTGACCTGGAGCGCTCCGAGCGAGTCGTTGTGGCCGTCGCGGTAGAACGGGGCCTCGGCGAAGCCGCGCAGCACGATGTCGTCGTACAGCCCCCGTTCGCCGGGCGATGCGCCACCCAGCGTGTATGAATCCAGCAGGCTGGCGAGATTCGCGTGCCTGGCGCTGTCGATGATCACCCCGTCGAGCACTTCGACCGACAGAGGCAGTTCCCGGAGCGGGGCCTTCGACTTGATGGCGAAATCGCTTTCCGTGGCATCGAGCCGCGGCCGCTCGACGATGATCTCTTCGAGGACTTCGGCTGGCGTGTCCGCGACGGTACCGGGCGCGGCGTCGGCGGAACCCCTTGCGCCCGCGCAATGCAGGGCCAGCACAAGGATTGCCGGCAAGGCGCCGTTGAATCCCCTGTTCCCGCCCCCGCCCTGTCTATTCGGAACCACGCCATCGCTCACGCCGCGATCTTACGTCACGGCGGCGCTGGAGGCGCACTCAGTTGGAAAGGCTAATCCACCCCGCCTCCCCGGGATTCAACGATCAGGTCGCAGACCTCACGGACGGCCCCACGTCCGCCCGCCTTGACACAGACGTAATCCACGGCGCGCAGCACCTCCGGCACGGCGTCCGCGGGGCACGCGGAGAAGCCCGTCCGGACGATGCACTCCAAGTCGCCAAGATCGTCGCCGATGTACGCCATCTCTTCCAAGCCGATCCCCCAGCCAAGCGCGATCCTTTCCAGCCATGCGCGTTTGTCGTCCACGCCGGGATAATATTCGACGATGCCGAGCTTCTTCATTCTTGCCGCCGTTGCAGCGCTCGCCTCCGCGCTTACTACGCAAACGCGGACGCCGCCGCCGCGCAGCCGTTCGAGTCCCCTGGCATCGCGCGTATTGAATTTCTTCATCACCTCACCCTCCGGACCGTAGTACATGCCGCCATTCGTCAGCGTCCCGTCCACATCCACGATCAGCGCACGGATCCCCTTGCGCAATCGCGTTTCCGCCGTTTGCCGCTTCCTGCGCAGCAGCAGTGATTCGAGCATTTCAAAATCGGACGGCTCATCCAGTTCCAGGAAATGGTCGGCCGCCATGGTGTGAATGCCGATCCGGCCTCCCAGGCGACACCCGGTTGTTTTGAGAATGCCTGACTTCGTGAAGTAAAAAGCGCCGTTCTCGACGAGCAAGCCCGGGAATTCCTGGCGTCGCGGCCGCGACCGCGGATCGTAGTTGACCGGCGTGCCGTCCCGGCTCCAGAGGAAGCGGCGCAGTTCAACGGCGGTCAGCAGGGAATCGAAATCCCCGGCTTCGAAGCGCTGCCTGGCGGCAAGAAAATCCGATGCCTGGGTCAGCGGCGAGGTGGCCTGCACCAGGCACACGACATCAAACTCCATCTTTTCCTGGAATTCGAGCAGCACGCTTTCCGAGGTCGCGGTATCGGTGGCGGTTCGGGCCGATCGCTCGATCAGCTTGACGCGGGATCCGAATTCCGCGGCGACGGCCCGGCGGATCCCGGCACAGTCGGTGGAGACGAACACCTCCGCGAAGCAGCCGGATTCAAGCGCCTGTCCCAGGCTCCAGGCGAACAGCGGGCGGCCGGCGATCGGCAGCAGGTTCTTGCGCGGGATCGATTTCGATGCGCCGCGCAGCGGCATCAGTGCGACCCAGCGGGTCAAGCGAGATGCACGCCGGGAAGACGCTTCAGCTTGCGGCGCTGAGGCTCCTCGATTTCGAGGATGTTCCGGTTCTTGAGGGTCAGCGCCTTCGATGTCGCGCGCACGTCCCGCACGAGCCGGCGCAACCCGTCCGGTTCCAGCGAGGCGGAGTGGTCCGTGCCCTTCCAGGTGCGGTCGAGCGTGAAATGCCTCTCGATCCAGGTGGCGCCGAGCGCCACTGCGGCGATGTCCACCGCGATGCCGAGATGATGACCCGAGAAGCCGACTTCCCTAACCCGCCCCGCGAAGCGCTCCTTCAGCCTGCCGATCTCCAGCAGGCAGACGTCTTCGAAGGGAACCGGGTAACCGGAGGTGCAGGCATACAGCACGGTCCTGTCCGCGGCGCCCAGATCCTCAAGCAGGGCGACGATCTGCTCCTCCTCTTCCGGCGTCGTCATGCCGACGGAGACGTGCAGATCGCCGCCGAATTCCGTGGCGAGGAACTTCAGCATCTGGAAGTTAAGGTTGCTCGCGGACGGGACCTTGATGTAATCGGGTTCGAGTTCCGCGATCTGGCGCGCGGAAGTGAGATCCCACACCGAACACGAATAGCGGATGCCGGTTTCCCGGCACCAGCCGAGAAGCGTCCTGTGCCGATCCAGGTCGAACTCCAGGAATTCCCGGTGCTCGCCGTAGGTGTTTCCGAAACTGTTCGCGGGGTTCGGGTGTGGCGAGTTGAATTCCTCCGGCGTCAACAGTTCCCGGTTCGATCGTTTCTGAAACTTGATGTAATCCGCCTTCGCAAACCGCGCCGCGGATTCGATCATCTGCCGGGCGATTTCCATCTCGCCCTTGTGATTGCATCCCGCTTCGGCGACGACTTTCGGTGCTGCGAGATGCATGGGCCGGTCGGCCTTCAATTGAGCAGCGGGGCTTGCGGATCCCGATTGGCGACGAGTTCCGTTTCCGGACCGACCACGCGGAACAGGAAACGGGATGCCTGCTGCGCGTGGATCCCGTCGAACCGGCCGAGCTGGGCGCCGAGCCGCCGGATGCGCCGATCGACCTCGTCGGTCGAGATATCCGGGAAGCGGTGGGCATGGTATTCGGCGCTGTTCCAGTGGCCCTGCCGGCGCATATTGACGTGCTTGAGCAGGGTCCGGGCGTTTGCAACGAGCCAGGCCTGCGCGTACTTCCGCGCGCCGCGCCATGGCGGAGGGCTGGATCCGTACCCGGCTTCGTGGATCACATCCATCACGCGCTCGGCGGCGAGCGGCCCGTCAAGGGAGTCAAGGTGGCGGTCGAATATCGCGCGGGTCCGGGCTTCGTTGACGGTCCCGATATCCCCATCGAGAACACCTGCAATCAGTTCCCGGACCTGTTCCGGATTGAATGCCGGGTGGCTCAGGGAATTGGGGAGGTGGTAGTCAAAACACGCGGCGGTCACGGGTTGATAGGTGATCGCCGGCGTGCCGAGGACGGCGCTCTCGACCGCAGTCATGCAGCCATTATGAAGCAATACCCTGCACGCCATCAGCCACGGAACGACGTTCCCTTCATGGATCACGTGCACGTTCCGCAGTCCTGATGACAGGTTCCGCCACACGGCGTGATCCTCGGAGGGGTGTGGCCGGAGGACGATGGTCCGGTCCGGGAACCAGTCGCTCAGTTTCGGCAGCAGACTGCTGAAGCCGTCGAAGATGGCCTGCTGATGCGCCGAAAGACCCTCGGCGAAGTCGAGGCTCATGCCCTGGCCCGTCCGGCTGACTTCGGCCTTTGTCCGTCCGTTGGAGCGCAGGACGAGATTGAGTTTCCGCACGAATGCGTTGACGAACGAAAAATTCGTATTAATCAGGATAAAATCCCCGAAGCGATCGCGGAGCGCCCGGACCTCGGGTAGAAAATAGCCGCGCAATTCCTTCCGCAACAGATCGACGCGGGGATTGCCGGTCACGTGCACGGGCACGGCGTGATTCCCGGGGTATTCAGAGAACAACTGCGCGTCGTCCCGTCCCCAGGCAAACAGATGGCTGAGTGGTTCGAAAGTCGCCGGTGAGAACCGCCAAGGACAGTATTCGGGGGAGTCGAAGCGAACCAGGCTTTCCTCGTCCCATGCCACGAGTGCATGACCCAGGTCGCGGATCAGGTTGAACATCAGCGCGCTACGCGCGCGCAGGCTCTTGGCGACGAACACGCCCCGGTCGAGACCTGGCATCGCGAAATTGACGAACGGGCGGGAGCCCAGCACGACCGGGCAACCGCGTTCCGCGGCGATACAGGCAAGCAGCAGCTTGGAATCGAGCTCCCGGACCTGGTTCTCCACCGGAAGTATGAGAGGCGATTTGTACACGGGCCTTCCAGCCGGCGCCCTGTCGGCCGGCGAATAATTTGCGCCATCGTACAACTGGAAGGTTCGGTGAGGATATATGTTCCGTTAAAATTTCGTTAATGAACGCAGGTCCCCGTTCGTCCGGCCGTGGATCGCGCCTTCCTTTCAGCCTTATCTTCGATGTGAGACTGGCATCACGCCATTTAACGGACTATTAACCCTTTCCGAACGAGAACCCACTGCCGGGGTACTATAGTGCCCGCCACCAAATGAATAGCTGACGCCTGTTTTCATGAGGCCGGAGATTGTCATGAAGTGGTCCATTGCGATCGGATTGAGAGCCGGGGTTCTCGCGGCAGACCTGGTTCTGTTCAACACCACGGCATCCGTCCGCGTGCGCGAAAGGAAATATGAAAATACTGCTGGTTGAAGACGACTTCGACGTCGCAAAGAGCGTTTGCGAGTACCTGGAGGCGTCCGGCCACGAGGTCGAGCTGGCCCCGGACGGACTGATTGGGTTAGACAGCGCCACCCGCGAACGCTACGACGGCATCATCCTGGACATCTTCCTGCCGCGGCTGTCCGGCATCCAGCTTTGTGAGCGGATCCGGGCGCTCGGCTTCAGCTCGGTGCCCATCCTGATGCTGACCGCCATGGGCACGCTGAGCTACAAGGAGGACGCCTTCAATGCCGGGGCGGACGACTACCTGGTCAAGCCTTTTGCCCTGAAAGAACTGGAACTGCGTCTCTCAGCGCTTACCCGCCGTGTGGCGGAGAGCAGGACCGGCAAGCTGCTGCGCGTGGGCGACCTGAGCTATGACGTGATGACCCAGGAGATCCGGCGCGCAGACAAGGCGATCAGCCTGGCGGCGACCTCACGGAAGATCCTGGAGCTCCTCATGCGCAATCCGCACCGGGTGGTATCCAAGCAGGAGATCGAACAACTGGTGTGGGGCGAGGCGCCCGAATCCGGCGATCTCGTCCGCATCCACATCCACACCCTGCGCGAAGCCATCGACAAACCCTTTGATCACGCCTTGCTGCAGACCATCCGCGGCATGGGCTACCGGCTCACGGCGGAACATGAAACATCCAAGTAGTCTGCGGCAGCGCTTCCTGCTCGCCTCATTCGCGATGGCGTTTGTCATTTGCTTCCTGTTTTCGCTCGGCCTGTTCGGCGCGCTCGAATTCGCGGAGTCGGTGCTGTTCGACGACCGCGTCGAATCCGACATCCGCACGTTCATGAGTCAGTACGAGATCGATCCGGGGGTCGTCTCCCTGCCTCGCGAGGATTACAAGGTCTTCATTGCGCAACGCGACGACCACTCCGGCCTGCCGGATTATCTCCGGGATCTTCCACAGGGCAGCGATGACGTCTTCATGGACGGCAGGGAGTACCACGTGGATACGCGTCTTCGGGGCGACACAATCGTCTACTTCATGTTCGACGAAACGCCGTTCGAGGATTTCGACAAGCTGCTGACCGTGGTCGTGCCGGCGATCATTTTCCTCATCTGCGCGCTCGCGGTCGCGCTCGGCTTCGTGTTCTCGAACCGAATCGTCCGTCCGGTCACGGCGCTCGCGGCGAAGGTCAACCGTACCGAGAGCACGGTCATCCCGGCCGCGGAGGATCGCGGCGAGAGTGGCGATGAAATCGAGGTTCTGGCGCGCGCGATCGACAACTTCCAGGGCCGCGTGACCGAACTGCTGTCCCGAGAGCGCGACTTCTCATCCGACGTGAGCCACGAATTGCGCACGCCGCTGATGGGGATCCAGGCGGCGGCGGACAATCTCGCGCTGAACAGCGGCGGCAGCGAGCGGGTCGCGGAGCTCGCCCAGCGCATCCAGAAGCGCTGCGGCCAGATGCGCGCGCTGGTCGATGCGCTGTTGTCCCTGGCGCGCGATCCGCACAGCCTGGAGAACGATTTCCGGGCGCTGCGGCTCCGCGACGTGGTCCGCGACCAGGTCGATGCCGCCGGCCCGCACCTCGGCAGCCGCGGAGTGAAGATCCACGTCATCGAGGAAGCCAACCCGGCCGTTTTCACTTCGGATGCCGTGCTGAACGTCGTGATCGGCAACATCCTCCGCAACGCCATCATCCATTCCGACTCCTCCGAGATCCACATACGGGTGACCGGCCGCGGCCTGTCCATCCAGGATTTCGGCCAAGGCGTCCCCAATGAAATGAAGAACAAAATGTTCGACCGGTTCTCGTCGGCGGGCGCTGATCCGACGCGCGACTTCGGCATCGGCCTGGCCCTCGTGCAACGGCTGTGCGCGCATTTCAAATGGACACTCAACCTGGTATCCACGCCGGGCGATGGGACGACCATCTCGATTGAATTCGGCGGTTCCATCCGGGATTAGGGCCAAGATGAAAAAGCTCCACCGCAACGCGATTCAGCCGGGTCATGAATTGCACTGGTACCGGATCCGGGAAATCCTCGGCCAGGGCGGTTTCGGGATCACCTACCTCGCGCACGACATCAACCTCGACCAGGACGTTGCCATCAAGGAATACCTGCCGATCGAGCTGGCCGTCCGCGAGGGGGACTGCTCGGTCAATCCGCTGTCCGAGGATCTGGGCGACAAGTTCCATCTCGGGCTTCAGAAGTTCATCGCCGAGGCACGCACGTTGAGCAAATTCAGGCACCCGAACATCGTGCGCGTGCGCAATGTCTTCGAGGAGAACAACACCGCCTACATGGTCATGGACTACGAGGAAGGCGAAACCCTGAAGGATCGGATGACGCGCCGCGGGACACTGGACGAGGCCGAGCTGCTGAACCTGCTGGTCCCGATCCTCGGCGGGCTCGAACAGGTCCACCAGGCCGGGTACATCCACCGGGACATCAAGCCCGCCAACCTATTCATCCGCCGCGACGGCAGCCCGGTGCTGCTCGATTTCGGCTCCGCGCGGCAGGCGATCGGGGAACAGACCCGGACCCTCACGAGCCTGGTCTCGCCCGGCTACGCGCCGTTCGAGCAATACTACTCAAGGAGCGACGCGCAGGGGCCGTGGACCGATATCTACGGGCTCGGGGCCACGCTGTATCGCGCCGTGTCCGGCCGCCCGCCGATGGACGCGGTGGATCGCAGCGAAGCGATCCTGAAGGCGCACAAAGACACGCTGGTGCCCGCTTCGACCATCGGCGTTGGGCGCTACTCGCAGAGGTTCCTCGCCGCTATCAACCACGCACTCGCCTTCAATCCGGAAGACCGCCCGCAATCCATCGCGGCGTGGCACGCTGAATTCGCAACACCGGAGAATGCGGCCCCGGTCCCGGTCTCCAGTGAGGAAACGACCGTACTCCCCACACCCGGGATCATGGCCGCCGCCCGGCAACTTCCATGGGCACAGCGCCGATTGTCCAGATCGCGTTCGTCCCTGCATTATGCGGCAGTGCTGGCGCTGCTCCTGTGCGGCGGCTTTGTGAGCAATGCATTGTGGCGGGAATTTACGGCCGGTGCGGTGTCTGTCCAGGATCCTGGTAATTTGAACAGGGAAGTGAATCGGGCGCGGACCATCCTCATCATCGTCCCCGCTGGCGACGGGGCGCTCCGTTCCGTTGAAGACCTCCTGCACGAGATCGGTGGCGAAACAGGGCGGGAGATCAGGACCCGCGGCCTGGATGAGCGGGATCCGTCCCTGCTGGCGCGGCAGATTTCTGGTTGACGGATCCTGGCCGGGTTCCCTAACAAGCTCAAATCAATTGATCGTGCCCTTGGATGCGTAGGTTGCACGGTCGGAGGAGTGCACGGTGATCTTGTGCGTCTCCTCATCGCGCAACACGGTCAGGGGGACGGCCACGCCGGCGGGGCCCAAGCTCCACACTTTACGGAAGAATTCCGCGAGGTGGCCGGCCGGATCGCCGTCAATCTCAAGAATCACGTCCCCCGGTTTGAGGCCGGCCAGATCGCCGGGGCACTTGCGATAAACGCCGGCAACCAGCAATTCCTCATCCGCGTCATGGATCAGCAGCCCCAGCCACGGATGCGGGGGCTTGAGCTGCCGGCCGAATTCGCACATCTCGCCAATGATGGGGACAAGGATATCGATCGGCACGAACAGGTTGGCGGACGCTTCAGTCTCCGATGATTTGCCGTCGTGCACGAGCAGGGAGCCGATGCCGCACAGCCGCCCTTTTCGATCGAGCATCGCCGCGCCCGCCCAATCCTTATGCGCGGGAGCCGTGTAGATCGCCTCGTCCAGCAGGTACTCCCAGCGTCCGGCGAATTCCTGCTTGGCCACGACTTGCGCTTCAACGACATCTCCGGGTCCGCCGCTGCCGGCGACAAAGACCGGATCGCCAATCTTCAGATCGGCCGCGCGGCCCAGCGGAATGCGCGGCCGGTAGATCGGCTGCACCGGCTTGAGCAGGCCGAAACCGGTTTCATAGTCGTAGCCCACCACATAACCCGGCGCTATGGTCTGCGCACCAGTCTTGATCCACACGCTTTCGGCCTCCGCGATCAGGTAGCCGATGGTCACGATGAGCCCGTCGTCCTGGATCACGACGCCATGCCCGCTGCGCTCGGTGCCGAGCAGGCTCGCCGACATGGCCTCCTCGGGGATGTGCGCGGAGATCGGCACCACCGCGGAGAGCACGCGGCCGAGGTCGAAGCCGAACTGTTCGGAGTGGGTTTTCATGGACATCCCGTATAAGCATGCATCGCCGGAAATGCGGATGCAATCCTTCGACCCCGGTGGGTGACGGCCGTTCCGCGGCGGCGCAAAAACCGCGGCGGACGCCCGCAAAACCGGCATCCAATCACACTTGTCGTCCGGTGCAGGCGGCCGGCAAGCGACTGCGGTTGTCTCCGCTCGCGCTTTTCCCTGGCCTATACACCGCCGCTCCCGACGTCCTCACCCGATCTCCGCTGCGCGCTCCTCCCTGACCCAGTACAGCAACGTCAGACCTGAAACCAGCAAGATGCCGGTGGACGCAAGACCGGCCCGTTGGCTCTGGAATGTGCTCGTAAAAATTGCCACCAGCCCGTGACCGAGAAATGCCGTGGCCGTACCGGCAAGCCCGTAAAGCCCGAAAAACTGGCTCATCATGGACACGGGGGCGATGCGCGCCATCATGGTCCGGCTATTGGCGAATGCCGCGGTGATGGTCGCGGCGAGCAGCATGAATGTGGTGAGGTAAATGATTTCCGGCAAGGTGCGGAAATAAGGGAAAGCCCAGACCGGCCCTGCCGCCGCGATATCATATGGAATGAAGAAGACCTGATTGGGTGTTACGGAAACGGCCGCAAGCAGACCGATGCACGTACCACCAACGGAAACCTGGATGGCCCGCTTGGATCCGAAACGGTTGTCGAACCAGCCGCCCAGCAGCCCGCCGACGATGGCAAACGGCGTCAAAATCAGACCGAAAATCAGCATGGCCCCGAGGTCCCAGGCGAAGATCCCGGCGGCGTAAATGCCCGCATAGGCAATCATGGCCACCTTGGCGTCGGTGTATAGGGTGCGCGCGACCAGGTACAGGCCGACGTTGGCAAACTGACGCGCGCGCTTGATGGTGAGCCAGAGCTGGCTCAGTCCTTCGCGCACGGCCCGCCGCGGCGGCACGCCGGTCGAGGGACGATCCGGCGTCCACAACATCAATGGAATGACAAAGACGATCATCCATACGCCAGCCACCGGCCCGGCGATGCGGTCCTGTTCGTGACGTTCCGGATCGAGGCCGAACAGCGGGCTATCGGGCAGGAAAGTCCAATCCACGACGTTGGACGCGGGAAGCGCAACGCCCAGCAGCATGATCGTCAACGCGACCAGGGAGCCAGCGTTGCCGACGGAAATCCCGAGCCCGGAAAGCCCGCCGACCTGTGCCGGGCCGGCGAGCGACGGCAGCATGGCGCTGTGGAACATGTCGGTGAACTGGAAACACGTAGCCAGCAAAATGATGAGTGCGAGTATGGCGGCCACGGGCAGACCACCCTGCGCTCCCGGCATCGCCCACCAGAGCGCGAAGCAGGCAGGCGCCATGATGGCCACGAGACCGAGCAGCCAGGGCTTCCGTCCACCGGTACGATCGCAGATGGCGCCCAGCAATGGGGCCAGCAGCGCGACGCAGACCCCGACCAGCGTATTGGCGACGCTCCAGAGTTCCTGGCCGCGCAGCGGGTCACCCACCACCGTGCTCGCGAAATAAGGCGCGAACACGTAAATGTAGACGAGGCTCAGGTAGGGTGAACGGGCGAATTCAAAAACCGCCCAGGAAATCTGTCCGCGCAGGTCTGCAGGTTTCTCGCCGGTCGCGGAGAGGATGTCAGGAGCGCCGACCGGCTTTTCAGCGTGGGCCGTAATCACGGTGGCCGATTATCGTCCTGATCTGGCCACGCACGGCGCCGGATCGTTCACCTCCCTGGGAAGAAGCGGGGATACCGCCATCCCGCGGCATCCCCTGGACGATGAGTTGCCTTTGGCTAGAAGTTGTAATTCAGCCTGAAGCCGTATTCGAGCGGACGGCCGGCGTAGTACAGGGTGGCCAGATTCTGGATGCCGCCGACGTATCCCTTGTCGAAGACATTGGTCGCCCAGAACGTGGCTGACCACTTGTCCCCGGGCGCCGCCAGCGTCAGCCGCGCATTGACCAGGGCGCGCTCTTCGATTTCAACGAGCGGCGTGTCCCACAATTTGCTGCGCAAATCTGAAACGTAGGAGACGTCTCCGCGCGGGGTCAATGTAAAGCCGTCCAGCATGCCCGTCAAATGGAAGTCATAAGCCACGCCGATGTTCGTCGTGATGTCCGGCGTGTACGGCGTCTCGCTTCCGGAAAGGTCGATGATCACGTCGACGCCACCGTTCGCCGCGGTTCTGAACGGATCGATAACGTTCTCGAACTTGCCTATATCGCTCTCCATGTAGGCAAAGGCGAGATCGGCGTGCCAGTCGCCGACGTGTGCCTGCGCGCTCAGCTCGATCCCCCAGATTTCGGTGTTGCCGGGCGCATTGCGATTGTCCTGCCCGATGACCACTTCCGTCGACTCGAAGTTGACGTGCTGGTCGTGTACGTCCAGGAAATAGAAGTTGGCCTGAGTCCGGATCTGATCGCTCAGCCAGTTCGCTTTCCAGCCGACCTCGTAGTTCTTGACGTCCATTTCGTCGTAGATGCGGTATGGCGGAAAAATGTTGATGCCGCTCGGAACGTGTCCCCTGGAAAACAGGGCATACAGGAAATGGTCGTCGACGACCGTCCAGTTGAGCGCCACCTGGCCGTCCACCGAATCCTCGTGGAGCTTGATCTTGTTAAGCGCAGGCAAGCCGAAAAACAACTGCGTAAATGAAAACGTGGGAGGCGTCAGGCCATCGCCGAAGGTGAACTCGGTAATCTGGTCCGTGTAGTAATCGCTGTAACGGACACCGCCTTCCAGCTCGAGGTTGTCGGTGATGTCGAAGGCGACATGACCGAACACCGACCATTCACTCTGGTGCTCGAACCACGGCGTCGTGAACCACGGAAAGTCCCTATTGTCGATACCCACGCCGAACACGTTTCCCGTGAAGGTGAAACCCTCTTCCTGCCAGTAAGGGATATCGGTGTCCTGCTGGAAGTAAAGACCGCCGACTACCCAGCGTATGCGCTGATCATCCGGGGAGATCAGGTTGACCTCCTGGGACATGATCTTGAGCGTGCCCGTGCTTATGAACTGGTAGAAGAGCGGCAGGCTTGCATTCAGGTCCACGTTGTTGATGGTATCCAGATGCTGGTATGCGGAAAGCGAGCTGACCGTGATACCGTTGTCAAACCTGTACTTGAGGTCTCCAACCACGCGGAACGATTCGTCCTGGTAGTCGATGTTGGCATTCTGGGGGACGTCGTAGATCGGGAATCCGGGGGAACTGACGACGTTCCCGCCGAAATCCAAGTCGTGGTAATCCACTTTCACAACGCCCGTGAATTCGCTCGTGGGCTCCCATTTCACGGCGGCCCGATAGCTGTTCAGGTTGCGCTCGCCCGGATTGCCGGTGAAGTCCCCCGTGATGCTGTCATAGAAATCATTGCTGCCCAGGTGCTTGTAGGACGCGCGCAGCGCCAGCGTGTCGTTGACCGGGACGTTGACGATCCCGGATACCTCCCACAGGTCGTTGCTGCCGACCCCACCATCGAGCCTGGCTGAAAATTTGTCGAAGTTGGGATCATTCGTGTTGATAAAAACCGCCCCGCCCGCGGCGTTCTTGCCGACAAAGGTCCCCTGCGGCCCGCGCAGCACCTCGACGGATTCGATATCGAAGTAGGGTTCGGTCTGGAAATAACCCGCGATGGTCGGCGCGCCGTCGCGGTAGATGACGACGCCGGAGGGCACGTCGATATCCACCTGCGTTCTCCCTATTCCGCGGATGCTGAATTCGTTTGCCGAACCGAAGCCCGCCACCGTCATGGACGGCGCGGCGTACTGCAGCGCATACAGATCGAATACCGCCTTGTCCACGATGGCATCCCCGGACAGAACCGAGGCGGAGATGGGTGTGTTCTGCAAGTCCGTGGACCGTCTTGTGGCGGTGACGACAATTTCCTCGAGCGCCGCTCCGGACGATTGTGCCCGGACATCTGCGGCGATCATGGATACGGCGCAACTCAGCGCCAGGAGCGGAATACGGACGCGGACTGAATTGCCGGCATTCATTTGACTTTCCCCCTTAGGATGGAAGGCCCTGAATGAGTTGTTTATGAGCCTATGCAAAAAATACTAACATGTTAGTTTAAATAAATACAACGACCAGGAAATTCGTTCCAAGCTACGCCATCCAAGCCAGGACAGGGATCGGCCGTGTGTAGAGAAAAAGCCTGGCGCCCAGTGTCTTTCAGCTGGCGTTTGCGCCATTTTTCTTAAATATATCATTATAAATCAATAAGTTATAAACATATACCGAGAAGCCGCGGCATCGAATCCAGGCACGGTTCGCCACAAAGACCCAGAATTCTGTTCCAGCAGCCAGGTACATCCGCCCATAATTGACCCTGGCTTGGAGTTTGTAGTTAGATCGTGGTGTTGCCGAAACCTGACATGTTAGAAATGGGCTGCGACGGCGTACTCCGTTGTTGCGCATGACATTGATTCGCAACGGGCGCGGCCCGGGACCGGACATCCGGACGGCCATGCCGGGAATGTGAGCGCCCGGTCGCCGACGTTAAACTATGCCCTGGCGACATGGGGTCGCCCGAGCACATTCCTTTATCGAACCGGGACATCCAGCCATGACCAGAAGCCTCCCCCTCCCGGAATCTTCAAACGAACACTCGAAATCCGAGCGCGTGTACAGGGACCTGCGCCGGCGCATCAGGCAAATGGACCTCCAGCCCGGTTCGCGCCTGCGCAAGAACGAGATCGCGGTCGAATATGGCGTCTCCCGCGCACCGGTCAGCGAGGCGATCGCGCGCCTGGCGGAGGAGGGCCTGGTCGACGTTTTCCCGCAGAGCGGCAGCTTCGTGGCGCCCATCCGCCCGGATCAGATCCGCGAATGTTTCCTCATCCGCACCGGACTGGAAGTCGAAGCCGTCCGGCGCGTCACGCAACAGGCCGACGCGAAGTTCATGGAACAGCTTGACGAGAACCTGAAGTCCCAGGCCGCGGCCATACGGGACAACAACATGGAATTGCTCGACGATCTCGACGAAGCGTTCCATGCGACCATTTTCCTCGCCCTCAAATCTCCGCGCGCCAAGCGCCTTATCGACGTCACCCGGGCCGTACTCGATCGGCCGCGGTTCCATTCGCTGCACCGGGTCGGCAGAGCCGACGACACGCTGACTGAACATTCAAGAATCGTCGACGCTATCCGTACCGGAGACGTCGAGCTGGCGGGCGCCGCGATGCGTCTGCATATCACGACCGTCGCACACATCATCGAAAATGACGTGGCTCAGACGGAAAAAGAAACGAGGCTGAAGAGTGTCAAGTAAACATCCGGGCGGCCCCGCCCCGGCCCGGACCTGATCGCGCCGGACTTCGAGCCCTCCCCTGCCGATGCGCATCACCGGGCTTGAGACCACGCTATTCGCCTGCCCGCCCGCCGGCAGGCGACGGACCGCCGGGGCGCCGTTCGCCGGTTGCGTCGTCGGACTGCTGACAGACTCGAAACTGAGCGGCATCGCGATCGGCGGATCCGATTTGCGCGTGGAACTCGCCGCGCTGACCAGGCAATTTCTCAAGGGCGAAGACCCGCGCGCCGCGCCGGCCCTCTGGCAGCGCATGATGGACGGGCGGGCGCGATCCGCAGGCCGCGCAAAAACCCGCGCGGCGATGGCGCTGCTCGACCTGTCGCTGTGGGATCTCAAGGCAAAGGCCAACGATGAGCCGTTGTGGAAGACCCTGGGGGGCTCGCGCCCCAGGGTAAATGCCGTCGCAAGCTGCAGCGACGGCACGCTGAACGACACGGAACTGGTCAAATGGTTCACGGATCTGGCCCGCGAGTTCGGCTTCAAAAGCGGCATGCTGCGCCCGGGACGCGATGCCGGCACGGATCGGCGGCGGCTCGGGAGGGTGCGCAAAGCGCTGTCGAGCGATGCGGGCGAACCGGAGCTTGCCATCGACGCCGCGGGCAACTGGACGGCAGAGCAGGCGATCCGCCGGGCGCGCGAAGTGGAGCGGCGCTTCGACCTCGCCTGGATCGCGCTCGCCGCGCCGCGCCGTGATGCCACCGGTCTGAAGAAGGTTTCCGACTCGGTCCGTGCAGCCCTCTGCGCGGGCCGCGGCCTGCGCTTTCCCGGCGACTTCCAGCCGCATTTTCAGGAGCGTTCCATCGACCTCGTGCAGGTCGACATCGGCCTCAACGGTATCACCGGCGCCCTGCAACTCGCGGACGCGGCCTTCGGCTTCGAGTTGCCGGTCATGCTCTGCGCCGCGCCCGGGAATATACAGGCCCAGCTCGCCGGCGCGATGCCCTATGTCATGAACGTGGAAGTCACCGCGCCGCGGCCGACGGAGGAACTGTTCACGACCGACGTGCGCATCGAAGACGGCCATGCCGTGGCCGGCGATGCGCCCGGCAACGGCTTGGGCCTGAATCGCGCGGCGCTTGCGCGCGCCGCGGTCCAGAAATTGCCGGCGCGGAGCAGCGGAAGATGAAAATCACCGGCTACCGCGTCGAGCAGTACCTGATGCGCCTCGACCGCGCGATCGCCGACTGCAACCTGGCGAGCGGCGTGGACCTGCTGCCCGGATCGATCCTGTTCCTCGAAACCGACGAGAATATCACCGGCATCGCGCTCGGCGCCGGCGCCGGCCTGGACGGCCTGTTCAAGTTCATCGAGGGCGCCGATCCGCGCGAGGTGGTCGGGCTCTGGTGCAGGATGAACGACAGCCTGCACAAGATCGGCAACCGCGGAATCACCAGTTTCGGACTAAGCGCCTTCGACATGGCGCTCTGGGATCTCAAGGCAAAGATCGAGGACGCGCCGCTTTGGCGGACACTCGGCGCGCGGGAAGGACGCGTGAAGGCCTATGCCAGCGGCCTCGACTACTGCCTCACGGACGAGGAGCTGTTCGCCTTCTACCGGCGCATGGCGGAACTCGGCATCGACAGCGGCAAGCTGAAAGTCGGTCTCGATCTCAATGCCGACATGCGCAGATTGGGAATCATGCGGGAAGCCCTCAGCGTCGCGTCCCGGAGCCCGGCGCTGATGATCGACTCGAACGAATACTGGTCGCCGAAACAGGCCGTGCGCTGGATCCGGCGCATGGAGGAAAAATTCGATCTGATCTGGGTGGAGGAACCGGCCAGGCGCTGGGATTACCACGGCCTGCGCCAGGTGTCACGGCAGGTCAAGGCGGCCGTAGCGACCGGCGAGAACCTGCACAGCGTTGCCGACGTCTATCCGCTGATCGCCAACCGGGCCGTCGACGTGCTGAACGTATGGACCGGCCACTCCGGCGTGACCGGCTGTTTGCAGGTCGCGCGGCTCGCGCAGGCCTTCGATCTGCCGGTGTCGATGATGAACGCCCAGGCGAACTACATGGCGCAAGTGGCCGCAGCGATCCCCAACCACTGGATGATGGAAGTGGTCGATCCCGGCCGCGAGCACTGCCTGAAATTCGACAACCGCATCGAGGACGGATTCATCGTGCTCGGGGAATCGCCCGGCTGGGGCGTCGAGGTGGACGAGAAGAAACTGAAGGAACTCCAGGCCCACCCGCCGACCGGCCGCGGGCAGTTTCCCTTCCCGCGCCGCGAAGGCGCGGGTCGCTACATCGTGCCGCCGGCGAAGGGCGAGGTGCCATGGTAGTCGATCGGTTTGAGACGCGGTCCAGCTCCACAGGAGGGGCAATGGCCGGCCAGTCCGTGTCGTTTCGGGGTCGGGACTCGAACCGTGCAGGCACGGGGACAATCCGGCCTGCGTTGCCGGCGGACTGCGCACAGTTGACGCACATGGTCCAGACCTCGTTCGCCTACGAAGGCGCTTACCGGCTGCATGCAACAGCGATCCGCGTGACCGAGGTTAACCTTGCAAACGACATCGTGCGCGTTCGCGAGGATGCGCGCGGCATCGTCGGCTTCTACAGCCTGATCTGCCGGGCCGGCGAGTGCGAACTCGACCTGATGTACGTCGCAAACGAGTTCATCCGCACCGGGATTGGCCGGGCGCTGTTTGCGGACCTCTCGGAAACCGCGCGCGCGCGCGGCTATCGCGGCATGCTCATCGTCAGCCACCCGCCGGCCGCCGGCTTCTACGAGCACATGGGCGCGCGCCGCGTCGGCACCGATCCGCCGCGTGGAACCGCCGCCTGGGAACGGCCGCGCTTCCGGTTTGACCTCGAACGCGGAGGCTGACCGTGGGCGGCCGCCGCATTGCGATCCTGATGCATGAGCGCGACGACCGGCAGAGCATCGGGCACTACGCGATCGCGACCATGATGGATTTCTGGCGCAAGGACGGCCACCGCATGACGCTGCTGTACGGCACGGGCACGCACAAGCCAGCGGACATCCTGATCGTCCACGTCGACCTCTCGGTCGTTCCGCGGGAATATCTCGATTTCGCGCTTCAATATCCGATCGCGCTGAACGCCGGCGTCGCGGACATTCGCAAGACCACGTTCGCGGACAATCTGCTCGATGCCGGCGATCCTTACGACGGGCCGGTGATCGTGAAGTCCAACCTGAACCACGGCGGCTTTTCGGAGCGCCGGATCGCGAACCTGGAGGCTGGCAGACCGCGCCGGAAGGTTCCGCCGCCTGACTACCCGATATTCGAGCAGCTCGCGGCTGTTCCGCGCGATTGTTTCAACCGCGCCGATCTCGTCGTGCAGAAGTTCCAGCCGGAGCGGGACGGAGACTTCTATTGTATCCGCAACCTGCATTTCATCGGCGATCATCTTTCGTGCATCCGGCGCAAGGCCCGGGGACCGATCGTCGGCGGCGAACGCTATCTTCCGGAGTTCGACGTGGTCGAGCCGCACCCGGAAATGCTCGCAGTGCGCGAGCGCCTCGGCTTAGACTACGGCAAGTTCGACTACGTGGTGGTTGATGGCCGGCCCATCCTGCTCGACATCAACAAGACCGTCGGCAATTCGAGCCAGCCGCCCAACGCGACCCTGACCGGGCAGCGGCGGGTGCGGGCGCGGGGTCTCTATGCCTATTTCCGCGGGATGCGGCCGTTCCCCGTTCCGCGCACCGGACCGGGGCTTACGCCGGACAGCGACGGGTCGAATGCCGGGGTCAGCCGTGAAGCGGGATCCCGGCCGTTTCGACCTCCAGGATCCGGACGGCGCCGGTCTCCACTTCCGTGACGTAGATCTTCCGTGCGCCTTTCGGGCCGAAGGCAAGATTGGTCGGCATGCTTCCCCCGGCACTGTTCCTCCGGACGACCATCCCGTCCCTGCCCAGTACGGTCACGTCGCCCTGGCCGAAGACGCAGACGTACAGGTTGCCGTCGGCGCCGAATTTCATCCCGTCCGGCCCCTTCAACTGCGCCGGGTCGAAGTGCTCGATGACGTTGCCGAACTTCGTGCGGCCGCCCGTAGCCCGGCCTTGCGCGCACTCGTAGCGGTAGATGTTCCCGCTCAGGGTCTCGGCCACGTACAGGTTGCCGTCCGGACCGAAGGCAATCCCGTTGGTAAACTGCAGACCGCGATCGATGCACTCGACCTCGCGTGTCCGCACGTCGATCCGGAAGATCCGCCCGTCGTAGCGGAGCTGCCGGTAATCCGGATTCAGTTCGCCGCCCGGGGCAATTTCCTCGAGTTCGATCCCGGAATCGGTGAAATACAGGTCGCCATTGGGCGCGAAGGCCAGATCGTTCAGGAACAGGAACGGCTCGCCATCGCAGTCCTTCGCGACCGCTTCGTAGCTGCCGTCGAGGCTCATGCGCAGCACGGCGCGCATCGCGGTCTCGGCCACCCAGATGAACCCCTTTCGGTCCCGGGCGAGGCCGTTCGGCCGCCCGGTCTTCGCGATTACGGTGCGGGTCTTTCCATCGGCGCTGAAACGGATGACGTGGCCCTTCGAGGGATCCATCTCGACAATCAGCAGATCGCCGTCCGGCAGAAATACCGGCGCTTCCGGGAAACCGAGCTGGTCGGCGAAGACGTTCATGGCGATCCGCTCAACTCACGCGGTACTTTTCGAATGCTTCCGCCGTAAAGTCTGTGGACGCACCGGGCGCTTCCGGCGAGACGCACTTGCCGTCCTCGAGCCGTATCTGGTGCTTGAAGGGCCCCTTCTCCCAGATCGGGATGACTTCCAGGAGCCAATGGTTGGGGATCGCCTTGACCATGTGCTGGTGCACCTGCATCAGGTCGCCGGCATGCGGGCAGACGCGGATGTTGAAGGCATTCGCCATGGCCGCTACTTCCAGCCAGGGCGTGATGCCGCCGACGCGGCAGACATCCACCTGGATCAGATCGACGGCGCGCTGCTCGATGTAATCGCGGAAAGCATGGGTCGTGTAGACGTGTTCCCCCAGCGCGATGGGGATGGAGGTGTGCTCATTGAGTATCCGGTGCGAGCGGATGTCGTCCGGATGCAGGGGTTCCTCGAGCCACGACAGGTCGAATTCCTCGATCAGCCGCGCGGCTTCGCAGGCCTGCATCAGGTCCCATTTCTGGTTCGCGTCCACCATGAGCAGAATCCTGTCCCCGATCGACTTGCGCACTGCCGCCACGCGCCGCCGATCTTCCTTCGAATCCTTGAGGCCGACCTTCATCTTCAGCGCCGTGTAACCCTGATCGACGAGCTGCCGGGCCTCGTCCGTCAGTTGATCGATGGAGTAATTGAGCCAACCGGCGTGCGTGTTGTAGATGGGGATATCAGCCTGCCGCGCCCCACCCAGCGCCTGCCACAACGGCAGGTCCGCAGCCTTGGCAATGATGTCCCAGAGCGCAATGTCCACCGCGGCCTGAGCCATCGTGGTGGCGCCCGCCCGCCCGATCCAGTGAGCCTTGCCGAAGTACAGTTCCTGCCAGATCTCGCGAACGTTGCGCGGATCCTTCCCGATGAGGTCGTCGATGTACAACGTGTCGATCGCCGTCTGGATGACCCTGCCGCCGGCGCCGACCGTCACCGTGTAGCCCGTGCCGTCGATGCCCGCGTCCGTGCGGATGGTCAAGCCGGCGAACTCCAGCCGCGTCACGAACTGCATGCTGTCCGCGATCTCCGAGCCGATCGGGACATCGAGGACGAAACTTTCCGCGGAGGTGATTTTCATTATTTCGGAGTTCGGGGCTCGGGGCTCGGTACTGGGGACTCGCATGCAAATCCGCAATGGCGCGGGAATCGGAATTCCGAGCCCTGAGTCCCGTGTCCCGAGTCCCGCGAATTCATCGCTTCACCTGCGGCGGGACCAACGGGTAACCGCGACCCTTGTAATCAAAGTCGCCCAGTTCGTGCGTACGCGTTTCCGCCTTCGACGGCGGACATCCGTAGTAGGCGCGGATCTCCTTGATCAGCCCACGGTCCGAAAAGAGGTACCACTCATCCCCGCGCAGGTGCACGCCCTGCCTGGGCTTGAAGTGGGTCCATTCGATGACCGCCTCCAGCCGGCCGGCATCGACAAGGATGCGGTCGATGGTCCAGATGGAGCCGAGGTTTCTTACCGCACTGACCCAGCCTTCGGCGATGGCCCGGGCGCCGACGAAAGTCCCTTGCGGCGCGCCAGCGGGGAAATAATGCACGGCGTCGCCTTCAAAGCAGCGGCTGATCTTGTCCGCGTCGCCTTCGTTGCACGCGTCGAAATACTCCCAAATGGTCGCCTCCAGACCCGCCGCGGTGGTCTTGCGCATCGTTTTCATTCTCCTCATGGCTATGAATTTCCGGCATCCACGACGGCCGGCGCGCCCGTGACTTTCATTTCGATCTCGCCGAGTCCGGCGATACGCCCGGCGATTCTCCGGGATCCGTAGATCCGACGGGAGCGCGTACAGGTCCCGGGCAGAACGATCTGCCCGGCCTCCAGTGCAACGCCGAATTCCGAAATCTGATTTGCAAGCCAGACAATGCCCCTCGCCGGGTGACCCAGAATGGCGCTCGTGTTTCCCCGTTCGAGGACTGAGCCGTCCAGTTCCAGTTCGGTCGCGAGGTTGTCGAGCGCCAGTTCGGTGGGACGAACCCGCCTGGAATTCATCACGAGCCGGGCCGAAGAGCCGTTATCCGCCACCGTGTCCTGGAGCCGGACGCGCCAATCGACGATGCGCGAGTCGATGACTTCGAAGCACAGTGAAACATAATCCGTCGCGGCAATGACATCCTCGACTTTCACGCCCGGTCCCTGGAGCGGCCGTCCCAGCACGAATGCCGGCTCAATCTCGATCCGTGGGTCGATCAGTTCACCGAGATCGAGCGGCCTGTCCCGCTCGCGAACCATCGCATCGAGCAGGTGCCCGTAATCCGGCTCCCTCACGCCAAATTGCTCCTGCATCGCCTGCGAGGTCAGACCGATCTTGTGGCCGACGATTTTCTGCCCGCCCCGGATTCGTCGTTCCACATTGCATTGCTGTATGCGGTAAGCCTCAGGCACGCTGAGGCCGGGAAATGTCTCCGTCAGCGGCGCGATCGGCCGACGCCTGGACTCGGCCTGGAACAAGGCATCGGCGCAGAACGCAATGACGTCCTTTGTCGACGGACTTTCGCTCATTCCGCGTTCTCCATTCATCCACCACGGTCTTTCCTCTTCATGCCCTGCCTCGCCGCGGCAACGGTCGAGCGCGCCGCGCCCGACAACATGCGCCCATCGAAACTGACGCATTGAAGCGCGAAGCGGCGCGCAGCCCAATCGCCGCATGCCGCGGGATCGTCGACATAGATCCCGAGGTGGAGACTGCGCGGCATCGACTCGGCGAGCTTCCCCGCCGCCGAGTGGACCAGCGTGCTCCCGGGTTGCACACCCAGGGACAGCGCCAGGTCGTAGGGACCGACGAACAGGGCATCGACCCCGGGCACGGCTGCGATTTCACCGGCCCGCTCGATCGCCCCGCGACCTTCGATTTGCAGAACCAGGTAAACCGAATCATTAAGTGCTTGAAGCGGGCGTTGCAACGCGTCATACCTCGTCAGTGGTGAGAACCCGCGGTTGCCGGCCGGCGGGAAACGTGATTGTTCGACGATGGCGCGGGCCCGTTCCGGTGTCTCGACCCTCGGCGCCATGATGCCATTAGCCCCGATGTCCAGGATTCGCCCGATCAGCCCGGGATCCTCTCCGCAGGGCCGCACGAGAATGGGAAGACCGGCGGACTGGCCGGCGGCGATCAGAGTTTCGAGGTGCGAGAAATCCAGGGCGGAGTGTTCCATGTCGATAATGACGAAATCGAATCCGGCGAGCGCCAATGCGCCGAGCGTCGCCGGCGAGGGCTGTTCGATGACGAAGGTTCCGAGCGCCCAGCCTGCGGCAACCTTGCTGCGCAGGACCTCCCCATAGCGCTGTGACTCGGCCAATCTGGCGCCGCGGTCGCCCCCGACGAACAGCGGATTGGTCCAGGATTCAAACGAGTCAGCGTCGTCGTTCATTCAGCGCTTCGTCTTCACGGTGCAGGCATGCGATGTGTGGAAACCGGGAGCGCCCCGCCCGGGCCCGCCCGCCCCTCATTCCCCAGATCCCACTCGTCTGGTAAATGTCGGATAGTTATAGTACTGAGATGCTAACATGTCAGCTTAAATCTTGGCAACCGTCAGCGGCGCCCTGGAACCTGGGCGCTCGAATGCCGAGATGCATGACATTGCCGGGATATATAGGCGACATTTGGCGGGTATCGCGGCGGGATTTCAGGCAAAAAGCAGCCCATGTGGCAGCTAATCGGGAGGCCTGAAGGCCGGTACCCAATCAACTTCCTGGGTGGCTTGCACGAGCTCACTGACATGTTAGATACTTACAGTAGACAGGGCCAGGGTGCCCGGGAGGAGAGATTAAAGTGTCGCAGAACGGTGCGGGGCGGGTTCAGGGCATGACAGATGCGCGCGCTGCCGCAAAGCCGCGCCATTTCGTGACCCGCGCCGGCAGAAAGCTGTCATTTACCTCGCTCGGCTTCGGCTCGGCGCCGCTCGGCAATTACCTCCGTCCACTCACGGAGACCGACTGCGACCGCACGCTCGCCACGGCATGGGATGACGGCGTGCGCTACTACGACACGGCGCCGCTCTACGGACTCGGCCTGTCCGAGATGCGAGTCGGCAGGCTGCTCAAACAGAAGAAGCGCTCCGAATTCGTCGTCTCAACCAAGGCTGGCCGGCTGCTCCAGCCTTGCGCGAAGGACGAAGTCAACGGCATGTTCTTCGTGCAGACGCCACAAGTTCGCTTCCATTACGACTATTCCTACGACGGCGTGATGCGTTCCTACGAGGACAGTCTCAAACGACTTGGTCTCGACTCGGTTGACATACTCCTGATTCATGACGTCGATGCCTTCAATCACGGCGGCCGCGCAGGATCCGAGGCGCGCATCCGTGAACTGCTCGATACGGGCGGCTGGAAGGCGCTCGCCGGATTGCGCGACAGCGGCGCCGTTTCGGCGATTGGCGCGGGTGTCAACGAATGGGAACCCTGCGCGCGACTGCTTGAACTGGCGGATCCGGATCTGTTCCTGCTGGCCGGCCGATACACCCTGCTCGAACAGGAACCGCTGGACACGCTCTTCCCGCATTGCGAAAGGCGCGGCGTCGGCATCGTCATCGGCGGCCCGTACAACTCCGGAATTCTGGCCGGGCTGTCGACCTACAACTATTCCGAAGCGCCGGCGCAGGTCGTGGCGAAGGTCCGAGAAATCGAAGCGGTATGCCGCCGACATTCGGTGCAGCTTCCACGCGCGGCCCTGCAGTTTGTGATCGCGCATCCCTTGGTGGTCAGCGTCATTCCGGGCGGGCAGACGCAGCGCGAGACGGAACAGAACATCGGCTACCTCGACGGAGACATTCCATCCGCGTTCTGGGCCGAGCTGAAACAGCAGAAGCTGCTGCACGCGCGCGCGCCGACTCCGCGCTGAGGGCACAGTGGGTGTCCGCCAGCCTCGATGCACGCCACATTGCAGCGCCCTGACGCCATGAGGCTCACCGCCGCGAATGTGCTCCCCGAAGATCACCATTCCGGTACGCTGATCGGACGTGTCTGGGTGGACGGCTCCTGCCCGGGTCCCCGCACGTGCGTCCTGCACGAAGATGGACTGTTCGACCTCTCCTACATCGCACCCACCCTGAGCGATCTGTTCGACCTGCGCGATGCCGCGCCCTATGCGAAATACCATGACAGCCCCTGGTTGTGCTCGCTCGATGACGCTCTCGACAGGAGGCTGCTGCTCGCACCGTGCGATCTGCAGGCCATCAAGGCCTCCGGCGTCACTTTCGCCGACAGCGTCATCGAACGCATCATTGAAGAGCGGGCCGTGGGTGACCCCGCGGCGGCCGGCGAACTCCGCGAAGCGCTGGCCTCAGAACTGGGAGGAATGATCACGGAATTGAAGCCCGGTTCGCCCGAGGCGAACCGCGCCAAGCGCCTGTTGACCGAGAAAGGTCTCTGGTCGCAATACCTCGAAGTCGCGATCGGTCCGGACGCGGAGGTATTCACCAAGGCGCAGCCCCTGTCGGCTGTCGGTTGCGGAGCCGAAATCGGGTTGCATCCGGAATCCCGCTGGAACAACTCCGAACCCGAGATCGTCCTCGTGGTTTCCTCGCGCGGGGACATCGTCGGCGCGACGCTCGGCAATGACTTGACCATGCGCGACATCGAGGGACGCAGCGCGCTGCTGTTGTCCAGGGCCAAGGACAGCAACGCGTCCTGCGCCATCGGGCCCTTTGTGCGCCTGTTCGACGACGAATTCGGCCTGGATGACGTGCGCGAGGCCCCGGTCCACCTCGAAATCGAGGGAGGGGATGGCTTTCGCGTCGCGGGCACCAACTTCATGCGGAAGATCAGCCGCGACCCGGCCGATCTCGTGCGCGCCATGATTGGACGTGAACACCAGTATCCGGATGGCCTGATGCTGTTCCTCGGCACCATGTTCATACCGACTGAAGATCGCAACGGTCCGGGCTCCGGCTTCACGCACGAGCGAGGCGACATCGTCCGCATTTCCTCGCCCAGGCTCGGCACGTTGTACAACGTCGTGACCACATCGGACCTCGCCCCACCGTGGACATTCGGCGCTCGCGCGCTGGCCTCGTCGCTGGCTGCACGCGGCCTGCTCCGAGGTTCACTCAAGGAGAATCGATGATGAATACCCCGAACTGGATCCTGGCCTGCCTCCTGGCCGCCGCGAACGCGGGTTCCGCTTCCGCCGAACCCACGATCGGGTCGACCGAATACCTGGGTCCTTTTACGGGCGAAGGCGCGGCGGTGCACCCGGATAACCTGTCACCCCATCGGATCGAATACTACGGCACCGATCTCGGCTTCAGCTACGAACACGGCGGCATGCTGCAGTTCCTGTTCGGCGACACCTGGGCCACCGAGGCGTCCGCGCCGATCGAGGCTTCGACCGGCGCGCGGTTCGATGACGGCTTCGGCACGGTGGACCTGCGTCGCTGGTCCGACCCTCGACAGCTCGCACGCGACCGCATCCCGCCGATCAGGCTGGTACAGAATCCCGGCACGACCGAGATGTCCGCGATCGATCCCGGACATGTCATGGACCCCGGCAAGACACCGATGGGCGGCTTCAGCAACGGCACCCGCGAATTCGGCATTTTCAATATCGGCAAGCCGCAGGGTTGCCTGAGCGATGCGGATTGCGGCGATGGACTCACCTGTGACGCGACCCTGGGCTATATCGGCCCGCGTTACTCAGAGGAGGAAAATTTCACGTTTCCATGCCGGGACGGCAATCCCGGTTGCAATGCCGACACGATGGCGGATGCCGCGGGCGCTCCTGTCCCGGGGAGCGGGTTCTGCGCGGACGAGACCAGCATGGTCGGGCGTGAACCTGTATCAAACCTCCTGACGACGATGGGATTCCGCGTGCGTATCGGCGTGAGGGACGCGTCCGATCCGAGGAAATACGGCGCTACGCGCGACTGGCTGACAAACAAGTTCATGAACGTCACCGTGCGCACCGTTGAGGGTTTTATCGCTCCGACGCGCGCGGGAAAACTGAAACAGGATTACCGTCCCGCGAAGGGCACGGGGGACAAGCGACGCGTGTTCCTGTGGGGCCGCCCCGGGTTTGTCGGCGTCGCCGCGAACAGCCGCACGCTGGGGGTGTATTTCGCCTACGTCGATATCCCCACGGGACCTGGCTTTGCCTGGAACGTGAATTACTACGCCGGCACGGCGGATGGCATGCCGCAGTTCAGCCCCGATCAGAAGGACGCCGCGCCGCTCGATCTCGACTCGACGCGCGTAGGCGTCCAGCCCGAAGAAATGCACGACATCGTCAACCAGTTGAGCGTCGCCTGGATTGGACCCCTGAACAAATGGGTGATGTTCTACGGCGGCGGTCTGGGCTACAGCCCGCGGACCGGACTTCCGACCTGCGGTGTGACTGAACTTTTCGTGGGCGCGGCATGCAGAAACGTAATCGTAGGCAACGGGGCCATACGCATGCGCACGGCCGACGATCCCTGGGGTCCCTGGACGCCGCCGCAGGATGTCATCGTCGGCGGCGATCCGGCCGACGGTCCGAAAAATCAGTATGGCCCCGGCGGCGCATTGCGTCACGCCGCGTGCGTTGATCCCGTTTGCGCCCCACACAGCGACACCGCGTTCTTCACGCAGGATGAATATGGGTTCTTCTACAGCGCCAATATCATCGAACAATGGATCCGTCCCGTGCGCGGCGGCGCGGACCTGATCTGGAACGCCTCGACGTGGGATCCATACCGCGTCATCCTCCTGAGAACGCGGATAAGAAAGTGACGAGTCCCGAGTCCCGAGAGCGTAGGGTGGAATGAGCGCAGCGAATTCCGCCTTGGACAGGCATCGCGCCTCGGGCGGTGGATTTCGCTTCGCTCAATCCACCCTACTCTATTGGCTGGCGGCCGGCGCCGTCACCGCCTGCGGCGCGGCCTGCGCGGATCCCCTCCCCGCCGATACTACGGTTCTCGGTCCATTCACCGGCCATTACGCGCCGCTGCACCCGGACAATCTCGCGCCGTTCCGGATTCACTACTACGGCACCGATCTGGGGTGGAGCTACGAGCACGATGGCAAAATCCAGTTCCTGTTCGGAGACACGAACGCGACCGAGGGCGACGAGCGGATACAGGCTTCGACCCGCGGCGTTTTCGATGACGCCTTCGGCACCATCGAGCTTGCCGAATGGCCGGACCCGGCGAAGATCACGCCGCACAATATTCCGCTGATCAGGCTCGGCCAGAACCCGGGCACCACGGAGACCTCCGCCATCGATCCGGGTCATGCCATGGAAGGATTCAAAACCCCGATCGGCGGGTTCGGCAACGGATCGCGCGAATTCGGGGTCTTCTATACGTCCAAGCCGCGGGCTTGCAACGCGGACGCTGACTGCGGCGGCGGGTTCGCCTGCGATAGCGGACTGGGATTCGCGGGTGAACCTTGGGATACCGACAGAGGGCTTACGTTCGGCTGCCTGGACGGCAGCCCCGGATGCATCGCCGATACGATGAAGGATGCCGCGGGCGCGCCGGTCCGGGACACCGGCTTCTGCGTGGATCGAACGAGCACCATCTGGGCGGACAGCGAGGCGGGCCGCATCGGCGCCATGGCGCTGAAACACCTGGTCGGCATCCGCGACACGTCCGATCCGCGCCGCTATACAAACGCGCGCGAGTGGATCACGAACAAGTTCGCCAACGTCGCCGTGCGCACCGTGAGTGACTTTGTCGCGCCCGGCGGTGCGCGCGGCGAAAGTCAGGATTATCGGCCGGCGAAGGGATCCGGCGGCAGGCAGCGCGTCTTTCTCTGGGGCAGACCGGGATTCATCGGCGTCGCCGCCACCGGCCGGCCGCTCGGCCTGTACTTCGCGTACGCCGACATGCCTTCAGGCCCGGAATTTTCCTGGAATCTTACTTACTACGCCGGACTGGACGCGGCCGGCCGGCCGCGCTTCAGCCGTAACGAGCGCGACGCCGCCGCCGTGGATCTCGATGCCACCAGGGAGGGAGTCCAGCATGAGGAAATCCACGACGTCGTGGACCAGATGAGCCTGAGCTGGGTGGAACCGCTGCACAAGTGGGTGATGTTCTACGGCGGCGGCATGGTCGACCTGCCCCTGCCGACGCTGCCGAACTGCGGCGTGCTGGAGATTTTCACGCGTTCGGATTGCACGCGTGTCGTCCTCGGCAACGGCGCCATCCGGATGCGCAGCGCCGGCCAGCCGTGGGGACCCTGGACGCCGCCCGATGACGTGCTCGTTGGCGGCGACCCGGATCGCGTTCCGCTCGAGTATCAGTACGCCCCCGGCGGTGTGCTGCACCACCCCGCCTGCGCCGATCCAGCCTGTGTTACGCACACGCGATCCGCCGAGGTAACGGAACACGAATACGGCTTTCTCTACGGCGCGAACATCATCGAACAGTGGACGCGGCCCGCGGAAGGCGGCGCAGACCTGATCTGGAACGTGTCGACGTGGGACCCGTACCGTGTGGTCCTCGTCAGAACGCGGATCGATGAATAGAGTCGCGCGAGTTCCATGCTTGCCCCGAGTTCCGAGTCCCAATGAACAGGCCACAGCCATCATGAACAACCGCAATGCGCCTCTGCTGTCACTTGCCATTCTCATCCTCGCCGCCTGCACTACCCGTCCGACCGCTGGCCCGTCTCCGGGCGAGACCATCGTGCTCGGGCCGTTTACGGGATTCGACGCGAAACTGCACCCGGACAACACGAAGCCCGCGCCAATCGCCTACTACGGCACGGACCTGGGGTGGAGCTACGCTCACGGCGGGAAGATCCATTTCATATTCGGCGATACGCACGGCAACGAGAAAGGAGAAGGAATCACCACTACTCACGACGACTCCTTCGGCACCATCGATCTCGCCGACTGGCCCGACCCGTCGCAGATCGGTCCCGGCAACGTTCCACCGATCAAGATGGGACAGGAACCGGGCACGACGCAGGTCACGCCCATCGACACCGGCCGGCCGATGGAGGGACTGAAGACCCCGGTCGGCGGCTTCAGCAACGGCACGCGCGAGTTCGGCATGTTCATCACGGGCAAGCCAGCGGCGTGCCGGACCGACGCGGAGTGCCCGTCGGGCTTCGCCTGCGATCCGGGCCTCGGATACTTCGGTTCGCGCCCGGACATCGAGCGCGGCCTCACGCTTCCCTGCGCCGAGAACTGGACCGGGTGCAACGCCGACACGCAGGCGAACGCGGACGGCACGCCCGTTGCCGGCAGCGGGTTGTGCGTCGATCGCGGCAGCTCCATGTTCGCGGACTCGGAATTCGGCCGCGTCGTCACGTCAGCCATGAAGCTGCTGATCGGCATTCGCAGCCAGGAACATCCCGGCAAGTACGAGGACATCCGCACCTGGCTGACCAACCGTTTCATCAACACCGCATCGCGCCCGGTCGCGGACTTCGTGCCGGAACGGGGCGCCGGCCGCGCGAATCAGGACTATCGCAACCTCCCCGGCGCGGGCGGCAACCAGCGCGTGCTGCTGTGGGGCCGGCCCTGGTTCAACGGCGTAAATGCGAAGAACCAGACGGCCGCCATGTACTTCGCCTATGTCGACATGCCGGCGGGTCCGGGGTTCGAGTGGAAGGTCCGCTACTACACGGGCAGCGCCGCGGACGGCAGGCCCCGCTTCAGCGAGAACGAACTGGAGGCCGTGCCCGTCGACCTGGACTCGTCGCAGCCGGGCGTTCAGCCCCAGGAGATCCATGACTTGGTCCAGCACATGAGCATCGTCTGGATTGAGCAGCTCGGGAAATGGGTGATGTTCTACGGCGGCGGGATCAGCAAGGTTCCGAATGAGGGGTTCGGACTGCCGAACTGCGGCATCGCGGAGGTGTTCGCGCGCACGGAATGCAAGCACGTCGTCATCGGCAACGGCGCGCTGCGCATGCGCACCGCCGACGACCCGTGGGGCCCGTGGTCGCCGCCGCAAGACCTGATGGCGGGCGGCGATCCGGACCGGCTGCCTCCGGCCGATCAGTACGCGCCGGGCGGCGTGCTCTACCACCCGGCCTGCGCGGGAGACGGCTGCCAGGCGCGATCCGTACAGTTTCCGGAGAACGACTACGGCTGGTTCTACGGCGCCAACATCATCGAGGAATGGATCAAACCCGCCGGCAGGGGCGTCGACGTGATCTGGAACGCATCGACCTGGGACCCCTATCGCGTGATCCTCCTCAAGACGCGCATCCATCCCTGAGGAAGCCTGGTGACGCAACGATGACGCGGCTCAATGCCGAACAGCAGGACGCGTATCGCGAACGCGGCTATCATTGTCCCGTCCGCGCGTACTCCGGGCAGGAAGCCGCGCCACTGTGCCGGAAATTTCTGACCTACTGGGAACAGAACGACGCGAAGCTGAAGGCCCTGTTGCCGCGGGAACGCGGATCGTTCCTCATCGAGACGCATCTCTTCCTGCGCTGGGTCTACGACATCGTTGCGAATCCGCGCATCCTGGATGCCGTCGAATCCGTGCTGGGTCCGAACGTGATGGCCTGGAGTTCGCAGTGGTTTCCGAAGTTTCCGCACGACAGGACCTACGTGTCCTGGCATCAGGACGCCACCTACTGGGGACTTTCGCCGCCCAATGTCACGACGGCCTGGGTCGCGCTATCCGACAGTACGCGGGAAAATGCCTGCCTGCGCGTCATTCCCGGCACTCACCGCGGCGCTCTGCTGCCTCAACGCGAGACCTACGCGGAGGCGAACATGCTGTCGCGTGGCCAGGAAATCGCGGTCGAGGTGGACGAATCGAAGGCGGTCGACTTCGTGCTGCGCCCAGGTCAATTCTCCCTCCACCACGTCGGCATCGTGCACGGCTCGGGACCGAACGATTCCGGTAGGCACCGCATCGGACTGGCGATTCGTTACATCTCCCCCGACGTCGTGCAACACGGCAGCGAACGCGATATGGTCCTGATGCTCCGGGGCAGGGACGACTACGGTCACTTCGATATCGTCCAGCCGCCGGAGCGCGACCTGCCCTATGGCGAAAGCGCGCTGCACGCAGAGTCGCTGGGCCGCAAGATGCGCAACCTCATGCCGGGGGAAAAGACCGGCAAGACCTGAATTCACCCTGATCGCAAGAGGACATTCATGACGAAAGATCCCCGTGCCGCGCGGCTTGCCGCCGAGATCGGGATCCCGGGCGCGGGGGTGCGGACCGCCACCTTCGTGGCCTTCACCGAGGGCCCGGTCTGGTCCGCGGACCGCAGCGTGTACTTCACCGATCTGTGGAACGACCGCATCCTGCGCTTCGTGCTCAAGGGCAGGCAGGCCTCCGAGGGCGGGCGCTTCGAAGTGTTCCGCGCGCCCGCGGGGCGTCCCGTCGGCATGGTCTTCGACGCTGAAGGGCGCCTCATCGTCTGCGAGGGCGAACTGGGCGATCACCGCCGCGTCACCCGCACTGAAAGGGACGGCGGCGTCACGGTGCTGGCGGATCGCTATCGGGGCAGACGGCTGAACAGCCCGAACGACGTGGACGTGGACACGGAAGGCCGCGTGTACTTCACGGACCCGCGCTATACCGACCGGACCGACATGGAGCTCGATCACGAGTCCGTCTACCGCATCGATCCGGACGGCACGCTCACTCGCATCATCGATGACGTCGTGCGACCCAACGGGATCGCCGTATCCGCCGATCAGAGAACGCTTTACGTCGTGGACAACGACAATTCCGGGGCCGGCGGCACGCGGAAGATCTATGCCTACAACCTTCTCATCGACGGCTCGACCGCCGGCCGGCGCGTGTTCCACGACTTCGGCGCCGGCCGCGGCGGCGACGGCATGTGCCTGGACGAGCTTGGCAACGTCTACATCGCGGCCGGTCTGAACACGCCAAACCCGCCCGCCGAGGACGATTCCGTTCCGGCCGGCGTCCATATCTTCTCGCCGGAGGGCACGCAGTTGGGCGTCATTTCCGTGCCCATGGACCTGATCACTAACGTGTGTTTCGGCGATACGGATCTGCGCACGCTCTACATCACCTGCGGCCACACGCTGTTCTACGTCCGTCTCAAGGTGCGCGGGTATGTGTTGTGGCCGCGGCCGGAGGACTGAGCTGCATGAGACTCAAAGACAAGATCACCATCATCACCGGCGCAGGTTCAGGCATAGGGCGCGCAACCGCCCTGCTGTTCGCCCGCGAAGGCGCCTGCGTCCTCGCAGCGGATATTGACGGCGACAAGGCCACGCGGGTTACGGCCGAGATTAACAACGATGGCGGCCGCGCGGAAGCATTAGCCGCCGATATCGCCGAGGAGGCGGACGCGCGGCGGATCGCTTCCCGCGCGGCCGAACTCTGGGGGCGGGTCGACGTGCTGGTCAATAATGCCGCGTCGTTCCACCACAAGCGCGTGGAGGACGCCGATCGCGCGGACTGGGAAAAGGCGTGGAGCGTGAACGTGCTCGGGACCAGCCTGTGTTCCAGGTACGCCGCCGAAATCATGAAAAAACAGGGCGGTGGCGCCATCGTCAACATCGCGTCCATCAACGGGCTCATCGCCATGCCGGACTGGATGACCTACAACGCGAGCAAGGCCGCCGTGATCGAGATGTCCAAATCCATGGCGATGGATCTCGCGCCCTTCCACATCCGAGTGAATTGCGTCTGCCCGGGCGTCACCGACACGCCGGCGTTGCAGCGCGCCATCGAAGAACTCGGCGCCTCCAGAGAGGAAGTCATCAAGGCTTACATTGAGCCACAGTGTCTGATCAAACGCTTCGGCAAAGCGGAGGAAATCGCTCCAGCAATTCTGTTTCTGGCCTCGGACGAAGCTTCCTACATGACCGGCGCGACCGTCGTCGTGGACGGCGGTTACACGACTTGAACCGACCGCGGGCAAGATCGCCGACGTTGCCAATAGAGAGAGACAGGATTCATGATCAGGCGACGGCATTTCCTTTCCGGCATGGGCGGAATTTCCGGCTTGATCGCGTTGCTCGCCGCGCCCGGAAGCGCCTCCACGCCTTCCCTGCTCGCACCCGTCCCGATGCGGGCGCCCGGCAATTGCCGGAATCACGCGATTTTGCTGTGTCTCGGACGATGCGCCCTGGCGGCGGCCAGAAGGATGACGAACCATCGTTTATTGCCGGCGGCCGCAAGCGGTCCCGCGACTGGATGTTAATGCGGCGCTGGCCGACATCGGCCTGCGTGAATACGAAACCAAGCCGGGTCTGCTCTGACTGGAATCGGGAAATACCAACTCAGGCAATTTTCATCGAAAGCACGCGCCCCCCCGAGCGCTCGCTCCGGGCATCAACCTCCGCTCAACGCCCCGAAAATCAGCACCAGATCGTCCGGCCTCACGCGGGTTTTCAGCGTCGGCGCCTGCGCGCCGTCGACGAAGATGCGCAGGTGCGGCCGGATCCGATCCTGCTCATCGACGATGCGGAAGCGGATCCCCGGAAAGCGCCGATCCAGATCGCGCAGCACTTCCTCCACGCTGGCGCCTCGCGCCTCGACCTGGGATGCGCGCGTGTAGTCGCGAAGCTGGGTGGGGATGACCACCTGCATCAGGCGAACTCCGCTGCCTCGACCGAATACACTTCAGGAAGGTAACGGGCCAGACAGACCCACCGTTCTCCTTCCTTGACGCTTCCCCAGACCTCGCCGCCGGTGGTGCCGAAATACACGCCGACGGATTCCGCCCGGTCCGCGCACATGGCTTGGCGCTTGACCGTGAACCAGCCTTGCGCGCGCGGCAGGCCGCGGTCCAGCCGCCGCCAGCTCCGGCCGCCGTTGCGTGAAACATAGGCCGCCGGTTTCCCGTCAGGACTGACGCGCGGCCACACGGTCGAGCCGTCCATGGGGAATACCCATACCGTGTCCGGATCCCTCGGATGCAGGACCATGGGGAAACCGATGTCGCCGACCTTCTTCGGCATGTTGTCCCCGATGCGCTCCCAGCGGGCTGCGGCGCGGTCCATGCGGTAGATGCCGCAATGATTCTGCTGGTAGAGCCGGTCCGGGGCGAGCGGGTGCAGGCGCATGCAGTGCACGTCGTGGCCGAATTCCGGGAACGGATCGGGCAGAAAATCCGCGCGGCAGCCAGCGTTCAGCGGCTTCCAGTCGGCGCCGCCATCGGTGCTCTCGAAGGTTCCGCCGCTCGACATGCCGATATACAGATGCTTCGGATCGCGCGGGTCGATGCAGATGGAATGCAGGGTCGCGCCGTCCGGAGGGGCCGCCTGCCCGTCGCCGCACCAGGCTGGGCGCTTCGGGTGTGTATTGAAACCGGCGACGCCGTCCCAGGTCGCGCCGCCGTCGTTCGAACGGAACAATCCCTGCGGCGAGGTGCCGGCATACCAGACATGCGGCTCGCTGGCGTGTCCGGGCGCGAGCCAGAAGACGTGATCCACCGCGCGCGCCATCTCGCCATCGGGCGCCTTGGCGAATGCGGGCGGGCGGCTCGCCTCCTTCCAGGTCCTGCCGCGATCGGACGAGCGAAAGACCGTCGGTCCGAGATGGCCGGTCCTGGCCGCGCAGATCAGCGTACGCCGATCGCGCGGATCGAGAACGACATGGTGCGCGGTATGACCGAGAAACTCCGGTCCCGTCAGTCGCCAGCTCCTGCGGCCCGGGCCGGCGCGCAGGAAAAATACGCCCTTGCGCGTGCCGATCAGCAATGTCAAAGACCTCGCCGCGGTCCGGCTGCGGCGTTTAGCCGCGCCCCGTCTCTTGCGGGTCGTTTTCGCCATGGTCGTTTCTCCCTCGAGCGATGCTGGAATGGGAACAGTATACCCATTCGATTACAGCACAACGTACGCGATCACGAGCGTCGCCATCACGGCCTGGAACAGGAAAGTCAATTGCAGAAGCGCGTGCGCCGGTGCGAATGGGCGGAGGTGTGGATCCATCCGGTAACGTTGCAGCCAGAGGGTCGCGCCGCTCTGCACGGGCAGCAGCAGCGCGCCCATCAGCGCGCCGACCATGAGCAACACCACCGGGTTCGGAATCGCCAGATAGAAGACCAGACTCGCGACCGGCAGGACTGCGCCGCAGCCGCGCGTCCAGTAGATGCGCGTCGCGAGCCGCTGCCGATCAATAAATCCGAATTCGACGAGGTAGTCCGGAACCATGCGGCTGATCCCGCCGAAGCCGGCCACGACGCTCGAGAACAGGATGCAGAACGCCGCGCCGCCGAACAGCCACAGCGACCAGCCGCCGAGCGTCCGGGTAAACATCGCGGAAAGCGCCGACACGGTCTCCAGTCCCTGCGGGCGCAATCCCGCGGCATGCAGCACGCCGGCGCCGAGCAGATAGAACGGCAACGTGGCGCAGGTGAGAATCGCCAGCGTGACCCAGACATCGAGTTGCAGCACGCCGATCCAGCCGCGGGCGCGGGACAGCCATGCCGGGTCCTCCCGATCGCCGCCGACGAAACCGGCATAACCTTTCTCGATGCACCAGTAGCCATACGTGGAGATCTCGGCCGAGTTCACTCCGGTGGCGCCGTATACGGCCAGCGCCAGTACCAGGTGTTCCGCGGGAAATTCAAAACTGAAACCGGCAGCGACATCGCTCCACGAAAGGCCGTACTCCGTGAATTGCATGGCGATCGCGGAAGCGACGGTCGCCAGCGTGAACCCCGCGACCAGCGCCAGCATGGTCCACTCGAGACGCAGGTAAGAACCGCTGTACAGGATCGCGGACGCGGCGATCGCGGCCAGCGCGCTCATCCAGCGGGAATCGATGCCCGGCAGGAACAATGACATCGCCTGACCGGTGCCGCCCAGGATGCCCCCCATGCCGATGATCCCGGGGAGGAAACTCAGGAGCCCGAACCAGAGGGTCCAGGAAACCGGCCCGCGCGGACCGGGCAGCCGGCCCGGGACCCGGTTGAGCGCCCGCAGGTAGGTGTCTCCGGAAGCCACGATGTACCGCGCCAATTCGGCCTGCACGATGGACTTGCTCCAGCAGCACACCAGCATCCACCATAACAGGACGAACCCGGCCGCGGCGCCGAGGCTGGAGGTGAGTATCAACTCGCCGGAACCGACGATGCTGCCGGAGATCACGATGCTCGGCCCCAGAAGCCGAAGTCGGGAATGCCAAGTGGCGGGCGGCGGCCATATCGCGGCCTCACGAATTGTGTAGGGATCGCTCACAAGGGTTGGTCATCCTGAGCGTGACATCGGATCGCGGTAGCTGGAGGAGAAACGTATGCGGATTCTGACAGCCTTCATCATTTGCACCGGTCTTGCTTCGGGCCTTCGTGCGCAGGAACCGTCGGGACCGCTGTTCCAGGACATGATGCGCCTCGCGGACACGAGCACGGCCCGCGTTTCGAGTTTCGATCGAACAGGCGCCAACACGGATTTCCGCGCGATCGCCTCCGGCGAGACGCTGGAGCTGGCGCGGCTCGACGGCGCGGGCGTGGTGCGGCACCTATACTTCAGCATTCTCGGCGGCCGGCACTATCTGCGCGATCTGGTGCTGCGCGCGTACTGGGACGGCGGCGACGTTCCGTGCGTAGAAGTTCCCTTCGGGGACTTCTTCGGCCTGGGGCACGAGCGTCCGCGCTTCTACACCTCGCTGATGGTGACGGTGAATCCGGGAGACTTCGGCGTACTCGGCACTTACGGATTCAACAGCTACTTCCCGATGCCGTACGCGAACGGCGCGAGACTCACGCTCACCAATGAAGGTCCGGATCCGGTCGCTGCGGTCTGGTACCACATCGAGTACGAACGGATGGATGCGCTCCCGGAGGGGCTCGGCCGCTTTCATGCCTCGTGGAACCGGGAGAATCCGACGCAGGCCGTCGGCGCCGAAACCAACCAGACGCTCCACGCCGCCGTCAACGACACGGGCATGGACAACTACGTCGTGCTGGACGCGGAGGGCCACGGCACCCTGGTCGGTATTTTCCTGAATATCGAGAACCTGACCGCCAACTGGTACGGGGAAGGCGACGACATGATCTTCATCGACGGCGAAGGGTGGCCGCCGTCCTTCCACGGCACCGGCAGCGAGGAGATCTTCGGCGGCGGCGCGTGCCCGACCGCCGAGTACGCCGGTCCCTACACCGGTTTTCATCTGATCGGGAACCTGGATTATCGCGGCAAGATCTCAATGTACCGTTTCTACGTCAACGACCCGGTGCGCTTCCGGAAGTCCATCCGCATGACGATCGAACACGGACACGCGAACAATTTCGCCAACGATTACTCGAGCACGGCATTCTGGTACCAGTCCGAGCCCCACCGGCCGTTCAGGCCGCTGTTGCAGGCGGAGGCGCGCCGGCCGCGCGATGGCGACGATCCGCACGATGCCGCGTTCCTGCAGCTCATCGCCCTGCGCGATCGGGCCCTGGCCCTGTGGTTCCGATCGATCCGGAGCGGCGAGAGGATCCCCGACGAATTGCTGCACGACCTGAGGCACGGCGTCTCCGAGTCGTACTTGAGCCGCGATTACGATCGGCTGTCCGCGCAGGCGCAGTCGCTCGGGCCGCAGATGGACGCGCTGCTCCAGGCGAAGCCGCAGCAATAGGCGGGCGTCTAGCGCAGCTCGTACGCGAGCGCCACGAGCACGACGCCCGCGGTGTAGAGCGCGAGGCTCGCGGAGATCATCGCGACGGTCCCGCGGGTCGCGCCGCGGAACTCCTTCCACAGGAAGATGCCCCAAAGCGCGCCCACCATGGGCGCGCCGCTGCCGATGCCCCAACTGATGGCGACGCCGACCAGCCCCGCCGAGGCGAAGTTGGCGACCGTCCCGACGCACCAGACGGCGCCCGCAAGCATGCCCATCGCGTGCCGGAACGTCCCGCCCTGGAAATAACCACTCATGCGCCCCGCGTCGCCGATGAAAGGCCTGGTCACGAGAAGGGGCATGCCGATGAAGGTCGCGATCGAGGCGCCCACCATGAAATACGTCGACACGCTGTACGGGTCCAGGGCATGCGCGCCGCTGATGGCACGGGCGATGAACGGCGGGAAGATCCCCACGAGCAGGCCGGCGGCCAACGCCAGCCCGACCCCCAGCGACTTGCTCGCGCCCGGCGCGCCGGCGAGGGCGCGATAGGCCCGGGCGTTCGCAAAGCCTGCCAGCACGAGGATGATGGAACCCGCGGCCAGCCAGGCTGGATTGCCGATCGGCTGGGTCCACCAGCTGAAGCCGACTCCCAGCACGATGGCCAGCACGGACGCGATCGGAAAGGCGACCGCCAGTCCCGCAATCATGATGCTGTTCAGCAGGAGAATGTTGCCGGCGTTCCAGATAAACCCGGCGGCGAATGCGAAGGCCGCCTCCGGCCCATGCGCATCCAGCAACCGGCCCAGAAATTCCGTGCCGACGACTCCTGTCGAACCTGCCGTCGCCGCGACCAGGAGGATCGCCGCCAGGAACCCCAGCGTGTAGTCGATGTAGAAATATTCGAGCCGCCATTCCGGCAGGGCCTTCAACAGGTTCGGCCACGATCCCCAGCAGAACATGGAGACCACGATGAGCAGCAATGCCGTTTGCGGATCCTGTGGCAGGAACATGTTCGATGACCCTCGCGGCGGATTACAAAGAGACGCCCAGCAAGCCGCGGGTGAGCTGGAAGTCCGTGCACCCTGCCTTCCAGAGCCTGGGCTCATAGTCGTGCGAGGCGGTGTCGCATACGAGTTTCAGCAGGTCCGCGCGGATCCGATCCGCCGCCTGCCGCTCGGGATCGATGACGCAATCGAGATCCGCCGCAGATCTGCGCGCCGTTTCCGCGTCCGAGGCGGCCTGGAGGACCGGGATCATCGGGTGGCCCTGAAGCGGCGGACCTTGCACATGCGCCAGGATCAGCTGCACGCCCGTGCCGCCGAGCCCGGTCAGGATCTCCACGCCGTGGTCCGTCGGCGTTGCCATGACGTGCAGCCCGGCTTCGCGGCTGTCCTGCCCGTAGGCCAGGGTCGGCTGTGGCGAGTCGTTCAGGCCCAATTCCCCGAGGAATTCCGCCGACCGGAGCAGCGAGGCATTCTCCGCGACCACGACGCAGCCGCCCGCGCCGACGATGGCCCCGGCGATCTGCCCCAGCGCCGCGGCGACGGCCGCCGAAACAGGGCCGACCGAGATCAGGCCCAGTGAAAGCGCCTCCAGTCCGACCTCGCGTCGTTCGGCGGCCGGCCCGGATGGAAGTTTTGCGGTGAACCACTGCTCCACCTTGTGCACGACCTTGTCGATGCCGCCGTCGAGCTGGATGCTGGCATAGCCGAAACGCGCCGGGTCGATGCCCCGCTGCTGCAACGCGTGGCGCATCAGGTCGTTGTGCGTGCGTTCGCAACCGTGCTCCAGCAGCAGCGCCGCCTCGACAAACGGGTGCAGCAGGTGACCGATGACGGTCCGCAGCTGGTGCTCCTCGTTTTCGCCGCTGGAGGCGCCGCAGCCTTCCGTGTGCGGCAAGGCGAAGAAGCGGGACACACCGCGTGTCCACGGCGGAATCGCAGCGTTGAGGCGTTCCGCGATCTGGCGGGCGATCTGGCCCGCGCACAGGCTGGTCGGCAGGATCAGGCCGACCCGGTCCGTCGCGAATTTGTTCCCGGCGGGCATTGCCCGGATACGCGCCTTGCCGCCTTGGCCCGCGCGAATGGGGATCGGCCGGCCGTCCGGATCTCTGCGTTTGCGCAATTCCTCGACGCGCGATCCGTCCGTCTGCCGCCAGTCGCGCCAGATCGACACCTGCGAGTGGCCGGCTCGTTCGCCCACGCTGCGCGTCCCCGAGGCGACGTCGACGGTATAGCGGAAGGTCTCCACGCCCAGGTCTGCCATCGGCGTGCCGTCGAGATAGCGACCGGCGTTCACGTCCATGTCCCTGGACAGGAGGTTCCAGCGGCCGGTCGTGGTGATGAACTTGACGGTCGGCACGAACGGAAAGTTGGTGATCGAGCCGTTTCCGGTCGTGAAGAAGATTAGGTTGCAGCCGGACGCCACCTGGCCGGCGATGCTCTCCAGGTCGTTGCCCGGGCTGTCCATGAAGTAGAAACCCGGTTCGGTCATGCGCTCGCTGTAATCGATGACGTGGTCCAGGCGCACGTCGGGGTCCTTCTTCCGCGCCGCGCCGATCGACTTGATGGCGATGTTGTACAGGCCGCGGAACTTGTTTCCCCCGGTGGGATTGCCCTCGGCGCTCTGGCCGTGCCAGGCGACGCGCTCCTTGAAGATTTCGATCTTCTCGAGGAAACGCCGTGCCGTGGACAAGTCGCGCGTGTTCGCGAGGATGTACGGCTCCGCCCCGATGAGCTCGTCGGTCTCGGCAAGGCTGGCCGTGCCCCCGTGCCGTATCAATTCCCTGGCCACCCAGCCCGCGAGCGGGTTGCCCGACACGCCCGAGAAGGCGTCCGACCCCCCGCACTGCAACCCGACCTTGAGCCCCGTAAGCGGCTGGCTCGATCGCGGCATGGCGCTCACCGCCGGCAACCAGTCGCGCACGATCTGCTCGCACTCGCCCAGCGCCGACGCGTACTCGCGCTGAATCGAATAGAACCGGTGCAGCACGTGATCGAGCGGGTAGTCGTGCGCGCGCAGGTATTCTTCCAGCATGGCGTTCGTGATGGCCTCCGTGCCGTAGTCGATCGCCAGCACCGCGCCCACGTTGGGATGGACCATGAAACCGGCCAGCGTCCGCAGCAGGAATTCGAGATTGTTCGGCCGCCCCTGTCCGCCCCCTTCCGTGTGGGCCACGGCGGTAATGCCGTCGAGGTTGCCGTGCCGGCCCGCTTCGGATTTGAAGCGGGATTCGAGGGCGCCGGCGAAGCTCCCCGTCAGCGAGGTGGTGCCGAGAATGACGATGACGTTGCGGGTGCCGATCCCGCGGCCGCCCGGCCGCGAATAGCCCTCGAAGGTGCCGCGATGCGCGTGCAACGGCACCTGCGTGCCCGGTTGGAACGACTTTTCGTCCAGCCGGTGCGTGGCGGTGTAATCGGCGAAGTTCGGGCGATCGGGCAGCGCGAAATCCAGGTTCCGCAGCCGCAGCGCCTCCAGGATCCCCGCGTTACAGACGTATTCGCCCGCCTCGATGACGCGCAGCGCCCGCCCGAACGGCAACCCCCACGATTGCAGAAAAGCGCCCTCCGCAATCGGCTCGACGGCAAACCGGTGACCTTCGAGCATGGTGTGGGAGATGACAGGCGCGCGGTCCCGGAACAGAAACCGGGTCCCGGCGTCGAGAGGCTTCGTGGCAATCGCCACGTTGTCCCCGTCGACCGGGATCCTGCCGATGTCCCGAAGTTCCACCGTCCCCATGCCGTCGCTTTCCTGGATGCGCCCGCCGCGATCGGTCATTCCCCTCCTCCTACCACAGCTCCGCGCTGGCGATCCGCGCTCCCTCGGCCAGCGAGCCGAGCTTTGCCCAGGCGATCTCCGGCTCGACGAGCGCGACGCCCACGAAGGTGCCGAAGCCGCAATCGCTGCCCGCGATCACATTTTCGCGGCCGACGGCGTTTGCGAAGCGCACGATGCGCTGGGCGATGAGCGCCGGGTGTTCGATGCGGTTGGACATCGACTCGATCACGCCCGGGATCAGCACCTTGCCCTCCGGCAGGCGGACTTTCTCGAATACCGTCCACTCGTGCTCGTGGCGCGAATTCGCCGCCTCGAACGACAGGCCGTGCGCGCGGATGGTCAGAATCAAGTCGATGATTTGCTCGAGCGGCACGTCGCGGTGATGCGGCCCGGGATAATTCCCCCAACACAGGTGTACCCGCGCGCGCTCGGGCGGAATGTCGGCGATGGTGGCGTTGAGCACTTCGATGTGCAACCTCACGTAGTCGCGGAACTCCTCCACCGGCCGGTCGGCGAACTCGCGGTGGCGCGTCATGGCCAGATCGGGACAGTCGAGCTGCAACAGGAAACCCGCCTTGATGATAGCCTCGTACTCCGGCTTCATCGCCTTCGCGACCGCCCACAGAAATTCCTCTTCCGACTTGTAATACGTGTTGCCGAGAAACATCGACACGACTCCGGGTGAGGCGGCCGTCATGAAGGTATCCTCTACATTGACCGCGGCCAATGCCAGCCTGAAGTTGCCGATGTCGGCTTCGGCATCGGCCAGCCCTCTCGACGCAACGGGTCCGTTGCAGGCCGGCCGGTTCATGTTCAGGCGCTGCACGCCGGGGTCATTGAAATAATGGCTGGCGACTTTCGGATATTCGAGTATGTCGCTCAGCTTCGGGCGATCCGATTTGCCGGCGAAGCCGGTCAGGCGCTCGGTCACGTAGGTCGCGTAACTCGGTTTGCTCATCTCGCCGTCGCTCACGACGTCGATGCCGATCGCAGCCTGGTGCGAGACCACTTCGCGTACCGACTCCTGGATCCGTTGGGAGAGCATCCGGGCGTCGATCGGCCGCCCTTCTTCCTTCGCAAACATGAGTTCGACGAGACTGTCCGGCCGCGGCAGGCTGCCGGTGTGGGTCGTCAGGATGCGCTCGGTGCTGCGTTTCATGAAACTGTCTCCATGCGAGTTCCCGACTCCGAATTGTCAATGAACGCAACAGCAAAGGCGGACGGGTCCTGTCATCGGGGACTGCCGTCCGTGCTCGCTCCACCCATCCCCCAGCGGGGCCCTTCCGCTGCGCGCGAACGGCAGTCCCCGATGCCACCCGTCCGCTCGCGTCTCCGGGAACTTTTCCGCTGCGCGCGGACAACCCTACGAGATGCCACCCGTCCACTCATCGGCGATCCGTTCATGAATAATCCGGCTTAATACGTGGCCCGTCCGCCGCTGCAATCGAGGCATTGCGCCGTGATGAAGCTCGCCGCGTCCGAGGCCAGGAAATGGACCGCCGCCGCCACTTCATCCGGCGTTCCGAACCTGCCCATGGGCACCTTGCTCAACATCACCTGGGTCGCGTCCGGCGGGAGTTGGTCCAGCAGCGGCGTCTCGACGACTCCCGGCGCCACGCAGTTCACGCGGATACCGTCGCCAACCACTTCCTTGCCCAGGGCCTTGGTGAAGGCGATGATTCCCCCCTTGGCCACCGAGTAGGGGATCAGTCGCGGGGTGCCCTCCTTTCCCGCGATCGACGCCACGCTGACGATGCAGCCGCTGCGCCGGGCGCGCATGTGCGGAATGACGGCGCGGCTCACCAGGAACACGCTCGTGAGATCGACGTCGATGACGCGCCGCCAATCCTTTTCCTCCAGTTCCCACAATGGCGCGACGCGGCCCATGAGCCCGGCGTTGTTGACGAGGATGTCGATCTGTCCGAAGTTCTTCAGGACATCCCGGACCAGCGCCTCGACATCCACGGACTGGCTGACGTCGCCGCTGAACGCGATCGCCCGATGGCCGGCCTTCGCAAGTTGAGCGGCCGCCTCCCTGGCGGCATCCCGATTGACGTCTGCCAGGGCGATGCGGGCGCCGGCGGCGGCGAAGCGCCGGGCGATGGCCACACCGATTCCACCGGCACCGCCTGTGATCAATGCCACGCGGTCATGCAGTCCGAAGCCACTCATATACTATGTTGTCATTGCCGGCTTCCCGGGCTTCCGTTGCTGTACCGCATCACCCATAGTCGATGTTCTCAAATAGCAAAGTAACATATTAGATTAGCTTAATACCTCGTCAAAAATTGAGATTAAGCCAATTTAAGCCTATGCTAACATGTCAGTTGCCATGACGGAAATTGTGGCCCCTTCCATCCCGCGAGACGCACCGATGATCGATTTTGACACCCACTACACCATGACCAGCGGCGGAATGGCCGTCGCCGGCCGGCGCAAACTCGCGGCCTGGAATCCCGCTACCCGTCAGATCATCGCCAGGGTGACTGACGCCACGCGGCGTCAGCTCGACGAGGCGGTCGACTCCGCTCGGATCGCATTCGGCTCCTGGAGTCGCGCTCCGATCGAACGACGCCAGGATCTCGTGCGCCGCATCGGCGAGGCCATCGAACGGCATGCGGAACCGTTCATGTCGCTGCTCACACGCGAGCAGGGTAAACCCAGGGCCGGATCGGAATGGGAAATTCTCGGGTCGGTCGCCTGGCTGAAGTCGATGGCGACGATGGAGGTTCCCCTCGAAATCCTGGAAGACACGCCCGGACGCAGGGTCATCACGCGTCATACTCCGCTCGGCGTCGTGGGCGCCATCGTGCCGTGGAATTTTCCCGTGCTGCTGGCCGTGTGGAAGATCGCGCCCGCGCTCCTCACCGGCAATACCATCGTGGTCAAGCCATCGCCATTCACGCCGCTTTGCACGCTGAAGCTGGGGGAACTGTGCCGCGACATTCTGCCGCCAGGCGTGCTCAATGTAGTGACCGGCGGCGACCGTCTCGGCAAATGGATGACGGCTCACCCCGGCATCGACAAGATCGCCTTCACGGGACATACCGATACCGGCCGGCACGTCATGCGTTCGGCCGCGGACACGCTCAAGCGCGTCACGCTCGAACTCGGCGGCAACGATCCGGCAATCGTGCTGCCCGATGTGGATATCGAAGACCTGGCGCCGAAGCTGTTCTGGGCGGCGTTCCAGAATAACGCGCAGTTCTGCAACGCGACCAAGCGGCTTTACATACATGAATCCATTTATGAGCGGTTGCGCGACGCCCTCGTGGCCTACGCGCGGACCGTGAAGGTCGGCGACGGCGCGGAGGCGGATACCTCCATCGGCCCGATTCAGAACGAGGCGCAGTACCGAAAGGTGCTCGAATTCATCGAGGACTGCCGGACCCACGGTTACCGTTTCGCCCTGGGAGGACAAGTCGACCGCGCCGCCGCCGGCTGGTTCATCCCGATCACGTTGGTCGACGATCCGCCGGACAACTCCCGCGTGGTTCGAGAGGAACCGTTCGGTCCGATCCTTCCCCTGCTCCGCTGGTCGAAAGAGAGCGAAGTCATCGCCAGGGCCAATGACACCGAGTACGGATTGGGCGCTTCCGTCTGGGGCCGCGACCTCGAGGCGGTGGAGCGCATCGGCGGTCAACTCGAGGCCGGGACCGTGTGGCTGAACGAGGTCCACCAGTATTCGCCCTTCCAGGCCTTCGGCGGTCACAAACAGTCCGGGATCGGATGCGAGAACTCGCTCCATGGACTGCTCGAATACACGAATCACCAGACCATCACCCTGAACAAGGGGGCGATCCGCGAGCAGGAGGCGGCCTGAACCCCGGTATTCGAAAGGCCACGAGGAACCAGCCGGTGTACGAGTCCAAATTCCCTCCCGAACACAGCGCCATTCCGCTGTGGGGCTGTGAAGATATTTACTGGGAGGATTTCGAGATAGGCCGGCAGATCCGGAGCATCAGGCGGACGATCTCGGAGGGCGAGAGCATGGCTTTCAATACGCTCGTCGTCGATCTCCATCCTTACGTCGCCGATGAAGTCTTCGCGGTCGAGGAGGGGTTGTTCGGACGGCGGCTCGTTGCGGGCGCCTTTGTCTTCAGCGCCGGCATCGGGCTGGTCGGGACAAACTGGTTGCAGGCCTTCTCCTACGGCTATGACCGTCTTCGTTTCATCAAGCCGGTTTTCATCGGCGATTCGATTTATACGATTCGAACCAACCTCGCGAAGGAACCCAAGTATGAAGATCGCGGCCTGACCAGGGCAAAGTACGAGGTCTTCAAGGGCGAAGGGGAACTCGTGCTGTACTGCGAGCATATCCAGACGGTCCTTTATCGCGATCCGAAGACCGCCCGCGGAAAGTGAGCTCGATTGCGCGTTCATGAGCGACGGGAGCAAATTACGCGGCATGGCCTGGGATCATCCGCGCGCGCGTGGTCCCCTCGAGGCGATCTCGGCGGACTGGTCGAAGCGGCGCGGCATCCCGGTGGAATGGGATGCCAGACCGTTGAAGGACTTTGAGGATCAGCCGCTCGCGGAGCTGGCCACCGCCTATGACCTCGTGTTGTTGGACTACCCCTTCGCCGGCACCGCCGCGACCTCGGGTCTCATCGTGCCCGTGAACGAGTGGGTTGACGAACCCTATCTGGCGGATCAGGCCGCGCACAGTGTCGGCCCGAGTTATGCGTCGTACACCTGGGGCGGAAAACAGTGGGCGCTCGCGATCGACGCGGCGTGCCAGGTGAGCGCGGACCGCGAAGACCTCTGGCATGGCGCGGCCCTCGGCAAGCTGCCGGAAACCTGGGCGGAGGTGGCCGAACTCGCGATGGAACGCAGCAATGCTCCGAGCAAGGTCGGGATGCCCCTGAATCCAAACCATGCTTACTGTGCTTTTCTCTCCGTCGGCGTGAGCTTGGCGGGCAGGCAGTTCTGGCCTGCCGGCGGCTCCGTCGACCCGCTCGCCGGGGTCGAGGCGCTCGATTTCCTGCGGCAGATCTCGCGCGACCTGCACCCTGCGTCGCGCACGGACGATCCGATCGCAATGTCGGATCGCATGTCCGTCACCAACGAGATTGTCTACGTGCCGCTCATGTTCGGATACTCGAATTACGCGCGACCGGGTTTTCGGGCCCAAGGCTTGCGCTTTGGCAACGCGCCACGCGGCGTGGGCGGCGAAATCGGGTCCGTTCTGGGTGGTGTAGGCCTCGCCTTGTCCTCGTACTCGGCAATCCGTGACGCCGCGGCCGAACTGGCAAGGCAGATTGCCTCCCCCGAAGCACAGTCGGGAATATACGCGGAATCCGGTGGGCAGCCGGGGCACGCGGCAGCCTGGGAATCGCCGCGCGTTAACCGCCAGGCAGGTGATTTTTTCATCTCGACGCGCCAGACCATCGATTGTGCGTTCGTTCGGTCCCGCGTCCCGGGCCACCGCCGCTTTCAGCAGCGCGCCGGCGAACTGATTCACCGCTTCCTCTGGTCCGGGGAAACCGCGCCCCGTAAATGCCTGGCGGGCTTTGGGTACCTGGTCGAGACCCTGCTCCCGGACTTGGCGTGCGATGACAGGCACTGACTCGCGGCGTCGATTTATGGAGCGTGGATGACGGATCGGTACGACGAAGCGGACGGGCCACTTTCGGGGATACGTGTGCTCGACTTCACGGCCCTACTGCAAGGCCCGCTGGCGACGCAAATACTGGGCGACTTCGGCGCCGACGTAGTCAAGCTGGAGAAGCAGGATGGGGAATGGATGCGCCAGTGGGGCATCTTCATGGCACGCACCCACGGCGAAACAGACGCCTTCCTCGCCTTCAACCGCAACAAACGCAGCATCGAGATCGATCTGCGAAACGCGCAGGATCTGGAGCGAGTGCTGGAACTCGTGGACCGGGCCGACGTGCTGGTCGAAAACTTCCGCCCCGGCGCCATGGATCGCCTCGGCCTCGGCTACGAGTCGCTGCGTAAACGCAATCCCCGGCTGATCTACGCTGCTTCTTCCGGTTACGGCCGCACCGGACCGTATGTGTCACGGCCCGGGCAGGACTACCTGGTGCAGGCGCTGACCGGCGCCATGTGGCTGACCGGACGGCGCGGCGATCCGCCTTTCGTCATGCCGATTGCCGTCGCCGATCAGTACACGGGGCTGCACCTGGTCGTCGCCATTCTCGCCGCCCTTCAGCACCGGCACCGCACCGGCGAGGGCCAGCGCGTGGACGTGGACCTGTTGTCCTGCATGCTGGCGCTGCAGCAACAGGAACTCACTGTGTACTTCAACCACGGCACGTCCTTCGAGCGTCCCGAGGAAAATATCGGCCACCCGGGTCTCACGGCGCCGGGCGGCGTCTACCGCACTCGGGACGGCTACATGATGCTTGCGATGTTTCCCTGCCCGAAGCTGGGCGGAATACTCGGCGTCGACTGGCTCGCGCAATACGACACGAATGAAAAAATGCTGAACGCGCGTGACACCGTCCACAGAATGCTCTCCGCCCATTTCGCCACGCATACGACCGTGCACTGGATCAATCTGCTGTCCGCCAACGACGTGTGGTGCGCGCCGGTGCAGAACTATGCCGACCTCGAACGGGATCCGCAGATTGCGCACAAACGCCTGATTTGGAACGTCCCCTACGCCGACGCTGGCGTTACGTACCGGACCGTGGGTTCGCCGTTCACATTTTCGGCGAGCCCGGTGTCCGTGCGTCGCGGCGCGCCGCGTACCGGGCAGCACACGGAAGAATTCCGGAACGGGAAAATCTGGAAGGATTGACGCCCCATAACGTAATCGAGCACTGTATCGAAATGCAGGATGTCTTCGCTCCGATCAGAGAAGCGGTCGCGATCCAGGTCCGCGAGGACCACAAGCGGCCAATCGCCATCGTCGGCGCCGGCGAGATCGTCGATCTCGCGCACCTGCCGGCCTACAAGGCGCATGGGCTCGAGATCGCGGGCATCATCGACCTCGACCTCGAACGGGCGAAGGCTGTGGCCAAACGCCATGGCATTGCGAAGGTCTACCCGTCCGTGCAGGACGTCGCCGCGGACAAGGGCGTTGAGATTGTCGACAACGCCGTGTTCCCCTGGGCGCAGTACGAAACCGCGAAGCCGCTGCTCGATGCGGGCAAGCATCTGCTGTGCCAGAAGCCGCTGTCCTATGACCTTGCCCAGGCTGAACGGCTGGTCGAACACGCCGAGCGCTGCCGGCGTCTGCTCGCCGTCAACCAGCAGTTGCGGTTCACGGAGAGCGTGGCCGCGGCAAAGGCGATGGTCGCGCAGGGCTGGATCGGGGAGCCGTTCGAGATGAGCTGGGACTTCCACGTCTACACGCCGTGGGAGAACTGGGGCTGGGTCGCGAAACAGCCGCGGCTCGATCTCAACCAGTTCACGATTCACCCCATCGACGCGGTCCGCATGTTCCTGGGGGAACCGCGATACGTCTACGGCACGCAGGCGCGTGAGCCGGGTCAACCTGAACAGGGCGAAACGCGGACCATCAGCGTGCTGGAATTCGAAGGCGAGACCCGCGCCTTCCTGCGCAGCTTCCACAAGAACCGCACCGGCGATCCGCGTGCGGAATTCCGCATCGACGGGACGAAAGGCAGCATCAAGGGCACCATCGGCCTGATGTATGACTACCCGCGCGGCCGCGCGGATACGCTGGAACTCAATTCACGTGTGATCCCGACCG
>JACPSH010000044.1 GCA_016193395.1 Gammaproteobacteria bacterium
CAGCCGGCACTATCGCAGTTCGCCTTTTGATTAAACGCCTTCCGCGGCGTGGCGACAAGTGAGAATCGGCACCGTCTCGTAGCATCGCCTACCGCACATGCGTGACGGCGCGGATTCGCGCTGGCGATGTGTCAGCGCGTCCACGGCAGGGCGTCGAGATCGACGTTTCCTCCGGAGAGGATGACGCCGGCGCGCCGTCCGCGCAGATCGAACTTGCCGGTGAGCAGGGCGGCGAGGGGAACCGCCGCGGAGGGTTCCACCACAATCTTCATGCGCTCCCAGATGAGCCGCATGGCCTGGATGATGGCTGATTCGCTGACGGTCACGATGTCATCCACGTACCCGCGTATGACGGAAAACGTCCGGTTGCCGAGCGAGGCGAGGAGCCCGTCCGCAATCGAACGGCGGTCGGTGGCCGGCATGATCAGTCCGGAGCGCAACGACTGGAGCGCGTCGTCCACTTCCTCGGGCTCGACGCCGATGACCTGGGTGCGCGGCAGCAGCGCCTTGGCCGCGATCGCCGTGCCGCTGATCAGCCCGCCGCCGCCGACCGGGGCCATCACCACATCCAGGTCATCGAAATCCTCGAGCAGCTCCAGCGCCGCGGTGCCCTGGCCCGCGATGATGCGGTAGTCGTTGTAAGGATGGATGACGGTCGCGCCGGTCCGCGCGACGACCCCGGACAATACCCGGTCGCGGGATTCGAGCGATGGACCGCAATAAGTGATCTCCGCGCCGTAGGCCGCGACGGCGCGCTTCTTTACCTCAGAGGCGTTCTCCGGCATGACCACGAATGACTTGATGCCGAAGTTCCTCGCGGCAAGCGCGAGCGCCGCCCCGTGGTTGCCGGAAGAGTGCGTAGCCACGCCGCGCTGGCGGACTGCCGGATCGAGCTGCGCCACGACATTGCTTGCGCCGCGCATCTTGAACGCGCCGACCTTCTGGAAATTCTCGCACTTGAAGACGAGGTTGCCGCCCGCAAGCTCGTCAATGCCGCGGCAGGTCAATACCGGCGTGCGGTGGATGTATGGCGCGATGCGGCGCGCGGCGGCGCGGATATCGTCAATCGTCGGAACTGCCTGCGCCGGTTCGGCCATGCCGGCGCTCAATCCCCGGCGGGAAGCGGCTTGGTCATGGTCAGCACGCGGTGTCGGCCGACCATGAAATCGCCGCCCGGCACGGTGCGATAGCCGAGCCGGCAGTAAAAACCTTCCAGGTAATCGTGGGGCAGCAGCTCGATCGTCGTCATGCCGCGTTCCGCCGCCAGGGTCTCGAGCGCCTCCATCAGCTCGGTGGCCAGTCCCGCGCCGCGATGAGCCCGGTCCACGGCAATGCGGCCGATGATCCCGGTCTGGTGCGATTTGAGAATGAGCCGTCCCGTGCCGATGACGCGATCGCCTTCCACGGCAATTACATGCACGGCGTTGTCGTCGAGCCCGTCCTGCTCGTGCGCAGCGGGGATCCCCTGTTCCTCCACGAACACCTCGTGACGCAGCTTCCGGGCGGCCTTGAGATCCGCCTTCGAAACCGCCCGCCGGATGCGCGACACGCTAGTCCGCTTCGAGGTGGATCACGGATTTCATGCTTGCCTGTCCGGTGGGGATTCAGTTCAGGTCAACGGCGTGTGCTTTCAGGTCTGCAAGGTCGATCAGTTCAAGCGCGGATTCATGTGTCGCCGCGATCACCACCTTGGGCGCAGCGCCGGCATCCAGCGCCTCCTTCCAGCGCGCCGCGCACAGGCACCACCGGTCGCCGTGCTTGAGCCCCGGGAATCCGAACTCCTTCCTGGGCGTGGACAGGTCGTTGCCGCGTTCCTTGGAGAATCGCAGGAAGTTGCCCGTGACATGGACGCAGACCGTGTGGCGTCCGACGTCCTCCTCGCCGCTGCGGCAGCAGCCGTCGCGGTAGAAGCCGGTCATCGGCTTCGTGCTGCACGGGACGAGCAATTCACCCAGGACGTTGCGATCGCCGCTCATCACGGTGTGCTTGTGCGAGACAGCCGATCAGTCTCCGTCTCGTCCCGAGTCGTCATAACGGGGAAGGTCATCGTCCACGTCGAACCATTCGAGTTGTTCGGCGACGAAGATGTGGTACTCCGGCTCGAACTGCTCGGGGTCGTCCAGGGTGCCTATGTTGACGTCGATGGATTCCGGGTCTTTCCTCTCGTGGTAGCAGAATTGCGTACCGCAGCCGCCGCAGAATTCCCGCTGACCCCAGTCGGAGGAGTGGTAAACCGTGGGTGCGCCCTGCGTGTAGTGGAATGCCCCGAACGGGAAGGTCGCCCAGGCCAGCACCGGCGCGCCGGTGGTCTGGCGGCAGATGTCGCAATGGCAGTAGCCGGCGTCGATGAGCTCCCCCTCGATCCGGTACCGCACTGCTCCGCAATGACAGCCGCCTTCGATCATGTCCACCCTCCCGCTGGTCCGCTATTCTACCCTAGAATTCCAGGTGCTTCGGCGTCCGCGGAAACGGGATCACGTCACGGATGTTCGGCACGCCGGTGACCAGCATCAGGAGCCGCTCGAATCCCAGTCCGAAACCCGCGTGCGGCACGCTGCCGTACTTGCGCGTCTCCAGGTACCACCAGTAATCGGCCGGATCGAAACCGAGTTCCGAGATCCGCCTGGCCAGGGGCTCGTACCGCTCCTCGCGCTGGCTGCCGCCGATGATCTCGCCGATGGACGGCACCAAGACATCCATCGCCGCAACGGTCCGGCCGTCATCGTTCTGACGCATGTAGAACGCCTTGATGTCCTTCGGGTAGTCGTAAACGATCGCCGGCTGCTTGAAGTGCTCCTCGGTGAGGAAGCGCTCGTGCTCGGATTGCAGGTCCTTGCCCCAGGCCGGCGCGAATTCGAACTGCCGGCCGGACTTGGCGAGCAAATCGATAGCCTCGGTGTAGGGCAGGCGCACGAAGTCGTGCTCGGCGATGTTTTGCAGGGTCTGCATGAGGGTCGTGTCCACGTATTTCGCGAACAGCGCCAGATCCTCCGCGCATTCCTCCATGACGAAGCGCACCAGGTGGCGGGTTATTTCCTCGCCGAGCGCCATGTTGTCCCTGAGATCGGCGAAGGCCAGCTCGGGCTCGATCATCCAGAACTCCGCCATGTGCCGGCTCGTGTTGGAATTCTCGGAGCGGAAGGTGGGGCCAAAGGTATAGACCTTGCCCAGGCTCAGGCAGCAGGTTTCCACCGAGAGTTGCCCGGAAACCGTGAGGTTCGCTTCCTTGCCGAAGAAGTCCTGGGCGAAGTCCACCTGCCCGTCCGTCTTCGGGACGTTCATCAGGTCGAGCGTCGTGACGTGGAACATCTCGCCCGCGCCTTCGCAGTCCGCGCCGGTGATGATCGGCGTGTGGATCCAGTAGAAGCCGCGGTCATGGAAAAAGCGGTGGATCTCGTTGGCAAGCCGCGCGCGGATGCGGAACATCGCGCCGTACTTGTTGGTGCGCGGCCGCAGATGGGCGATGGTGCGCAGGAACTCATCCGTGTGCCGTTTCTTCTGCAGCGGGTAATCCTCCGGCGCGTCGCCGACCAATTGCAGCCGCTTCGCCCGCAATTCCCAGCGCTGTCCCTTGCCTGGCGATTCCACCAGGTCGCCATTGATGCTGACCGCGGCGCCCGTATGGATCTGCTTGACGAGGTCGTAGCCCTCGGTGCCCGCATCAACCAGCACCTGCACGTTGGCGAGGCACGAGCCGTCGTTGACCTCGAGGAAGGAGAAGTCCTTCGAGTCGCGGCGCGTGCGGACCCAGCCGTTGACGAAAACGTCTCCGACAGCGGAGGCCGATCTCAAGAGTGCGTGAATGCTGTGAAGCATGATTCTACCTACCTCTTCCGCGCCAGCGTCACCCCATCGGCTATGGGCAGCATAATCAAATCCACACGCTCATCGTTGCTAAGCCGTTCGTTGAATTGACGGATCGCGATGGTGTCGGGATCGGTATCCTTCACATCCAGCACGCGGCCGGACCAGAGCACGTTGTCCACGGCGATCACGCCGCCCGGCCGCAGCAGTTCCAGGCTGCGTTCGTAATAATAAAGGTAGGCGGTCTTGTCGGCGTCGATGAAGACGAGATCGAATGACCCCGATTCCCCGCCTGCCACCAGGGCGTCCAAAGTCTGCCGGGCTGGCGCCAGCCGCAGATCAATCCTTTCTTCAACTCCGGCCTCCTTCCAGTAGCGCCGGGCGATGCCGGTCCACTCCTCGTTGATGTCGCAGGCGATGACCTTGCCGTCCTCCGGGACGTTCAGCGCCATCCAGAGCGTGCCGTACCCCATGAACACGCCGACTTCGATGACTTTGCGGGCGTCCAGCATCCGCAATAGGAAGGCGAGGAACTGGCCCTGCTCCGGGGAGATCTGGAGCGTGGCCAGCGGGTGGCCGGCGTTGGCGTCGCGCAGCCGGCGCAGAACCTCGTGCTCGCGCAGGGACACCCGGAGCAGATAACTGTAAAGCTCGCCGGTGACGTGGATGGTCTCGCGGGTCATGGACGCCGATCGTACACCATGGATTCCGGACACTCCCCCGGCATGCGCCGGGGTCGGTCCGGAATGACGGAGAAAAGGTCGTCATTCCGGAGCGGCCGGGAGGCCAGCTCCGGAATCCAGTCCAATAAAAACGCGCCGCAGGCGCACGGATGATCCGGTATTCTTACGCGCTGATGACCATAGTCAGCTCTGTTGTAATCAACCCGGCATTGCAGGATAGCGTGTATGTGATCCAGCTCACGGATACACACATCTCCGCCGATCCGGCGACGCGCTTTGCCGGCGTGGATACGGATGTCACCCTGGCCGCGGTCGTCAAAGCCGCGAACCGGCACGCACCCAGGCCGGACTGCGTGCTGGTCACCGGCGATCTCGTGGAGGCCCCAAGCGAGGCGGCGTACCTGCGGCTGCTCCCGCACCTTCAGTCCATCTCCGCCCCCGTGTATTGCCTTCCCGGAAACCACGACGAGCCCGCGTTGCTGCGATCAGTCCTGAACCGCGATCGGGGCCGGACGCCTAAAGTCATTGAGACCGCCCAGTGGATCATCGTCATGCTGGATACGTGGGAGTCGGGGAACGATGGCGGCCGGCTTTCCAAAGGCGAGCTGGAAACACTGCGTTGCGCGCTTGAGGGGGCTGGGGATCGCCACGCGCTTGTCTGCCTGCACCATCCGCCGGTGTCCATACGCAGCCCATGGATGGATGAGATGTCGCTGGCTAACCCGGACGAGTTTTTCGCCGTGCTCGATGAATTCTCCAACGTGCGCGCCGTTGCGTGGGGGCACATCCACCAGGAGTTCGAGTCGGAGAGGAATGGCGTGTTGCTCCTCGGCAGCCCCTCGACTTGCGTGCAGTTCGCGCCATGCGCAAACGAGTACATCGTCGTGGATGAGCCGCCCGCCTATCGCGAGTTCGAGCTGGGATCGGACGGGCGACTACGAACGCGCGTGCATCACGTCGCGGTCTAAGGAACCTCTGAATAAGTTCAGAGGTTCCTGCCGTACAAGGACCTACGGCCATGACCGCCATGGATGGCGGGAATGCAGAAGGCGCAGGAGCGGCTTTCTGCGTTCCGATCGCGTAAGCGATTGCAAAATGAAGGAAAGCGAAAATCACACTTTTCGCGCTGACTGCCAGGGATGGCGGGAATGCAGAAATGGCTGGAGCCCATTTCCGCCGTGCTCTGACAAGTCCCGGACGGACTTGCTCAGAGCTTCCCTAGTCGCGAAGAAAAGAAAAGGGGCGATGCACCCGGTGCACCGCCCCGACTTGATTACAGCCTGGCGAGCGGCATTACATCGGCCGCGCGGTCAACTCCACGCGCCGGTTCTCTGCGCGGCCTTCCTTGGTGTCGTTGCTCGCGATCGGCGCGGATTCGCCGCGCCCGGACGTAGACATCCGGTTCGGGCTGATCCCCTGCGATTCGAGATAGGCGCGTACGGTCTCGGCGCGGCGCTCGGACAGGCGCTGGTTGTACTCGTCCGAACCCATGCCGTCCGTATGCCCGACGATCTCCACGCGCACCGCCGAATTGTTCTTCAGCAAGCTAGCGCCCCGGTCGAGGATGCTCATGCCTTCCGGCGTGAGCGCGTCTCTGTCGAATTCGAAATTCACGCCCTTCAGATCCGGTATTTCCGGACAGCCACGGGAATCGACCGGTGTGCCGCGCGGCGTGCCGGGACAATCGTCATTCCTGTCGAGGACGCCGTCGCCGTCCGAATCCTTTTCGGGTTCGGGTTTCGGTGCGGGCGCCGGTGCAGGTGCCGGGGCCGGTTCCGCCTTCGGGGTCGGTCCTTCATTGCAGGCGATGTAGCCGAGCAGGGCGCCTACCGCGGCGCCGGCCGCGGCTGCTCCGCCATCGCCTTCGGCAAGGGCGGCTCCGCCACCACCCACCAGGGCGCCGGCCAGGCCGCACATCAATTGGTTGTTCCCTCCGGTTGTCGCGCAGCCAGCGAGGGTCATTGTCATTATCAGTACAGTCAGCATCCGCGGCCTGTTCATGGCATCACTCCTGAATGGTGTGGACCCCAAACCGGCGTTCGGCCCCCGGGGGAGGGCATGGCCGGCTACTGTGAATTATGGGAGCCGGACGGACCGTACACAACCGGAAACATGGAAAAATGTGCGGAATATCCCTAATTTCCCTGCGGCCTTTGGGATCACGTCAATTCGGCGCCGGGAACTGGACCGCGAGGTATTGGGACAAGCCGTTCAGAAACATCTGCACGGCAATCAGAACCAGCAGCATCCCCATCAACTTCTCGACCGCGCGCAGCCCGCGATCCCCCAGGATTTTCATGATGGCAGGAGAGGCCACCAGGATGAGGGTCGCCAGCGACCAGGCCATCAGGGTGGCCAGCGTCCAGTCTGCCATCTGGTCAGGCTTCGAGGAACTGATCAGCAGCAGTACCGCGATGGTGGACGGGCCGACGATCAGCGGCATCGCCAGCGGAACGATGAACGGGTCCTCGACCTTCGGTTCCTCGACGCCGGTGTTTTCCGGGTACAGCATCCGGATCGCGATCAGGAACAGCAGGATCCCGCCGGCGAGGTTGAGCGAGGGCTGGGTCAGACCGAGCAGCTTCAGGATGCTGGTGCCCGCATACAGGAAGACCATCAGGAAGACGAGCGCGAACGACAGCTCGCGCATGATGATCCGCCGCCGCCGCGCCGGCGGGTAATCCTTGAGGATGGTATTGAAAATCGGGATGTTGCCGAGCGGATCCATGATGAAGAACAAGGTCGTGGCGACGCGCAGCGCCTCGTCCCAGGCGATGTCCGGCAGCAGGCCGCTCATGGAAAATCCACCCGGGACGCGGGGAACTCCAGGATCAGGTCGGCCTGGGCCAGCGTGATTTGCCGATTCACGGGAAATTTCAGCGGGTGCTGCCCTTGCGGGAAGCGGCCGAACAACTCCTTCCAGCCGAGGGCATAGCGGCGCGCCTCCTCCAGCAACTCGGGTGTGGCCGGTACGGCGCACGGCTCGCCGTCCGGGCCTTGCCGTTTGCAGGAGAAGATCCGGACCGGGATCGGGACTTGCATGGCGTGTCCGAGTATACGCGTTCCGCTATCATTGACGCATCGGACCGTGCGGACAATAACGACGGGAGAACAACAGCATGGGCGAGACCAGGTTCACCGAGGAGCACCACTGGCTGCGTGTCGAGGAGGATGGGACGATCACGGTGGGCATCACCGAGTACGCCCAGGAGCAGTTGGGGGATGTCGTCTACGTCGAACTGCCGAAGGTCGAGCAGATCCTCTCGCTGGGAGACGAAGCCGCCGTGGTGGAATCGGTGAAGACCACCAGCGACATCAAGGCGCCGGTCGGCGGCACCGTGGTCGAAGTGAACGAGAAGCTCGCCGATGCGCCGGAACTCGTCAACAAGGATCCGATGGGCGCAGGCTGGCTGTTCCGCGTGGACGTGGGCGAGGAGGGAGCGGAACTCGACGAGTTCATGAGCGAGCACGCCTACCAGGAGTACGTGGAAGGCCTTTGAACCGTCGTTTATGAAGGATCCAGCAAAAGAGAATGAAGACTTACGCGCCGCGCTCGGCAGCGACAAGGACACGGCGTTTACCCGGCTGGTGGTCGAACATCATGCCGGGATGCTCAGGCTGGCGCGCGCCTTCCTGCGCGAAGACGAAGCCGAGGAGGTGGTGCAGGACGCATGGATCGCCGCCTACAACGCCATCGCGCAGTTCGAATGGCGCAGCAGCATCCGCACCTGGCTGTTTCGCATCGTCATCAACGGGGCAAAGGGACGGCTGCGCGGTGCGAACCGCGAACTCACCGTCGACTTCTCTGCGGTCGAACCTGACGCGCTTGCCGGGCGCTTCATGGCCGACGGGCATTGGTCCGCGCCGCCCGAGAACTGGCGCGCGCATTCACCCGATGAACTGTTGCAGGAGCAGGATCTGATCGACTGCCTGCAGAAGACCCTCGGACTTCTGCCGCAGAGCCAGCGCGTCGTGCTCGAATTGCGCGACCTGCAGGGACTGGAGTTCGACGATATCTGTAACATGCTGTCGCTCGGCGCATCCAATGTGCGTGTCCTGTTGCACCGGGCCAGAGTGAGAATATTCAACATGGTGGATCGTTACCAGGTGACCGGCGAATGCTGAAGTGCAGGGAAGTCGTGATCTACGCGGACCACCTGCTGGCGGGCGAACTCTCCGTCGTCGAGCGCGCCAAGCTGCACCTGCACCTCGCGATCTGCCGGCACTGCCGCCGCTACGTCCGGCAGCTCAGGGTGCTGATCGGAGCCCTGCAACGCCTGGGCGCCCGCGCGTCATCCGATGTCGCGGCGGCCGTGATGCGCGCCATTCATGCCCGCGCCGGGACGTCCCGATCCTGAATCGGCGTTTCGGTTTCTAAGGAACCTCTGAACAAGTTCAGAGCTTCCCCAATTGGCAAACGAGCTTATCCGCGATCCAGCGCTGAAGAAAAGCCGTGGCCTGCGCGGCTGAATCGTCCTGTTCCGCTCCGCGATCCACCAGCTCGCAGAGATAAGCAAACGGCATTCCGGATCGCGCCGCATCGAGCACGCTCGCTTCCAGTTCCGGGAGAGGGCGAAAGCGGCAGTTCAGATCCTGGCGCCAGACAAGCCAGGGCTTCGCGGGACCCGTCTCGGGTGCCGGCGCCGGCTGCCCGGCATCGATGGCTTTCCAGATCTCGACGACATTCCAGTTCAGTTTGAAGCGCTGAAGGCCCGGCTGAAACACAAAGCGCAAAGCGGGCCAGGAGGAGGCCGGGAGCGCGGCCAGGGCTGCGCGCACGATCGGCGCCGAGTCCGCGGCGTCGAAGGCGCGGTTCAATCGCCACTCGAATCCCGCCAGTTCCGCCAATAGTGGACGGTCCTGGCCGAGTGGCGCGGCGCGGAGAAATTGCTCCAGGCCCCCGCCGAACCAGCGCACGGAATACTGGCTCGATGGGTTCGCATCGATGTAGCGCACGGCCAGCTCGTCGAAGGCATGTTCCCCCAGGTATGCAGCCAGCACCGGGAAGTGGTTCCTGAGCACTTCGGCCAGGCGCAGGCGGTAGGCCTCCGCATAGATCTCCAGGCGCTGCGAGGCGGTTGCACCGGGAAGGCTGCGGATCCGCATCCCGATGCCGGGCTTGAGCGCAATCACATAATCCTGAAATGCGTTTTGCAGAGCCTGGAGGTTCATGAACCTGCACCTTCGGCAGCGACGCGCATTTCCACCCGTTCACGCATGAAAGCGAGTTCCGACATTAATTCCGCCAGCGGCGGGATGTGGTCGTCGCGCTCGATCATCGCGGCGACCGGGCCGAGCTTCGCCCAGGCGTAAGCATAAAGATCCCACACCGCGGGGATCACCGGCGCATCGTGCGTGTCGATGATGTGCGTGCCGTGATCCTGGTGGCCGGCAACATGGAACTGCCACACGCGCCCGGCGGGGATCGCATCGATGTATCGGCGTGGATCGAATCCATGGTTGAAGCCGTTGACGTAGATGTTATTGATGTCGAGCAGAATGCGGCAATCCGCCTGCTCCGCAACCGCGGTGAGGAAGTCCCACTCGGGCATGTCGGAGTCTCGGTAGGTGACGTAGCTGGAGACGTTCTCCAGCAGGATCTGCCGGCCAAGAAAATCCTGCACGGCAGCCACTCGTTCCACGACATGTGCGAGCGCCTCCGCGGTGTATGGCAGCGGCATCAAATCATGCAGGTTGCGGCCATTGACGCCGGTCCAGCAAAGGTGATCGGAGATCCACAGCGGTTCGATGCGTACCGCAAGCTGTCTCAGCTCGCGCAGGTACCGATAATCCAGGGGATCGCAGCCGCCGATGGACAGCGACACGCCGTGCATCGCCAGCGGGTAGCGCTCCCGCACGCGTTCCAGGTAATACAGCGGCTTGCCGCCGGGGACGAGGTAGTTCTCCGTCAGCACCTCGAACCAGTCCACGGCCGGGCGGTCGCGCAACACCGATTCGTAGTGTTCCTTGCGCAGGCCGAGTCCGAAGCCGGGATTGGGTCGCGACTGTTTCACGGAATGCTCAAAAGGCCGAGCGTGGAAAAAGGGCCGGGCATCGCGTAGGAGGCGCGCAATGCCCGGGCCCTCACTGCTCCATCGCGAAGACCGCTCAGGCGCCCTCGGCCTTCCCGCCGATCTGCTCGCAGGCCTTCTTCGACATCTCGACGTATCCCTTGCCCTTGCAACTGTTCTGGCCGGCACAGGCATTATCCGCGCCCTTGCAGCTCGAGTGGCCCTTGCAGGCATTTACGCCCATGCAGTGCACCATTTCGCTGCCCGCGGACTTCTCCTCGCCGGCGTTTGCCGCGATGTTCATCGCGAACAGGCCGGCCGCCATCGTGGCCAGGGCAATACCGCTCAACGTTGCTTGTCTTTGCATCGGAAGTACTCCTCTATGATGGGTCAATCCGGATTCCGCCCGATCGGGCAGATGGCCAGGCCTATTGCCCGCCACCGTGCCCGTCGGGTGCGGATTAGATGCGGGAGCGAACGGCTTGTTACAACTCCCCTGAGCTAACGCTGCGTTAACGGTTTCTTAAGCAAATCACAACGCGCGGCGGCGTACGGTCGCACTGGAACTGAATGACACCCAGGCGCCCTTTGCGCACAGGAGGCAATGCCATGAGACCCAAAATCACGTTCATCAGCCTGCTCGTCCTGGCCGTGTGGCCTTTGTCCACGCTGGCAGTGACCCCGTTTACGAGGACATTTCCACTGGGCGACTGCACCTTCCTCACGGAAGGGAATAACCCGTATTTCAAGCTGCAAGTGGGCCGGGAACTCCATCTCGATAATGCCGCCTGCGTCGAAAGCGACAACTGCGACGAGCTCGAGGAGGTGGTCATTACGGTCCTCAATGAAACCGAGGACATCGACCTTATGATCGATGGCGAACCGACTACCGTCACGACGCGCGTCGTCGAGGAAAACGAATCCGTGGATGGGGAGCTGGAGGAAATTTCCCGCAACTTCTTCGCCGAATGCGAAGGGACGGGAGACGTGTACTACTTCGGTGAAGAGGTGGACATCTACGAGGACGACGTCATCGTCAGTAATGAGGGAGCCTGGCGGGCCGGCGTCGACGGCGCAAAACCGGGATTGTTCATGCCGGGCGGCGCCTTCCTGCTCGGCGCGCGCTACTTCCAGGAACTGGCGCCGGACGTCGCCATGGACCGCGCGGAAAACGTCAAGATGGGTTTGAACAGGGTAACACCGGCGGGAACCTTTAATGATTGCGTCCGTATCAAGGAGACTACACCGCTCGAACCGAGCGAAGTGTCAATCAAATACTATTGTGCCGGCGTAGGCATCGTGTTCGACGATGGCATCAAGCTGACCGATATCGTCGAGTGATGCCGGACCGCCGGGCGTTGCGGCCGGCGTTCCATCAACCGGTCACCTTGTTGCGGAGGTAAACCGGCAGCGCCTCTTCCGCGGTGACGGCCTTGCCCTCGGCAAAGCCGCGGCGGGCCAACGCGAGGATGTCGCCGGCGTGCGGATAGCACTCCCATTCGAATCCGGCGAGCCGCGCTCCGAACCTCACGAGCAGCGTATCGCCGTGCGCGCTCCAGCCCGTGCCGACACCGAACCATTCGTCGCCCTCCGGGAGCGTAAGATCGTCGGGCCGTTCCACCTTCTCTTCATCCAGTGGAACCACCAGCCCGTCATGGCCGGCCTTGAATGGCCCCCAGTAGATCTCGCCCATCCGCGCATCGAAGGCACTCATTATTAAGGAGTGCCGGGACGCGACCCCCTGGGCCAGCGCCGCAAGACTCGAGACCGGCACCACCGGGATCCCGGCCCCGAAGGCCAGGCCCTGGATCACGCCCGTGGCAATGCGGACTCCGGTGAAAGCGCCGGGGCCGCGGCCGAAGGCCAGCGCATCGAGATCGACGAGTTTCAACCC
>JACPSH010000018.1 GCA_016193395.1 Gammaproteobacteria bacterium
CTCAGATCACGTCGACGATGGTCTGTTCCATCCGGTGGAAGAAGATGATCCCGCCGAGCAGCAACACGACGTTGACGGCGCCGGCACTGAACAAGAGCTGCGCCTCGGGAAACGCGCCGCCCAGCAGTGCCCAGCGGAAGCCCTCGACGACGGCCACCATGGGGTTCAGCCCGTAGAGGAGTCGACCGCCCTCGCCCAGCGATTGCGCGATGCTGCCGTAGGTGTACACCACGGGCGTGAGATACATCAGGATCTGGATCGTGAAGGGCGACAGGAAGCCGAAATCGCGGTAGACGGCGCTCAACGCCGACGCCCACAACGACAGGGCGAGCGACGTGGAGACGGCAAGCAGCACGAACAGCGGCAAGGACAGGGAGCGGGCGCCGGCACCGAACTCGAATTCCCCCGCCAGGCTGAATGCTGCCATCAGGCCGAGCAATACGACGAAAGCGACGGCGCAGTCGACCAGCGCCACGATGATCGGCGCCACCGGCACCACCAGGCGCGGGAAGTAGACCTTCGAAATCAGGTTGCGGTTGGAGACCAGGCTGTTGCCGGAATACTTGAGCGACGTGGCAAAGAGCTGCCACGGCACCAGCGCGCAGAAGGTCGAAAGGACGTATGGCACGCCGGGCACGGTGGGACGTTGCCCGGGGCCAAGCAGAATCCCGAAGAGCACGTGGAATATAGACACGGTCAGCAGCGGCGGGGCCATGACCCAGAGGATGCCCAACACGCTCTGCTTGTAGCGGGTGCGGATGTCGCGCAGCGCCAATATCCAGATCAGGTCGCGTCGTTCCCAGAGTTCCCGGAGATCGGCGAACGCGAACGGCTGGTACGGGCGGATCTCCGTGCAGCGGCCGTTCATGTCCCCGGCCCCCGGCTTTCGCGTTTTTCCGCATCCCAGATGAGCAGGCTCGGGCGATCCTTCAGCTTTGGCCGCATGGCCTCGTATTCGGCTTCGCTCAAGACGAGCGTGCGGATCTTGCGTTCGATGTATTTCTCCGTCTTTCCGACCAGGTCCTCGAGATTTTTCCGGTCGAGGTCGCCGACCAGCAGCAGGTCAACGAGGCCCGTATCCCTTCCGGCGGCGTAGTCGTCGATCAGGAAGGCGAGTTTCAGGTTACCCAGGCGCTCGATGATGCTGTCCACGATGCGGTCCATCCCGAGCGCCTTGCGGACCATCGACTGCAATTCCGGGAACAGCGCGTGCCGCGTGTTGGCGCGGTAGTTGATCTGGCGGCCGCTCTTCTCGCTCGTCAGCAGGCCGACCCTGCTCAACTGCTGAAGTTCGTCCGAAACCAGGCTCGGGGAAGCGCCGAACTCGTCGGACAGCTCGCGCAGGTACGCCTGGCGATCCGGGTTCAGGAACAGACGCATCAGGATGCGGATGCGCGTTTTCGACGTAATCAGGCCCGTGAAGATCGTATCCATTTCCTAGGATACTTACGTTCTGGATTCCAGAACAATATAGCCACATACTGAGCTGACGATCAATAGCCACCGCATCGAGTAGAGAAGTCTGTCACGGTATTGAAAACACTTTTTAAATCAATATGTTGAATAAGCGACTACGCTAGAATCGGTCATGGGCGCAAAAACAGTCTTGGTGACGGGGGGGGGCGGTTATGTGGGCAGCCACGCCTGCAAGGCCCTGGCCGAGACAGGTCACGTCCCCGTGGTCTACGACCATCTCCGCACCGGTCATCGCTGGGCGGTGAAATGGGGTCCGTTCGAACAGGGGGATATCCTGGATGGCGCCCGCCTGGACGAGATCCTCCGCAGGCACCGGCCCGCGGGCGTGATGCACTTCGCCGCGCTCGCCTGCGTCGCGGAGTCCTTCGCCGATCCCGCCGCCTACTTCCAGACCAACGTCACCGGGACGCTGATCCTGCTGGAAGCCATGCGACGGCACGGGATCGCGAACCTGGTCTTTTCCAGCACCTGCGCGGTGTATGGGTTGCCCGGCGCAGGCGCGATCACCGAGGACGCCGCGCGGCGTCCGCTGAATCCCTACGGTTCATCAAAGCTCGTGGTCGAATTGATGCTCGAGCATTACCGCCGTGCCCACGGCCTGCGTTACGTGTCCCTGCGCTATTTCAATGCCGCCGGCGCGGATCCGGGAGGCGCGATCGGCGAACACCATGATCCGGAAACGCATCTGATCCCGCTGGTGCTAGACGTCGCGCTCGGGAAGCGCGCGCATGTCGAGATTTTCGGAGAAGACTACGAAACAACCGACGGCACCTGCATCCGCGATTACATCCACGTCTGCGACATCGCCGAGGCGCACGTGCTCGCGCTGCGTCACCTCGATCGGAATGAGGCTGCCGTGTTCAACCTCGGCAACAGCCGCGGCACATCCGTGCGCGAGATCATCGCACTCGCGGCGCGCATGACCGGGAAGGACATCGCGGTTCGGTCCGCCGCCCGTCGTCCCGGGGACGCGCCGGCGCTTATCGCCGATGCATCGAAGCTTCGCCGCGAGCTCGGCTGGAGCGCGGCCCTGTCCAAACCGGAAACGATCCTGGAAACGGCCTGGAACTGGCATCGCCGGCATCACGGCGTCGGCTGATCCTTCTGCGCGCGTTCATGCGCGCTTTGCAGAATGTCGAGATAGCGTTGGCCCACCCGGTCCCAGTCAAAAAGCTGCACGGCTGCCTGCCGGCCGTTGCTGCCCAATCTCTGAGCGAGGCCCCGATCGGAGAGCAGTCCGAGGATGGCCCGGGCCAGTTCATCCGGGGCGCGGGGACGGACAAGAAGTCCCGTGGATCCGTCTTCAATCGTGTCGCGCACGGCCGGCAAATCGCTCGCAATCACCGGGCAGCCGCAGGCCTGGGCTTCCACCACTACGAGGCCCAGTCCCTCCTGGTCGCCACTCGCTGTCACCATGAACGGGAACACCGCGACCGCGGCCGACCTGAAGTACGCGGCCACCTCCTGACGCGGGACGGCCCCGGCGAAAGTGACGCAGGCATCGAGGCCGCGGCTCGCCACTTCGCGCCGCAGTACAACGCTCTCCGGTCCTTCGCCGACGATGACGAGGCGCGCATCGGGCGATGCCCGGTGGACCGTGCCGAAGGCTTCGATCAAGTGGCGCACGCCCTTTTTCTCCACCAGTCTGCCGACAAACAGGACGAGGCCCTCCTGACGGGCCGCGGTTTGGGGCGGGGTGAAGCACTCACTGACATCGACGCCCATCGGCGCCACATGCGTGGCTTCCGGTGCGATCCCCAGTGCCTGTACGGACCCGAGCATGGCGCGGCTGACCACGGTCAGGGCATCCGCGCGGCGCACGGTCCATGACTTCAGCCAGCGAACCGGCCACGCGTTCAGTGAATGCAGATCGGCGCCGTGCGAGGTACAGACGAAAGCCCGGGCCCGGCCCATCCGGCTGAGCAGCGCGCCGACCACGCCCTGCGGGACGATCCAGTGGGCGTGAATGATGTCGACCCGCCGCCGGAGGCATTCCCGGATCGCCGCGGCGAACAATGCCAAAACCAGAAACGGGACTTGGAAAATCGCGATGGGATCGCGGCGCAGACGCTCCGGGATCCCGCCCGCATAGGCCAGGCTCTCCCAGGCCTCGGGCAGATAGCGGTAACGACGCACGGTGACGCCGTCCATCACTTCCAGTGTCCGCGAACCAGGTGCATGGGGGGCGAGCACCACGACTTCATATCGCGCGGCCAGCCGGATGCACATCTCGTGGACGAAGGCGGGTTCGGTATCCCCGGCCCAGCGCGGATAGGTCGAAGTGAGGACCAGCAATCCGGGTTTCGAGGCGGCCAGGGATTCAGTCCTGGCGCTGGTACATGAGCGCGGTGATCTGCTCCGAGACCAGGCCGATGAGGAAAACGAACAGGGACGCCAGCAGCAGCAACGCGCTCATATTCGTGAACCTGCCCTGCGTCGCGTAGGTGTAGGCATAATTGCCGATCCCGGGCAGGAACAGCGCCGCGCTCATCGGGACGAAAATCTTGAGCGGCGAATAAAGGGTGCCGATGCGGAAGATGATCAGCAGGAACCGGATGCCATCGCGCAACGGCCGGATGTGGCTCCTTCCACGCCGGGACGCCGCCTCGATTGGGACATAGCGCACGGGGTAGCCTGAGCGCAGGAACGCCATGGTGATGGTGGTCGGGTAGGAGAAACCATTCGGCAGCAGGTGCAGGAACTGGCGGAATTTCCCGGCCTCCACGACGCGGAACCCGGAGGTGAGATCGGCGATGCGCCGCCCGGTGATCCAGCTCGCCAGCGCGTTATAGAAACGGTTGGCCGCGAGCCGGAACACGCTCGCCTGCGAGCCCGGCACGCGCGCGCCGACCACCATCGCATAGCCGTCCCTGAGTCCGGTGCGCAGGCGTTCCACGTCCGCGGCCGCATGCTGACCATCGCCATCCATGAACACGATGATTTCTCCCGTAGCCGCGCGGGCCCCCGCCTTCACGGCCGCGCCGTTGCCCATGGTGTAGGGCAGGCTGATCAGCGTCGCCCCGCAGGAAACGACCGCGTCCGGCGTACCGTCCGTGGATCCATCGTCGATGACGATGATCTCGCATTCCGGATGCCGTTGCCTCAGTTCGGGGAGAAGCCGCCTCAGGCTTTCTTCCTCGTTGTGCGCGGGGATGACGATGCTCGTGGCTTGATTCATGGGACTGGGAATTCGCGGATGACGGCGGGCCCGGTGTTCCTCTCCTCGTCAGGGTATCTGCTGCAGCGTTTGCAGCCGCTCCCGGTAGCGTTGCAACCTGTCCGCATAGGCCGGCCGCGCCAGGGGATTCCTGGCCAGCCGCCGCTCCAGTCCCGCGAGCGTTTTCTCCGCCTCCTGCGGGCGTTTCATCGCCAGCTCCAGCGCCAGCAATTGCAGTTGCCGCTCGATGGTCGGCGAGGCTCGCACCGCGGCAACCAGATCGGCATGCGCCTCGGTGAACTCGAACCGTTCCATGCGCAGATTGGCCGCGAGCTGCAGCAGCCCGCCCCGTTCCCGGCGGAAGGCGGGGTTCTGCGCCAGCGTTTCCATGAGCCGCAGCAGGCCGTCCTGATCGAGGCTGCCGCAATGGCCCCGGCTGATTTCATAAATCACTGTATCAAGTTCCGCGAGGAACTCGAAGGCGGGGGGAGCGCCCTGCCGTGCCTTCCGCCGGATCTCCTCCCAGCGCGATTCGGGCACCGCGCTGCCGGTCACGCAGGCGGCGACGATCACTTGTTTGAGCGGTGGATAGATTTCGCCCGGGAATTTCGCTTCCATGTCTTCGAATACGCGCATCGCGCTGCGAATCTCGCCGGCACCCAGGTAGTGGTTGCCCAGAGTGACGAGTGCGCCCGGAGAATCGGGATGATTGCGCACGGCTTCGATTGCCATCAGCATGGGGTCGCGCCACAGGGACGCGGTCGCAAAGCCGCTCCAGGCAAGCAACGCGCAGTACAGGGCCGCGGCTGCGGCAACCTGGCCTCTGCGTGCATACCGGCGCGCGACCGCGGCGCAGCCCCACGTCAGGAGAAACAGGATCCCGACCGCCGGCAGGTAATTGCGGTGCTCGAAATAGAGGGCGAGATTCAGGTGCGTGGATTCCAGCAGGTGCGCGGCGAAAAACCAGAGCAGGCCGAAAGCGAGCGGCGCGCACCGCCGTCGCAGCAGCACGGCCGCGACTACGGCGGAGACAATGGCGAGTACGGCGATGAGCGTAGCCGGCGGGTCAAGCAACCCGCGCGACACGGGGAAGTCGTCATGGAACAGACCAAACGCGCCGGGATGCGGCAGAATCAGATCGCGGAGGTATTGAATGAGTACGGCGGCTTCCGTCAGCGTCTTCTGATACATGGTGTACGAACGGCCGGCAAAACCGCTGCTCCCGAACAACGCGACTTTCAGCAGATACAGTCCGATCAACGCGCTCGGGACGATCAGAAACAGGCCGCGCCAGCGCGCGTACCCCGGAGGCGCCGGCCACTCTCGCAGCAACGTGAAGTCCATGACCAGAACCAGTAGCGGCAGCAACGCGCCGTTCTCCTTGCTCAGGACCGCGAGCACGGTCCCCAGCACGAGCGAGAAGCTCATCAAGGCGTAGCCGCGCGGCGCGCGATCGCGGATGAGCAACCTCCCGTGCAGATAGCCCAAACTGCCCAGCAATACGAATAATGCCGACCACTGCGTCATGCGCTGGACGATGTAGAGGACCGTGGAGACGTGCATGGGGTGCAGCAGCCATAACCCCGCCGTACCGGCCGCCAGGAAAACTGCGCCGGTCGACCCGGCGCCGCGGGGGGCCACTGCGCGCCGGATGACCAGGAATACCAGCAACCCGTTCAGCAGATGCAGCAGGAGATTGACCGCCTTCAGGGCGGCGAGTTGGTCAGGCCAGCTCCCGTGCTGTAAGGCGAAGGACAGCAACGACAACGGACGCCCGGTGGGTCCGGATACCCCGCTGAATATGTAGGCCGCATAGCCATCGGTCGCAACCTTCTCGAGCAGGCGCAGATTGTAGTAGTCGTCCATGTACAGGCCGCTTGAAAGGGACGGCACATACATCGCGGCGGTCAGCAGACACAACAGCGCCATCGCTGCGGCGCCCGCTTTCTGCGCGCTCGGGAATGTCATCGGATTTTCGGACAAAAAAAAGGGCCACCTGCGTGGCCCTTCTTTTCTGACAGGATATGGGTCTACTTGCAAGCGGCGGGCATGTACTTGGTCAGCACCGTGCTGCCGCTGGGTGGCGGATTCGCCTGATCCCCGCATTCCCAGAGCTTGCCGCCGTCCTCGGTGGCAATGCCGAACACGCTGCCCGCGATCGCCGCGGCCACGCCGGTGGTTTTGAACGTCGCCGTCACGGTGACGGTCATTCCACCCTGGTTCTCCAGGACAACTGACTCTACATATTTGCCGTCCATGGTGCCCGCCATGTCGCTGATGCCAACCGGGGTTCCGCCTGGATCGAATGACCCATTGTCAACATAATACTCCGTCAACTGGAGCTTGAACTGCGAGGTCAAGGCGATCGCTTCGGAAACCTGGGCCCGGGCGGTGTAGTCCTGGTAGGACGGGATGGCGACCGCCGCCAGGATGCCGATGATCGCGACCACGATCATCAGTTCGATGAGCGTAAAACCCCGTTGTGGCTGTCTCATGGGTAATCCCCTCCTGAACCCGCGATTCCGGTCGCGTGCGATGCCGCTGCACAGATACTCTGGACGGACAGAAGCAGAATCCATGCCAGTTGCTTTCAAACCAGTTTACTCCTGGCCCGGGCAAAAAAAGGCCACCCGAAGGTGGCCTTTTCGTACAACTCCTCAGACCCGTGTTTACTTGCAGGCGCCCGGCATCAGCTTGGTCGCAACCGGGTTGGTGGGGTCAGTCGTAACCGTATCGCCGCACTGCCAGCTCCTGCCACCATCTTCCGTTTCGATGGCGAAGTCGCTGCCCGCGATCGCCGCGGCCACGCCGCTCGTCTTGAAGGTCGCCACCACGGAGACCGTGCCGCCGGTTTGCGTTGCGCCGAACACGATCGAAGCGACGTATTTGCCGCTCGTGGTGCCGCCGAGGTCGCTGATGGCAACGGAGTCGTAATTGCCGTTATCCGCGTAATACTCGGCAAGCGTGGTCTTGAACTGCGAGGTCAACGACAGGCCTTCCGAGACCTGCGCGCGGGCCGTGTAGTCCTGGTAGGACGGAATGGCGACCGCGGCCAGGATGCCGATGATCGCGACCACGATCATCAGTTCGATGAGCGTGAAGCCTTGCTGGAATCTGTTCATCTCGATTTCTCCTGAGTGTTGCTGCTGGGTTGCTGATTGTTTCAAGTCTTTATGCACGCCGCATCCGTCGCGGTGCGCTGCGATATTTATAGCAGCTTCCATGCCATGGCGCTTCAATCATGAAGGAATGCACAGATTTCGGTACGCGTACTCAAACCGCTCCGTCCGATAAGATGATTGCTGCGCTGCATTATACGCCCGATAAGTCAAAACTTGACAAATATTGTCAGGGAACTCCCGAAGATCAGTCTTCAGACCTGATTTGATCGAGTCGCGAGGCGGCGGGATTGCGCGGGTCGCGCCATGCGGCCAGGGAGTCTTCGAACCGCGCAACGGCTTCGGCGCGACGGCCGGACTTCAGCATCACCTCGCCACTCAGGTAAGCGAGACGGGCATTCTGTTTCTTGGTCTCGGCCTCTTCCAGCGACAGCGCCGCCTCGCCCAATACGGCCAGCATCAGTTCGGGTTCGCGGATATCGGCAGCGAGCAGCAGGCTGACCATCAGCAGTCGTCCCGTGAAATGATCGCAGGCCGGGTAGGTCCGGCTCCGGATCCGATCCACCAGCGCCGCGGCATTCAGGTTGGCCCAGAGACGGCAATGATCGGTGCGCAGCCGCCAGTAATGCATGCGCTCCCAGGGATCGTTCGGCGGCGGAAGGCGCGCCAGTGATTCGAGATAGGCCATGATCGCCGGGTGCGCGGTCGAGAGCGCCTGTTCACGCGGAAGATCCGGCCTTACCTTCATGTACAGGCCGTAATCCTCGTAGCCGAAGGGATGCGGAAACTCGTTCGTGTAATAAACAGGCCGGCTCCGATCGCGCGCGAACTGTTCCAGCAGCGATTCCAGCGCCGCGCGGGGCAGTTGGTAGGGTCTGTGGATCTCGCCGCCAAACGGCAGGTACGAGCCGGAGGTGAGCGCGAGGTCCGGCCGCATCCCTTCGACGAAATGGAGATACCGCGCGGGCCCGTTCACGGTGCTGGCGTTGGCATAGAGCGCCACGGAACGAGGCAGGGAGTCGAGCAGCGCGGTCCCGAATTTCAGCGCCCACTCGTCGCCCACGCGGTAATTGGCGCGTGCGTTCTGCATCCAGGTCGTTCCGACCAGCAACACCACCAGGCCCGCGTGCAGCCAGCGCGCGCCGGTGCGCGGCGTCAGCCAACGCGCGAGATATTGAACTCCGAACGCAGTCCACAGCGCAGCGCATCCGTACGCAACCAGCGGATAGACGCGGAACACATTGCGGTGGAACAGGTCGTAATCGAATTGAAGAAGCATGATCAAGGCAAATGTGCTCCCGGCAAAAGCGGCGACCAGGCCCCAGCAGACGCGCGCCGGCCATTCCCTCCATTGCCGCCAGAATCCGAGGCAGGTGAACAGCACGCCGGCGGGACCGAACTGGCGCGCCGTCTCGCCAAGGGCAAAACCGGCGAACCGCAGCCGATCGGTCCAGCCCGCGCCGGGATCGATGTCCACCTCCCGGAATCCTTCCCTGCTCACGTAAAACCAGAATTCATGCCAGCTCCGGATCGGACCGATGACGCAGAATTCCGGCACGACGTGCGTACGGTAGATGAGCCACAGGTAGGGAATGAGACCTGCCGCGATGCCCAGTGCGACCGGGACGGCATGCCATAGGATCCATTTCCGGCGTCGCCAGTAAAGGACCGCCAGCGCCGGGGCGGAGAGTAACGTCAATGGCCAGTGGTTGCTGAGCGCCAGCCCAAACAGCAGGCCGATGCCCAATGCGCCCCAGTCGTTGCGCGTCGATTCGGTTGGCGCCACGCCCAATGCCGGCAGCACCAGCAGGAAAAACAGCAGGACATTCAGCGTGTAGACCTCGGCAATGATGCTCTGCGACCAGAACGTCAGCGAAAACCCGAAAACCAGCGCCGTGGCGCAGGCATACCACCGACTTTCGAACAGGCGCAGCGCGATGTGAAAGATCGCGACGCACGCCAGCGCGCCGAACAGCGCGCTCAACATATGCACGCGCATCGCAACGGAGCCGACGGGCACCAGAGTTGCGACGTGCGCGAGGGCCGTGTAGAGCGGATACCCCGGAGAATGGGCGATGGCGTTGAAATAGGCCGAAACGATGAACAGCCCATCGTCTTCCAGCACCACCGCGCGCGGCGCGCTCCAGTAATAGGTCGCCATCACCGCGCCAAATACCGCCAGGCCGTGCCACGATCCCGCGGTCCGAAATACTGCCCGTTCAACCATGGCCGTCATCGGTAACTGCCGAGCCACTTCGTGTTCTGCCGGTACGAGCCGTCCGTGTCGAGGACATTCCCCTTCGGCGTCCGGTATTCCAGGACCGCGTTGTCGTCGGTGGACACCGGGAGTTCGATGCCTCCGGCAAAATCCCGCAACAGCCTGTCCACGGCCTCGGGGGCGAGCAGCAGGGAATCGAGCAGCGATGCCGTGCTCGTAAAGAAGGCCTGCATGGTCTGCCGCAATTTCGCGTTCGCCTCGATCAGCGCCATCCGGCGTTCGTCCGGACGGGCGGCCGGATCGTTCGCGGCGACGATGATCCCCTGTTCCTGGACCAGGTACAGCCAGACGTAGCGGAACTCCGCGCGCACCGTGCCGAGGATGTATCCCAGTTCCACCGGCGTGATGTGGTGCAACTGCATCCACTGCTTGAACACGCCGTCGGGCCGCAGGCGCGCGCGGACCAGCCGGTAGAACTCCTGGTTGTAGAGCGCCGCGGCGCCCGCGAACCAGATTGAGGAGAGCTGCATGGAGATCAGGTCGTATTGCCGGTCCGTCAGGGCGAGAAAGTTCCGCCCGTCCGTGACGAAGGTTTCCACGCCCGGCTTCGCGATGACGCCGCGATTCACGCCCGCGAAGTGGCGCGACGAGAGCGTGAACACGTCGCGGCTGAGATCGACCAGGTCGAGGCGCGCGAACCCGGCGTCGTAGAGCACGGCCGCGGTGGCCCCGGTGCCAAAGCCGATGAGCAGCGCCGCGTCGCGCCCGCCCGAGTGCATGAGCGGCGTCAGTGCGTACCCGGTCTGCGAAATCATCTCGCCCAGTCGATCATCGGTGCCCTGGAACTTGGCGTTGGTGAGCAGGGTCCTGATCGGTTCCGGGCGTCCCGGGATCTGCGCCCGGTGCACCGTGGTCAATCCCCCGTCCAGGCTTTCGGCATGGTCGATCACCGGCCCGAAATAGATTGCCCGGAAATACACGTTGGCGCCGGTCGAGAGCCGGTCGTAGTCGAAATCGCGCGGTTGCGCGAAAAGGAGCGCCACCACGGCGATCCCGGCCGCGACAACGGCGCGCCGTCCTCCCGGAGGCAGATACAGGAACAGCACCCAGCCGAGGGCAAACGAAACCAGCGCCAGCAGGTGGAGGGAACGCAGCGCGCCCACGCCGGGCAGAAATACGAATCCGACCAGGAGCACGCCGGCGATATTGCCGAGCGTGTTCAGCGCGATCGCCGAACCCGTCGCCTGGAGTCGTCCACGCGCAAAGGCTTCGCCGGCAATCTGCAGGCAGGCCGGATAGTAGCCGCCAATGAAAAAGGCCGGCGGGAACATGGCGACGAAGCAGACCAGCGCGCGCACCGTCTCGCGCGCCCCGAAGCTCCGGGTCAGCGGGTAACCGTCGAAAGTCGCAAAGTAAGCGGGGATCTGTTCCCAGAGGAAGACGCCCAGGAGCAACGACAATGCCAGGCCGAACTGGGCGAGCGACACGAGCAATTCCGGCTGCAGCGCGCGGCGCATCAGCCGGCGCGTCGTTTCCGCGCCCGCCGCCAGGCCAATCAGGAACGCAAACAGCATCAACGAAAACGCGTACACGCTGTTGCCCGCGACAATCGCCAGGAGATGAATCGACACGACTTCGAGGCCGAGGCTGACGACGCCGGACAATCCCAGGATCCCGAGCGCAAGGAAACCCGCCTGACGCGCCCGCGGCGCCGGCGGAGCGGGATCACGGTCCGTCGTGCCGGGCTCGGCGGCGATCGGAACGGGAAGACGCCTGAAGATCACGATCGCCGCGCCCGCGACCAGCAGATTCAACCAAGCGGCCAGACGCACGGTGTGGGTCAGACCGAATGCCGGGATAAGCGCGTAGCCGGCGAGCAGCGCACCGAATGCCGCGCCCAGCGTGTTTGCTGAATACAGGGCGGCCACCGGCATGCCGATCGACGAGGCGTGTCCACGGATGTGCTTCACCAGCACGGGCAGCGTCATGCCCATCAGGATCGTCGGGACCAGCAGCGCCAGCACGCCCAGCAGCAACTGCACCCATACGAGCACCAGGTCATCAGCGCGGAACGACACGGCCCAGCGCAGATAAAGGAAATGGACGCCGGCGAATATCCACGGCGTCGCCAGGCAATACAGCGCGATGGCCATCTCGCAGTACGCGTAGACACGCACCGGATCGGACCGCCGTTCGGCGATCCGGCCGCCCAGCCATGACCCGAGCGCCATGCCGCCCATGTACGTGGCCAGCACGGTCTGCGTGGCGGTGGCCGCGCTGCCGAAGGTAGACGACAGCATTTTCGCGAACAGCACCTGGTAGACCAGCGCTGCAAACCCGGACAGAACGAACAGCACGACGACGGTTCTGCCGGCATTGCCCGGGCCCGGCGCGGCTTCCGCCGACGCGGGGACAGGAGCGGCGTCCGCCCTGCCGCGCGGCTGCAGCAGCGGCACCAGGAACTTCCAGCCGCCCACCAGCGTGGCGACGACCGCGAGCACGGCCAACGCGTGGTGTGCATCCATGAACCGCGCCCCGTCCCGCAACACTGCCATCCAGGCGAACGTCGAGCCCAGGCCGAATGCGACGGCATTGCGGACCGTGCCCGGCGCGGCCGCTCCAGGGCGCAGGCACAACGCGTACATGGCGACGATGTACGGGAAGGCGATGACCAGATCGACCAGGTAGTGCTCGCCCAGGCCAAGCGTTGCCGCCGCATTCAGCGCCAGCAGGAGTCCGAACACGACGCGAACCGGCCACGCGAACGAGAGGGCGCTGATGAAAATGCCGAGCGCCCAGCCGAAATGCATCGACGGGACCGCGTTTCGCGGCGCCGGCGGCACGCTGAAGCTCGTCCGCACCGTCTCGCCGCTTACCGGGAGATTGCCGGGGAAATCGGCGCCGAAAGCGTACTTCGGCCCCGCCACGGGACAGAAATGATAGAGGAGATAGGCGCTCGACCAGCACAGGATGATGAACGTGATGATATTTGCGCGCGCCCGCTCCGGGGCGGCGAGCTGCAGTCCGTAGAGCGCGGAGAAGCCATAAGCAACCGAGAAGTACGCCAGCGTCGACGGCGTGGCGAAGGTTGGCCATTCGGCGAACCGCTGCGCGAACCAGACACTCGCCTGGAATCCGAGCGCGCTGTCGAAAATGAACGCGGCTCCGTCGAAGGTCGCCGGATGCAGGGCGGACGTGAGCGCAAGCCAGGACTCGACGTTCAGGTGCATGAGCACGACCAGCCCGCAGGCGGCCAGCAGCTTGCCATGCGCGTACTCGCACTCGGGAACGCCGCGCAGGCGCTGCTGCACCAGCAATGCGAGGCTGACCAGCCCCAGGGCGCCGGCCGGGAGCGCGCCCAGGTACCAGATCGGCAACCCCTGTCCGACGCCTGCCAGCGCGCAGCCGGCGAGAAACAGTCCGGTCACGGACAGCGCCGCGATCCCTTCCGGCGCCGACGGCCGGTAGCAGAAGCGCAGCACCCAGAAATGAAACGCCAGCGTCGAAATGGAATAGGCATTGAACGGCGGGGCGAACAGCGCGAGGAGCTGCTCGTGCGGGGACGGTCCGAGCCCGAGCGGCCCGAACGGCTCCGCCAGCAGCGTCATGGCAAGGGCGACGTAAAGCGCGGTGCGGATGCCGAGATTCATGCGTACCGAGGGGATCCCCGGCGGGTGGTCACCGCGGCCACCAGGTAGCAGAACGCGACGATCCACAGGAGATTGCGGAAGCCCAGCACCAGCGACAGGTACTCCAGGCCGCCGCCGGCGACCGCGCCCAGCAGGTTCCAGCCGAAGGCGCGCGTGCCTTCGTCCGCGTCGCGGAATTCGCGGCTGAAGAAAAGGTTCGCGAAGAAAATCGGCGCGAACATCAGGATGACCGCGGCCGCGTAGCGGACGGCAGGCGGGTCGAAGCCGAGCAGCACGTGTGCCGGAACCAGGTAGGCCACGAGCAGGCTCGCGAAGAGGGCGGCGTAGATGCCCCGCCGCGCGCGGAGGCGCAGGCGCTGCACGGCGAAATTCGCGACCAGGACCGACAGCAGTATCCCCGCGAACGCCAGGGCGTTGACCAGCCACGTCGTCCCGAACAGCAGGGAAAAGAACGCCAGGCTCCTGGTTTCCAGCAGCAGGAAGGCCATTCCCATGAAGAAAAACGCGAGATCCGGGCGGCGCAGCGTTCCGGCCGGCGCCAGGAAGCGCACGGCGACGAGCGAAGTGGCCAGGAACATGGCGATCATGCCGATGTAGAGCCAGTGTACAGCCGGCTTCTGCATGTAGACGAACGGCCAGTCATCGCTCGCCAGGCGTTCGAACCCGCCGCGATCCGGCGCCGAACCGGACAAACCGGCGCCCACCGCGATGACGGTGGTCGATCCCTGCACGACGATCGCCGGCGGCCTGCCGAAGACGCTGTCCACCATCGCGGCGATCTTGTCTACCAGCCACTGCCAGCGGTACTGGTTGTACATCACGAACACGCCGCGATCCGCGAGATGATCCCTGACGGAGGCGAACGCCTCGGTCGTGAACAGGAACGATTCGAGCCGCACGCTTGCCATCGCCGACAGCCGCACCAGCGAATCCGGAAGCGCAAAGACGATCAGGTCGTAGCGATCGGCGGAATCGTGCAGGAACTTGCGGCCGTCCGTGACGTGCACCCGCACGCGCTCGTCCTGGAACGGCCGATCAGGATGCAGGGCCCTTCCCCACTGGACGATGCGGCCGTCAACCTCGACGGCGTCCACGTGCCGCGCGCCGCTTTCCAGGGCCATTGCGGTGTCGGTGCCGGTGCCCGCGCCGATGATCAGCACCCGGTCGAGGCCAGCGCCGGCTTCGCGCGCCAGCCGGTATGGCAGGGCGTAGTAAGTCTGCCGCGCCACGGTGGTGGGATTCATGAATTGATGGAGTATGCCGTTGGCGAACAGCGCCTTGACCCTCGTGCCGGGCATCTCCTCGATGGTCAGTTTCTGGTAGGTGGACCAGACGGTCGGCAGGCCCCGGTCGGCGCTGAGGATGAGGATAACCACGCAGAGGGAACTCACGACCAGCTTGAGGGCGGATCGCAGCGCGGACGCCGAGTGGTCGCAGAGCGTGCCCAGGACCAGCAGTAGCGTGCCGGTCAATACCCATACTGCCGGTCCGGTGGCAATGACGCTTTGCAGGGAAAACAGTCCGATGCCGACCAGGCTGCCGGCAATGTCCCAGGAATAGGCCTGCAGTGGCTCGAACAGTGCGAACGTCCTGGCCACGCGCGCGCCGATCGCGGCAAAGAACGCCGCCGTGGACAGGAAAAGGATCACCATGAGCAGCGCGCCGGGCAGTCCGGCCCGGCCGGAAATGTTGCCGAAAAAGAACAGCCCGAAGTGATCGCGGAGGATGTTCACGTCGAATTCGGAAACCAGCACCAGGGAAAAGATGAAGAGCAGCGCAAAGGGAATGATGTCGTCGAGGATGATCCCCCGCCGCAGCGACAGGAAACCGACCCCCAGGCCGACGAACGCGGTGATCAGGATGAAGTTGCTGAAGTAACCCAGGTACAGGACTTCCGCCGCAGTGAAGCGAATGACGGCAAGCTCGAAATAAAGAGCGGCCGCGGCGAAGCACGCAAGTTGCAGGCGCCGGGATCTCCATTCATGGGATGAAACGCCGCTCTCGACTGGGCCGGCAGGCGTAAGAGTGGCCTCCGCGGACATGCTTCAATCGGCGCCCGGCGCCCGGCGCGGTGTCTGGAAATATTCGTTTGCGGGGTTGGTCGGGCTGGGAAACTTCGATAATGACTTGAGATAGAACAGCTCTGTCATACGCTGATCCCCCGCAACCTGGAAGGTTTTGCCGACCAGATAGTACAGCGTCGCGAGGTCGCGCACCTGCGCGGCCTCGTCGCTGCGCCTTTCCGCGCGTCGCAACAGATCGCGAATGGCGACGACATCCGGCTTCTCCTTCGCGAGCATGGCTTCTGCCCGACGCAGCAGTCCGTAGTATCCGCTGCACCGGCTTTCAAGCCGGCTGGAAAATTCGCTCCCGGCTGCGCGGCCGGTCGCGTGCTCAACAATCCCCGCGGCCAGATGGCAGTACCAGCCCGTCAGATAACGGAAGTGGATGAGCTGGCTCGTGTCGCGCGGTTCGCCGTGGACAAACATGCGTTCGAAAAATTCCATCACGGGCCTGTCTGCCGCGAAGCGCCGCAGATTGGGAGGGCCGTCCCGCACGATCCCGAAATGCAGCCCGCCGAAGACGCTGCCGAAGCGCTGCGGAAGAAACGGAAAATAATGAATCGGCCGATCCGTATCGGTGATGAACTTCTCGATGACGGGCCTTGCGCCTTCGAGCGTCCACGACCCGGGCTGGAACAGGCGGTTCGAAAACAGCATCCCGTTCACTGACATCAGGGTGATGTCCGGCCGCAGCCCCTCGATCCGATTCAGGTAGCCGACCGGTCCAGCCACCTGCTCCCCGAACATGAAGAATATGGATTGTGGCGGCAAGGTCATCAGGGTAGCGGCGGCATAGTCTTCGGCCCAGGTGTCCCGCGCCCGCAGATTGGAGGATGCGTTGCTCATCCAGATCGAGAGCACCAGCAAAACGGCGGCGCCGTAGCGGACCAATCCACGGCGGACCGTGGCGCCGCTTCGCGCGGACAACCACTCATCCAGGGCCTTGAGGCCCAGCACGGTCCACAATATGGCCGCGACGTATGCGGTCAGCGGGTAGACGAGGAAAGCATTCCGGTTCACGAGGTCATAATCGAAACCCAGCAGACTGGCGAGCACGAATGTGCTGCCGAGGAAAAGCAGCGCCAGCGCGAGCCACACGTGCAGCGGCCATTCGCGTGCCTGGCGGATGACGCCCCACGCCATCAACGGGCCGGCGAGCGGGCCGAACTGGCCCGTTGTTTCCCGCAGCGCGAAACCGGCAAACCGGAGTTTGTCCAGCCAGCCGGCCGTCACGCTCTGATCGACACTGGCGTATCCGCGCCGGCGGACATAATCCCAGAACTCGGACCAGTTCCCGATCGGGCCGGCCAGGCTGATCTCGGAGGCCTGCGACCGGTAGACCATCCACAGATACGGGGTAAGCCCGAGCAGCAGGACGCCAAGCAGGGCCGGCGCCTGCCCTGCCATTTGCCGGCGTTTCGGCCACAGCACGGCGGCCAATGCCGGGGTGGACAGCAGCATCAACGGCCAGTGATTGCTGAGCGACAGGCCGTACAGGA